>JAJZVR010000168.1:0-4518 GCA_021847065.1 Planctomycetota bacterium | reverse complement strand
CATATTGGGAATCAAAGCCGCTCAGGCGATGATCCACCAGCGTCCCCATATACGCCATATATTGCCCCAGCGCACAGCCCAGCACAATGGCCGCCAACACAATCAACGACAATTCCGCCAGAACCATGCGTAACAATTGCCACCGCCCGGCCCCCACCGCCCGGAGGATTCCAAATTCATAACGCCGCTGCCGCACCGCCGCCGCCGCCATGGCCGCCACCGCAATGGCTGCCAGCAGCATTCCTCCCAAAGCCGCCAGGGACAAAGCCCGCATAACCCGGGTAATAACATAATCCAGTTCCCGTTTCATCCGCCGCACCGACGTGCCGTGCAGGGAAAAACGCTGAAAATTCAGCAAGCGCTCAAGCAAGGACTGCTTACCTCCGGACGCCAGAAACGCCTTCACGCCCGCTACAGCCTTCACACCGCTGACATTTGACTTAAGTGTCAGCATGACCAAATTGGGGCCATTAATGCCGAAATATTCTTTCGCCTGTGCCAGCGTACCAATAATCGCTACCGCCGCCGCCTGATGAAACGCCTGACGCACCCGCAAAAAACTCTGCGCAATCGAAACGCCCGGCGATGTTACCACCCCCACCACCGTCAAGTGTTTTATGCCCGCCAATGTACCAACGGCCAATGTCTTTCCCGCCCCGAGCCCCAGCGAATGCAGCGCATCGCCCGCAATTAACACGCCTGATCCCGCGTTCATGGCCTGTAAAGCCGCCGCCCTGTGCCCCTGCGTAAATTGCACCCCCAGCATCCGGAGAAAACTCTGTGGTTGCACGGCCACAAACAGCACCTGCTGCTGCTTGGCTGTGCCAATTCGTGCCGGAATCCAAAAGGCCGTTAACGCCGACACGCCGGTCACACCATGCACGTGCCGCGGTATTGCCGCTGCGCGTTTAGCCGACAGCGGTGTAATGGGGCTGAATACAAACGCATCGGGAAATTGTGCCGGAAATTCCCATGATTCCAGCAGACCAATGCCACGCGCCTGCATGGAAACAAAAAATGATACCGCCGCCAGCAACGCTGCCGCCATCATACCCGCACGATATGGAGATGCGGAGGCGGAAAACAAGGTTGGCTCAATATGCCACAACCATGCCAATGGCCGCTTAAACATTCGCTCAAATGCCGCCACCGTCACCGGTGCCAAAGCCACAGCCGCCAAAAGCACCAACGGCGCCCCCACCAGCACATACGCCCAAAGTGCCCAAATCGGATTGGGAATCTGCCAGAGAATAATCTGCAATAACAAAGCGCCCATTCCCACCCACAAAGCTGGCCGCAATGATTTTGCACTGGCCGGCTTACCCATATTGGCCACCGCCGCCATGGGCGTCACCCGCCATGCTTTATACACCGGCAATGCAATTCCCACCGCCGCCGCCAGCAATCCCGCCGTTCCGGCAATGACAAAACTCTCAACGCCCGGATGAAAAATCAGTTGCCCGTGCCGCAGATGATGCACCAGAACCCACGCCACGCCCGCCCCGGCCACCAAACCCACCACCACACCACCGGCCATCGGCAGCAAGGACTCCACCAGCGCAGTTAAGGCCACCTGCCCTCGTGCCGCTCCGATGCACCGCAACTGCCCGAAAAATCGAACCCGCTCCTGAATGCCAATGGCAAAAACCGCCAAAATCAGCAGGCCCGCACCCAGTGCCGTTGGAATTGCAATCAGCCACCGCAGGCGCTGCAACATCTGCTGCATGGGCGCAAAGGGTTTGCGACTTTTTCCCATGGACCTGATTTTTACTCCCGGCCCCACCGCTTGTGCCAACGCTGCAATTCCCGCTGCATTGGTTATGCCATGTCGAAATTTTATATCAATGCGCCCCCAGCGCGGCGGCACTCCGGTAATTTTTTGAAGTGTCTCGCCGGTGATGTAAGCGGATGGAAACGAAAAATAACGTTTTACCGCCGATCTCTGCACCAGCCCCACAATTTTCACCTGCTGTGATCCCGCGGGGCCAAACAAAGTCGCCGTCATGCCAACACTGGCATGCAAACGATTGGCCAACGCGACATTCAGCAATATCTGCCCCGTTGGGCTGCTCAGCGGGCCACCCTTGGAAAATACCGGCGGAATAAGTTTCTGTGCCGCCGGCCAACTGCCCACAATCACATGTGCACGTTGGGTATGCTTTCCAATGCGTATGCGCGAAAAGGCCATCGTCCGGCCAGCGGCATATTGCACCGCCGGGCACTTTTCCGCTTGCTCTAAAATGCCTGCCGGAACCGCGGAATCGGCCCCTTGCGTGATGGGGGTTATCCGGGCATTGACCTCTCCCAATACCGCCGCAAGATTGTGTTGCAGCGACGCCCTCATGCTTGAAAGCACGCTGCAAGCCGTCATCACCAGCGCCACCGCTGCGGTAATGACCACAACGGTCAGCAGGGGTTTAATAGGTTTACGCCAAAGCGTGCTGATAGCGAGTTGCAATGCTGCCGGCATCATCTTGCCCCTCCACTGCAAAGCTTCCCGCCAGTTTGCCGTCCCGCAACACCAGCACTCGATCGGCATAAGCGGCGGCTGCGGGTTCATGCGTCACGACCACCACCGTCGTGGGAAAATCCACCGATTCCGCCAATACGCCCTTGAGCAATCGCCAGAAACTGCCCGCACTGATCGAGTCGAGATTGCCAGTTGGTTCATCGGCCAAGAGCACGCGCGGTTTGAGCAATAAAGCTCGGGCAATCGCGGCGCGTTGCTGTTCACCACCGGAAAGCGCATCGGGCCGATGCGTCAGGCGTTCGGCCAGTCCCAGTGCCCCGGCGAGTTCGATGGCACGATTGCGCACCAATTCACCATATTTGCCCGCCAGTCGGGCGGTCAGCAGAACGTTATCCAATAAGGTTAATGTCGGCACAAGATTAAAACTCTGAAACACCACCCCCACCGTTTCCCGCCGAAACTCTGTGGCCTGTCGTTCCGAGAGTTTGGCCAGGTTCTGGCCATCAACCATAATGCTCCCGGCATCCGGCGTATCCAACAGCGCACAAAGATGCAGCAGTGTCGATTTGCCCGAACCGCTGGCCCCCATAATCGCGACAAACTCACCAGAACTTATCGTAACATCCACCCCCGCCAAAGCCAGCACGGTGCGACGACCAAGCCGATACGTTTTTTCTACGCCCGCAATGACTATTCCGCCGGTGTGTGTACGCGCATCCATCTGCATCATGCGGTCAATAATATGCGGCATCGCCACGGTATGAAAGCGCGGGACACAAAAGTTGATCGTTGACGCTCCAAACGGACCTGTTTGTGGGATACCGCCCTATATGCCCCTTATGTCTTTGCAGAAGTCCACAAAGGCCTGGAAAGTCGGAAGGTGCGAGGGATATTGGTGTACTCGATCCAACATTGCCGCAAGATAATGCGGTTCGGCCACGTTACCAGGCCTGGTCTTGGAATATTGGATGTGTTTATCGCGGAGAAGAGCACGCAGGTATTGTCCGTGAAATTTAGCGTGCGGTATTTCCTTAGATGGCGTCCCCATATTCTCTGGACATTGCGCGGCAACGTCATAAAAGTTGATAAATTCACGCAGTTCCCCCTGGGGAGCGCGTGTCACGATACTTCGGTTGCCAAGCAGCCACGTTTCTATGCACCGGTTTTGCACGATGACCTTCAGCGATGCGTGCTTGAGCTGATGCCCCCCGTGCTCCGCAAAACTGGCCGCCACGGCACTCAATCGATCTTGCACGCTTGTTTCTTCGCTATCCAGGCATAGCACCAAGTGCGAATAGGCGGGAAAGCTGTCGCAGTCTTTAATCGCTCGCGGAAGATGGACGCCGAGAATTGAAGGATACCCCTCGCCACTAATCAAATAGTAATTATTTATTGCAGCATCCTGCACATTTTCCACCCGGCGATGCTCGGGCAGGAGCGTCGCAAGCCACGCCGGATAGAGCCGCCTTTCGCTCCGCTTTCCCTCAACGAGAAAATAAAGGTTCATATGGACGCTATTCCGTTCCGGTACTTGTCACTGTTTATTAGCTTGATAAACTCATCGTGGCTTGATTTGTCTGAACTCCCAACCATTGCATCCATCACCCCAACGACTGACCCAGTACGGCTAACTAGCTTCCAATATTTTGGGTCAATGTTATTTATAATGTACGGATGATGGCTGGTGATGACAAATTGCATACGGCGACTCTCGCTGACCACATCCTCGGTGATAAAATCAATGCAATTTACGCCCAAGCTCGTCTCGAATTCATCAATCAAATAGACCGTGCCATCCGGCCAGACGGCCAGTCGCCCCAAGTGCATCCATGTGTTATACATTCCCGATGAAATTCTGTTACGGGGTATCCAATTGCGCACCCCTCGTTCTTTGATCTTCAGAACCCAGGTTGGTCTAAGGCCAATACGGTTTACTTAAGATTAAAAAAGGCCTCCATTGCCGATAGAAGTTTTATGAACAATATTCTACGACAAGGAGGCCCAGAACATGTCTGTTATCGTCCAAGGAGGGACGATTGGTGCAAAGA
>JAJZVR010000167.1 GCA_021847065.1 Planctomycetota bacterium | reverse complement strand
ATGAGCCAATCTCGCTGCAGCAGGTTATGCACGGCTGGTCTGACGCATCGGGGAAAATACATGAAGGCCTGAATCGCGCACTGAAGATTCCAGGATTCGCGGCGTATTGGACCATGCCCATCGCCAATCGTGTCAACATGGCCAACACCGGCAGCAAAACTCTGCTGGGCATCCGCGTCTTTGGCGAAAATCTTAAGGTACTCGGAAAGGTTTCCAACCAGATTGCCCGCGCGCTTCAAGCCGTCCGCGGCACGGGTAGCGCCATCGCCAACCAGACTCTGGGCGGCTATTACCTGGATATCCATGTCAACCGTCTCAACGCCGCGCGTTATGGTCTCACGCAGGCCGCAGTGCAGCGTATTATCACCATGGCCATCGGCGGCGATCCGGTCAGCACCATGGTGCTTGGTTTGCAGCGGTTCCCCATTAACGTCCGGTACTTCCGCAATTTGCGGGGAAGTGTCACAGAACTCAAACAACTGCCCATTGCCACACCCAATGGGACATTTATTACCCTGGGTATGGTGGCCAATATTCACTACAGCGCCGGGCCACCGGAAATCGACAGTCAGGACGCCATGACCGTCAACTACATCAACATCACCACCACCACCGGTAATACCGTCGGCTACGTGCGGCGCGCCAACGCCGCCGTTCGCGGACACGTCAACTTGCCCGCCGGTTACACTTATGAATGGATCGGTTTGTACAAACAGATTCAGCAGGCCAATGCCCGGCTGAAGCTGGCCGTGCCGCTGGTGCTCCTGCTGATTTTCATCCTCCTGTTTGTATCCACCGGGAGCGTGGGTCGCGTGCTGGGCGTGCTTCTGTCCGTTCCCTTCGGCCTGGTGGGCGCGATATGGACCTTGTATTTCCTGCACTACCATCTGTCGGTGGCGGTGTGGGTGGGTATCATCGCACTGTCCGGATTGAGCGTCGAAATGGGCTTGGTTTTACTGCTGTATCTGGACGTGAGTTTTCAGCAGGCGCGGAAAGACGGACGGTTGCGCAACAAGCGCGAACTCTTTGACGCGGTTTATATCGGTGCCGTCCGCCGCATCCGTCCGCAGACCATGACCGTCTGCGCCGCCCTGATCGGTCTGACGCCGCTGCTGTGGGCCAAGGGCGCGGGTGGCTCGGTGATGCGCCGCCTGGCCGCACCCATGATTGGCGGTTTGGCCACTGCTTTTGTACTGGAACTGCTGGTGCTGCCAGCGCTTTATTTCATTGCCATGCAATGGACATTGCGCAAAGAATTTAACACGCCAGCCGCAACCAATGATACGGATTCACCAACAAAGGAAGGAGGTACGGTATGAACGCAAATCTCCAAAACAGTCTTCCGGCACGCGTCAAGCCGTCGCTCCATATTGCCCAAGGCTCTGCCGGGGGTGCAAGGTTCAGACGGAAATTGTTTGTGTTCCAATCCACGCCGCTGGTGATGTTATTGGCGGGCGCATTGCTGCTGTCCGGATGCACTGTCGTACCTAAGGGTGAAAACCGCCTGCGCCATTCCGCCGCAATCGCCGGTACTCCCTTTGCAAAGCCCTACGCCAAACGCCATTTGCCGCCCTTGCCGCTGGACGCCACCGGTAATCAACTTGTCCAATACGCGGTGCTTAATAACCCGGATGTGGAAAAAGCCTATTGGAAATGGCGGGCTGCAATCGAACAAATTCCCCAAGCCGGAACGCAACTTACTACTTTGATGCTTAATGCCGGTACGACACTTCAAAATGGGCAGGCTTCCCTGGCCAATACTATTCTGGGGGCCGGCAACATGACCAGTGCCGATATTCGCTGGCCATCCAAACTATCCGCTGATGCCAAAGCCGCCTTGCAGGCCGCCCGCGCCGCTGGCTGGCAATATCGCGCGGAAATATTCACCGTTCGCCGGGATGTGCTTGCCGCTTGGTATCGCTATGCGCAAACATCCGTGGTCTTGCGATTGGCCAGCACACAAGAGTCGCTCCTTAAAAGCATGGCTGCCCTCAATAAGGCCGGGATCAGCACCGGCGGGCGGCAGCCGGGCCAATGGCTGGCGGCCCAGAATTCCATTGATCAACTGCAGGCGGAAATTATTGCTTTGCGCAACCGCCAGCCGCGCGATTTGGCCGCGCTCAATGCCGTGCTCGGTCGCGCCGCCAATTTGCCATTGACTCCGCCCGGTGCCATTCCAACCGTAGCGCCGCCCGCGAATTCCAACCACGCATTACTCATGCTGGCGCTGCGGCGTAATCCTGATATTCGGGGTCTGGCCCGATTTGTATCTGCGGATCGCATCAGTATTCAGCGTGCCAAAATGCAATATATTCCTAATTTTGACTTGGGCATTTCCAGTAATCTCGATGGCACAGCGCAAAGTTTCACCAGCGCCCTGGTCGTACCGGTATTCCGCTATAAAGCCATCAATGCCTCAATTGCTCAAGCCCGCGATCGGTTGCGCGGGCAACAGGCGGCTCTGCGCAGCGCTGACGTTAATCTCACCGCTCGCCTGCTGATCGACGTTCTGGCTTTACGCAATGATCATCAACAACTGTCATTATTTGCCGGACGGATTCTGCCGCGCTTGAAACTCATCAATTCCCTGGCCCAAACAAATTACCAGCAAGGTGCTGGCACGTTACAGGACCAATTGAAAGCCCGGCAAGAACTGCTGGTTATTGAGCAGACCATCGCGCAATTACAAACCGATCAGGACATACGCATCGCGGACATTGCCGCCATTATCGCTGCGCCAATGTGATGTGCCATACTCCACGATGGCATCAATCTTTCGCCTCCTGAACGCTGTGCGCTTATTTCATATTGCCCAGGCGGTCATAAAGCGCGGCGGCGGTGCGGATGCCGGCGTAAAAGCAATCCACATCCAGCTTTTCATTGGGCGCATGCAAGTTATCATCCGGCAGGCCGAATCCCAATAATACGGAATCTATCCCCAACATCTCCTTGAACCAGGTAACAACGGGAATAGAGCCACCCTCACGCACAAATACCGGCTTTTTTCCCATGCCTTCTTCGCACGCTTCCACCGCTGCCGTCATGGCCGGCGAATGTGTCGGCGTCAGTGCGGCTGGCGATGCGCTTAGACGTTCTAATTTTACGGTGACACCCGCGGGCGAAATGTGGCGGATAAAGTTTTCAAAGGCCTCCGCAATCCTGATCGCATCCTGATCGGGCACCAGCCGCATGGAAAGTTTCGCCGATGCGGTGGCCGGCAAAACTGTTTTGGCCCCGGCACCCTGATATCCGCTGGTTAAGCCGTTGATGTCCAACGTTGGCCGACACCAGCGGCGCTCCAGCGTAGTAAACCCGGCTTCACCGAAAAGTTCCGGCACGGCCAATTCTTTCCCCAATTTGTTTTCGTCAAACGGTAATGATTTCCACATGGCGCGCAATTCCGGTTCCGGCAATTGCACCTCATCATAAAATCCCGGAACTGTCACCCGCCCATGGGCGTCATGCAGTTGGCCCAATATGTTACTTAAGGCGTTGGCGGCATTCGCCACGGCACCGCCATAAATGCCGGAATGCAAATCGGTGTTGGCCCCGGTAACGGTCAACTCATAATACACCAGCCCGCGCAAGCCCGTGGTAATGGCCGGTACACCGGGGGCAAATTGTGATGAATCGCTGATAATTAAGGTGCGGGCCGATGAGAGTAGACCGGCATTTTCCGCAATGACCCAGCGGAGATTCGGCGAACCAATTTCTTCTTCGCCCTCCAGCAGCACGGTCAGGCGAACCGGCAATTCATAAGCAATCTGCTTCCACGCCGTCAACGCTGCAAGGTGGCAAAATACCTGCCCCTTGTCATCGCTGGCCCCGCGGGCAAAGAGTTTCCCATCTCGGATGGTGGGGGTAAACGGGGGCGAAGTCCAGAGTTGCAGCGGTTCGGCGGGTTGGACATCATAATGGCCATAAAACAAAATATGCGGCGCATCCGGCGGACACAATCCGTCCGGCGTAGTGGCCAGTACGCACGGGTGCCGCGCGGTTTTTACCAGCGTCGCATCAAGGCCCGCACCGCGCAGATAAAATGCCGCCCATTGAGCCGCCGCCTCAATGTCGCCATCATGCTCAGGTTTAGCCGAAACACTGGGAATCGCCAGCCACGCCTTGAGATCGTGCATCCACAGCGAACGGTTCTTCTCAATCCATAACAATACACTATCCAGCATGTTCCAACTCCGGCGTCAAGCGTACATGAACCCCATGTTTCGCAAGATAATCCTTGACCTGCTGCACGGACCATGTGCGGAAATGGAAAATCGATGCTGCCAGTGCCGCATCCGCCTTTCCTTCCGTGAGCACCTTGAGTAAATGTTCCGGTTTGCCGGCTCCGCCGCTGGCCACCACGGGAATATGCACCGCTTCGCTTACTGCGGATGTCATTTCAATGTCATAGCCTTCCAAAGTGCCGTCCGAATTCATGACATTCAGCACAATTTCACCTGCACCGCGTGATTCCGCCTCTTTGGCCCAGGCCAAAACCTCCCGTCCCGTGCCTACCCGGCCACCATTGACAAACACTTCCCAGAATTCGCCGCCGTCGGACTTTTTAACACGATTGGCATCAAGGCCCAGCACGGTGGCGCAGCGGCCAAATTTACGGGCAATGCGGGAAATCAACTCCGGGTCTTTCACCGCCGCGGAATTAAGACTGACCTTTTCCGCGCCGGCCTGAATCAACTTTGTCGCGTCATCAAGCGTGCGAATGCCGCCACCTACCGTTATCGGCATAAAAACACTATCCGCCACGCGGCGCACCACATCGACCATGATCTGCCGACCCTCGTGGCTGGCGGTAATATCATAAAATACCAGCTCATCGGCCCCGCACTGATCATAAAAAAGAGCCTGTTCAACCGGATCGCCGGCATCCACATGGTCAAAAAATTTGACGCCTTTGACCACTCGGCCGGCATCCACATCAAGACACGGAATAATTCGTTTCGTCAACATGCCGGGATTATAAGGAAATCCTGAACTTTAACATAATTCACGCGAAAAGTTTGTGACACATCGCGTATTACTCGCCGCAGTTGATTCAGTATTTGGTTTTTGGCAGGGGGAAGAATCTGGAATCCAGAAGATCTTCGCAACAACTGGAACCGATTGCTTGACGCCGCAGGCCTGACACCGGAAGAACGCAAAAAAGCGGTGGCGTTATTCTATTCACGGGTAGAAACGCTGCCGGGCACGGGAGTCACCGCCCCGACCAATATTCCGGAAATCCAGTCCGGCGTGATCTTCTGCCTGCGCAACGAATTACCCAAAACCATTATTGACAGCACCTACGCCTTGGCTCCGCATTTTCTGGTGTATGTACTGGAAAATGGTGAAGTCTGCCACAACTTCCCCCAGGCCAGAAAGATTCTCGATCTGTTAAAAAAACTGGCGTTAGGAAAAGCCGAACCTGATGCTGCCGCCGTATCCGCATTCAACGCCATCACCAAACACGGGGCGGATATGGAGCGCTACCAATCCCTTTTGGCCAAGGCCATAGCCGCCGTCACTGGCAAAGCCGATGAAAAAGGAATTGAAAGCCTGTTCCAGCCCGGCGGCACCACTATGGGCAAGGACAGCTTCAAAGGCACCGACGATTTTGAGGTAGTCGCGTATCTGGTTATCCTGCCGGAACCACCATCATGACCGAACCTATTTACAAATATCTGGCGCTTCCCGAAGCCTGCTTTCTGGGCAAACGTGTTTTCAAAAATCTGTTTCTGAAAAATGCCCAGTTGGGCGCAGCCGATAAAAAAGCCTTCGACTAGGATGTCGATTCCATCCTCTGGCAATACACGCTCAAACCCGCCACTGTGCCAATAACCATCTACCGCGATGACCAGCGCGAATATCTGGAAGTCGCCGTGTCGCAAGCCAATTTGCATCAGGTTAATCGCCACCAGCGCATTGCCGAGGCGATTCGCCGCGTCATTCCCTATCCGCTGCTGCTGGTGCTGGCGTGCGAATCCCGTGTTGCCATCAATGAAAAACGGACGATAGGATCAAGGTGGCTTGAAATTGGCCGAACAGCCGATACTATTAGTAATAAGGTTTGGTCGGGTTAAAAGGGTGGTGTGGCTTGTTACTTTCAGTTCCCCAGCGATATAAAAAGGCGCTGGCGCAATTCGTTCGATTGCCTCCAGCGTCAATGCGGGCGTTCAGCCGTTCTGTCAAACAATCCCAACCGGGGGTCTCTATGACCGGCCTTGCCGAGCAGGTGGCCGATTCTAACCCCAGTTTGGACCGGGGATCAGTAAGTGACATATTGAGGATGTACGCAAGCCTGTATCTTAAATATCATACAGATTCAGATTGCCCAATTTCGGAGATCGCCGATGGTCTTGTTTCGGCGGCTAAAGAGCATCTAGGTAAATCTACGGACTCCGAAATAATTGATTGGACCTTGATAAAACGCAGCATGCTGGAAATTCTTGGTTCGGATAAGGTGCTTGGTCTCACCGCCAAGGCCCACGAGCTTAACTTCGAGAATGACCAGCGGTTGTGCCCGGACAGTTGCCGAATTATCAGCGAGCTGCGGCCCATATTCACCAGCAACCCATCGAAAGAGCCTGCCGCGCTGGTGGTGCATCATGTGATGAAAATTGGCTACCACACGGATAGCAATGAAATAAAGAGATTTTTTGTAACCCTGGACGGAAGAGATATTAAGTATCTGCAGACATTGCTGAAAAGAGCACAGGAAAAAGAAAACAGCCTGCGCCGGCTGGCAAAAAAAACTGGCGTTCCCTTATTCGAAACAGCAGGTGACGCATGTTAACACTAGACGGAAAGCGGCCACGCGGTTTAACCGAACCGTTGGGAATTGAAGAATGGAGCCATGCCCCGTTCGCAAACGACTCGTTCGACAGTGATTCCTGGCGACCAACAGGGGAAATCAGAGAAGACGCGCGGTTACTGCTACTGGCCGAAAAATTCAACCAACTCGCGACACAATGGGAGAGCGAAACTTGCAATATCTCCTCGCCACGCACTATTGCCGAGCATCCTGCGATTCTGAAGATTATCAAAATGGGCATCGACCATAAGGATGAGGTTATCCGTCTGATACTAAACCGTATGGAATACCGTCCATGGTTTTGGTTTGACGCGCTTATGCAGATAACCGATGCGAGCGAAAACCCGGTTCCCCAGTCATTGTATGGAAATATGGAAGCAATGACGGAAGAGTGGCTAAACTGGGGAAAAATGAATGGCTACCTCTAATCAGAAGTTCCCAATCCATGAGCCACAATTTTTCTTCAAAGCCTTCCCGCACCTTAAGGAAGACAACCATCGTGTGACGAGCAAGGCCACGCCGCCACAGTCCTACCCACCAACAACAGAATATAAATACAATTGTTTTTCTTTTGTAATTGATGACAGAAAGCGGATTTGGTGGCCCGGCGGGATTGGCTGTGGTTACTGGCCAAGGCAACCCTCAAGCGAGACGATAGCGGAAATAATGGAAGTTCTCCAAAACGACTTCGGTTATAAACCTTGCGACAATGGCGACTTTGAAAAGAATACCTCGAAAATCGCCATTTTTGCCAAAGGTGATGTTCCGGTCCATGTGGCCATTCAGCCTTCTTCCGGCTCCGGGAAATGGATGAGCAAGATGGGGTATAACGTCGATATGGAGCATGAACTTCGCGCCATCGAAACGCAGGACGGTGACGACCATGAAACCCAGGGATACGGAACTGTCGTAAGATTCATGAAGCTTGTAAAACGCTAATGCACAAAGGATAAACAACCACGCCGAGGTTATAAAACACAAAAAAAAGAGTGACCAGAGAATTAAATTCCGGGGTCGGCTGACGCCGGCCCATCCTGGCCGCTGAATTAATTATAGCCATTCAACCCTGCCGGACAACGCCGAAAAATCCAGCCACACATACGGCACAAAAACTTGTCGCCTCTACGCCGTCAGGCTAACATATATGGGGTTATGGTATTGCTTCAACTGAAGGCGGGACAACATGGTAAAGCTGAATCGTAATGGTAGCGGCCGATTGGGTAAAGCGGCAAGCGACGCGAAGTTGAAATCTATGCCACGATGTCAAATTGAAGACCAGGCCCGACTATTGGTAAAAGACAATCAGGATGCCGATCCCTCCATTACGAACGTGTATTGGTTTCCCGCCGCAGATGAGGTACGACTGCTGGAATTAACCTCTGATATCCCGATCAGCCCGGACGGCACGGTTCACCCTTACCGGTTCGGTCCCTCGCCGCGGAATAAACTCCGGTTTCCCTCTGCTATCGCCTTGATTCGTCCGGAGGAGTTTGGCCAACTTCAACTCCCCAAAGGCTGGGGGACATGGCGAAAGGCAAAGGAGCTTGCCCTTGGCCGTTGAGTATTGGGGAAAAGCGTTTTTTATTCAGGCGCGCAGTGATTTTGAGGCAATGGATGTGCTCGGTCGTGCCAAAGCTCTGCCCGACTGCCGCCGGTTTCATTACCTGCAAATGTCCAGCGAGAAGCTGGCCAAGGCCATCCTGTTCTCCAACACGCCAAGCTCCGAGACTCCCGAATTTACGCACACGGCACTCGTTGCGGCCTTACAAAGTTTGAAGCGGAATCCGCGGCTCCGGAGCGCCATGGGTTACAAGAAATCTGCGCACTTTGCCCGGTACGTGGACTCACTGCTTAGCACGGCGAAATGGGTTGAGCAACTTGCCCCTAGTGTGGCAGGAATTAAAAATCCCAACCACGGAATATCCGTGGATTGATATGAAATCCGGCTACATCCAGATACCTGCCAACAACTTCGCTCTGGGTGCCGACATCGACCTCATCCATCTGGCCA
>JAJZVR010000001.1 GCA_021847065.1 Planctomycetota bacterium | reverse complement strand
GACTTCCCCCGCCACAGCACCAGTAATATCTGGATCGGAAAAGCACCGATGACGCAGCGCCCGCCATTGCAATCCCGTTATCCGATCCGACTTCATGAATTGATGGCTGGTGCGCACCGGCTGGAAATATTCGCCCCCGCTGATCCCGATTCGCTGCTGGATGATCCAACCGTGGAAGCACGGTATAAAAAAGATAACTACCTGCCTTACTGGCCAGTGATCTGGCCCAGCAGCCTCATGTTGGCGGAACATATTTTAAACGACCAGGATTCACCGCCAAGCTTGCCGCACCACCCTGGCACAGAGCCGGGGCGGGCTATTGAACTGGGATGTGGCCTGGGCATTGCCGGTATCGCGGCCACCATGCGCGGCTGGCATGTTACGTTCACCGATTATGATCCCGAGGCGGTCGATTTTGCCGCCTTTAATGCCAATTGCAACAACATTCCCGCCCATCTGGTTCACGCCCGCCACATGGATTGGCGCGAACCAATCAACGAAACATTTGATTGGATTATCGCATCTGATGTGCTTTATGAACGGCGGCTGCATCCAATTCTTCTTGATGCCATTGATCATCTTCTGGCACCGCGGGGCGTGGTATGGATCAGCGATCCGCAGAGAAACAGTGCCGCCGATTTTCCGCCCGTCGCGGTGGAACGCGGTTTTCGAATCACGAATTCCATGCTTAAATGGACTGGTGCATCGGGCGTCAATTCCGATGCGGATTTACTTATCCTGAGCCGAATCAATAAATCCACAACCGTACCCAAAGTGGTTTTTCAATGAGTCACGCTTATGAGCATGCCGCGGTTTTATGTTTCACCCCTGGTCGCTGCGGGCGAACTGCCGGATGATCAAGCGCATCACGCCCGTGATGTGTTACGCCTGGATAATGGTCAAAGCGTAATTATTTTTGACGGTGCCGGGCAATCAGCCCCGGCCCGCATAATCATGGAAAAAAAGCACGCCCATTATGAATTATCCGGCCCGATTACCGTTGATCCCGCCCCGCCGTACAGCCTGAACATAGCCACCGCCGTACCTAAAGCGGATCGTTCGCATCAGTTGCTGGAGCAGATCAGCCAACTCGGCGCCACTGCCCTGATCTGGCTGGACTGCCGCTACAGCGTGGTACACCCCAGTGCTGAAGCCGGAAAAATGGAGAAGTGGGTGCGTCTGGCCATTGAATCCGCCAGGCAGTGCGGAAGGTCCCGCATACTGGCAATTAAAGAGCCACAAACGCCCCGGCAACTTCTGGCGAACGCGGGCCTGGGAACACTTATATGGACACATGTTGATGCCACGGATGATTTGTTTCAACGCCTCATCGAGTGGCAACGGCAAAACACCGCACAAGTGCCACGCGCGGAAAGCTCGGTTATTACGATCATGATTGGGCCGGAGGGTGGATGGAGTCAGCCGGAACAGGAAATGCTCAGGCAGGTAGCCGCCCCCGTGCGTCTGGGAAATAACATTTTGCGCATTGAAACGGCCGCCGCCGCCGCCACGGCAATCGCCCAGGCGGCGTTACGATTGGCAGGTAGCACCCCCTCGCAATGACAGGTTCATTCTTAATGCCCAACTGGTGGTGGCAAATCCTGCCAGGCCCCCTCTATTCAAAGGCAATGTCGCTATCCATGTTTGGCCTCCTTGCCGTAAAAAACAGGTATGCTTCACACACACCACCAATAGTTTCTACGTGCCAGGAGGCCTTTTATTTCAATTCCTTATCCCGAACTGACGTTTAATTAATTGTGATGGTGAGGTGCGGTCCGCATTTCGGTGCACAAACACTCCACGGGGCGACGGTATCGGGGCGATGACCGCCAGCGGCGGATTGGGACAGTTTTGGGACAGCGACTATTGGTGCAGACAGATCGAAACGCAAAAACCCTTGTTAGACAAGGGTTTTTGAACGCACAATTGTTTTTAACGGTGTGAGCAGAACGATGTTAGAACACCTGAACGTCTGCTCTCAGCAATCCAATTATTTATAAAAGACAACCCCGATTATACCGCTTTTTAACCCTTCCCCTCACCCTTCCCCCAGGGGGGAAGGGCACCATTTCCGTTTAGTCCTTGTGTTACAACGGTTTATCGTATTTTTCGAGCGTGGCGCCTCGTCAGAAAGCGGCCCTCTCTCCCTCACGGGAGAGAGGCCTTCGGCTCGCTCACGCTCGCCTCGGCGGCTCACGCCGTCCGCAGGTAGGGTGGGGGCAGAAAAACAGGAAATGTCCTTAAGATGTCCTTTAGGGAATGGACATGAAAAACAAAAACAACAAGGGTAGTCTCACGACCACCCCACCGCGCAGGCGGCGGAAGCGAACAAAACTGGTTAAGAAGAAAAGAAAAATCGAATAATCTACACCCAGATACATTGACACAGTAGTTATCGGTCGTGATAATTACTATTCAATTGTGCCAGGCAAACAGAATGTTCGTACCGTTCAGATCGTACAGTGAACGGATTGAGAGTAATCGCACCACCAATTCTCGGTATCGTGGGTCATCGAATGTGGTGCATGAGAAGAAAGGGATAAAACAATGGGAAGGAATACCTTCAATACGTGCCGTCGTGGAAATGTCAGCCGACGTGGTGCCGCGTATATATGGGCGGCGGCGCTATCGCTCGCCGTAGGTGTGGCGGGACGAGTTGCGGCAGATGCGATAACTGTCGTCAGCGGCTTGGATAACCCCAACGACCTCCAAATGTATGGCGGGAACCTGTATTTTGTCGACACATCGACTCATCCAAACGATACGCTCGCAAATGTTTCCACTGGTGGTGGAACATCCAACGTGCTTTTCTCTGGCCTAGCAAATTATGAACCGGACATTGGAGGGTATAGCGGCATCGGCAACTATTCGGTTGGCTCCACTGGAGTGTTTGGCGGCTACGGTGATTACGATAACACCACCATGTTCGCTGGGAACCCTGCCACTGGGACGACACAGACGCTTGCGTCATCGTATGGCGGGGTATACATGGGGCAGTCAGACGGCAACGTCTACTACTCAAGCAACTTTCGTGACATCAATGCCGTCCTCACTACGGGCGGCTCATCGACGACAGTCGCCAGCGGTGTATGGGTGCGTGGTATGACGACGGACACTACCGGCGCGTATTTTCAAGATTATTGGTCGCAAGATATTTTGAAGTTCAGCTACGGCACACAGTCGGTATCAACGCTGACTGGGCCGCAAAATGCGTCCCCCTTTGCCACAGATTCCGGCTCTCTGTATCTCAACATTGGCGGTGGCGGCATTGATAGTGTGGCACAGACCGGTGGAACGCCAACGGCACTTATTTCTGGTAGCGTCACGGGATATACTGCAACAAACGGAAATGTTTTCTATACCAACGGGAACACGATTGAACAGTATTCAGTCTCGGCAGCCAAATCCATACCGCTCACAACAATTGCCGCTGGCAACGTGACCAGCATGACGACGGATGGCAACTGGCTGTATTACAGCGTCTCAAATGGGAGTGCGGGGACGGTTAATAAAGTGCCAGTGGCCATTGCGACGGCACGATTACCACCGGTTCATATTCTATCTTTTGGAGTAACATGGCCACCAAATGGGCCAAGCGATCTCAGCCCTGGCTTATTGGGAGGTATTAATGCTTTCCAGGTATCTCAGGCATTTGGTGCACACCTTGGTGGTATCGTGGATAACACGAGTATAGCTGCTGCGGGTATTTCGGCTACGAGTAACGTGAGCGCATTGGATTCAGCAATCTCCGCTATGGGTGCTAAACTACACCCGAACGATCTCGCCATTATTTATATCAATACTCACGGCACTTATGATCCGAATGATTCTAATACGGAAGCTTCTATTCAACGCCAAATTGGGCCCAACCAATACACTACAACCTCGGTTCCCACCGAATTAGCGCTACAAGGAGTCGTTTCCAAAAGCGGCTTGTTATCAGCTCCTCCAGAGGATGCTATTGACGCGCCAACATTCGCCAAATTATTTGGTAACTCAGAATGGACTGGGGTTAACAAGCTTTTTATAATTGACTCATGCTACGCTGGCGGCATGTGGGCGGGCCCAGGTTCAAAAGGTCCGCTATACCTTGCAGGACTGGATCATAGTGCCATCATCGCCGCCGCCAACGAGAAGTATGAGTCGTATTATTCCAACTTGGGCCAATCGCAACTCTCAATAGCTGTCGAGCAGGTGCTCGATACGCTATCCCCGCACGACCAGTTGGACTTTCCAACTTTCGCGTCAGATGTGAGCACCGCGCTGGCTGGAATCGTGACCGCTTCAGGAAACGGATTTCCCGAAGATGCCCAGATCCTTGGTGGCGGCCCGAGCGTGCCCACAGCAGACAATTTTTGGAGCGGGGCAACAACCGATTTTACTCTCGACTTGGGGGGAACTGCCGTGCCTGAACCCTCCACATCGACAGTGATATATGTTGTTCTTTTCTGTTTTGTTTTAACTCGCCCACGTTTTCTAGTTCGTATTCGTGGTAGCGCATGATTGTTATTGTGATACGTTTGGTATTGTCGAAATGCAATTGGCTATAAGGGTTGGATTCTCATTGAATACCTTCTCATATTCAATACCAAGATAAAAGACTGTGACGATGACCATACACGCAATTGTAATGGTTATAGAAGATTTTACGTATTGCATCTTACGAGGGTGCTTATGCTAATAAATTTGATGATATTTTAATAATACCATACGCTATCTTGCTATGTCATAAATTAGACGAGTGGTAGGTGTCCGCTCACAAGAATACGTCCTCAATAGAATGTTTGATAAATGGAAGTCACTATTCCGTATTGGTCAAATAAATAGTGTGACGGACAGTCACCATAGCAACGCTAAACTGGCCCGGTGCAAGGCAATCTCATGGAAATTCTGGATTACTGGAGACACATCCCACGTCTTGATACAATAGGTTAAGTCATTGACGGCTTTCGTGAACGGACTCTGAGAATGGAAGCAGATAAACAGCAGTTGCAGGATGCTATCCGGGCAAGTCATAAGCAGTATTCCGAAATCCGCATTCAGTGGGAAGTTGCACGGCGAAAGTCAGTAGGACTTTTTGACAAATACACACTCGCAGGAGCAGGTGGGGCATTGGTTCTTTCGCTGACGCTTTTGAGTGTCTTTGGGAAGTCCCCAGTATGCCCACAATTTTTGTTATTTTCGTGGTTTTTTCTCGCTTCGGCAGCAGCATGTGTTTTATTTAACCTTCGCACAACGTATCGAGCAAATACTGAGGAAATCGAACGGGCTGACAGACTTATCAAGGAACACAAAACAGACTTCACCCAAAAATATAACGAGGACAGACTCGGCGACCCAAAATTGAATCCTTGGATAGACTATCTTAACTGGGCAGCGATGATATGCCTTTTTCTTGGGGTCATTTGCATGCTCGTGTTTGGCGTGCTCAATCTTTCGCCACATCAGAACGCAGCACCTTCATCATCTTTTTCATGGAGTATTTCATATGACCGAACCAAATGACGAACGAACCGATCGAACGAGTGAGATTAATAAAACTGAATACCTTCAGTTTAGTGCGCGCACAGCAATGCCAGAGGTTCCATTGGACGACCTCCTCAGAGCTGCATCGGAAGTACCAATAACACTGAATGAAACGCATCAATCAGCGCAACCAGATATGATCAGAAAAGCTTCGGTGTCTACCGACAAGAAAAATGACGAAAGGAGCCAACTATGACGAATTCAAGTTACATTCAGAAAGTCCTCACTGGGACCGACTATGAGCAGCGATCTGCACAAACTACTACACCGCCGGTCCCATTGGAAACACTATTAATAGACGCGCCCGTCACGACCACGAATGCGGACGCGAGCACTACCGTGCCACATAATGATACTACGGCGCTCAATAGTGACACCGCTGCCGGTGGCGATACAAAGTAGTCGTCAAAAATCCTGATGGCATAAACAGCAATGGCGTGGAATCGTTAAAACATGCGCCGCTGGAGGATATATCGCAGTAGTCTGCTTGGCGCACCACAGTGTCATGGTATTTGAGACCATTTTAGAGCCCCACCCTAAAGTGGCGATGTATTAAAGAGTTACTCGTGTCAGTCTCAAAATCTCATGATTTCTTACCGCCGCAGACCGTACGATTGGCCACGCCTTCCCGCTGGTTTATAATTCAACTTTTCCGGGCCTGTTACCTACCCTCAGCGGTAAGGTGCCCGAGATAGACGGTGTTGAATATGTCCACGTCATCAACCAATGGTGCGTTTCCTAACGTCGAACTTGCATTGGCGAAGGCGCTGAAATCACTTCCCGGTAATTTCCGAAATGTATGTCCGCTGTGGCTGGCATTCCTTGAGGAAACCGCGAAGAAATATGGAAACTGCTGCTATGTGACGATTGCAAATGACACAGTATGGGTGTATCAGCATGAAGATCGCCTGAATTATGCGAACAGGAACGGCAAAGCGTTCGCATATGTCGCGGAAGAAGAATGCGATCACTTTGCACAGCCGGATGAGGAATTGACCGAATCGTACCGACGGATGACGCCGAGATTTCTCGACATCCAGAAGGCGCTATATGAAACAGCCGAGCTTGCGCGGAAACATCCACGACCGACGGTGCGGGAGCGTGGAAATACATTGCGGACGTTGCTTGATGAGTTTCAGATCGGTTGTGACTACTTCACGCAGTGGCACCAGAACTTCGGGAAATACCGCGATCCGAAAGAGGTGGCCGAGGACATAGCCAACTGCCTTGAAGCCATGGCGGAAGAACTCAGTGCTCAATCTGGTCGGAGAAAGAGCAGGCCATCGGCACCGGTCATGATCATGGGCGACAATTACATGGTGGGTCAGGCAGCCGCAGTTGGTCGAGGCGCACACGCAGAGAATATTTCATTCAATCAAATCTGGAGTCAATCATCCGGTAGTATCGATTTGAACGCACTCACGCATGAACTAGAAAAGCTTCGTGCCACGTTGAAGTCAAGGGCTGTTGACGCGGATCACGATATTGCGCTCGGAGCGATCGCTGCGGCGGAGAATTCGGCCAAGCGCGGCGATGGTCCCGCCGCCTTCCAGTATTTAGCCAAGGCGGGAACATGGGTTTGGCAAGTCGCCAATCAGGTTGGCGTCGGCGTGGCGACTGCCGCCGCCCTGCATTGTCTTGGCATCACGTAGCAATGTTGGACTGGCCTTGATTAATGGTGGTAAAAATCAAGCCACCGACCGATAGATGGCTATCCAGTACAATCGTAACCGGAGCGGTGATTATGAATACGACCAACCAGAATCGCGATATAGCGATCCGTGAACATTTGAACCGATTCTTTGACGCCCACCCCGATGAGGCGTTGCAGGAACGCGCGTTGAGAGCCTTGGATTTGTTGCTGGCCCACAAACAGGCAAAAGATGTATTGGTAAAGAAGCCGGCAGGATGGGCCGGGGGCATTGTCTATGCGGTAGGTAGCCGCGGCGTAGGCGTTCCCGGTATACTGAACCGAGAACTTGAATCTGCGTTCGGTGTACGAATGGACGAAATCTACCGGCGAGCGGCGAAGGTCAAGGACCTGCTTGGTGTAGACTTGCCATCGCCGTTAGAGGCGGTGGCTATGCCAGTGGCGTTCACGCTGCGCGACGAGGCGAACGCACTGTGTGCCTACGCCTTCCGCAATGGCTTCATCGAAGATATCCATGCCGACGGGCGTATCTCTGATGAGGAGATGAAACGGCTGATGATCCAGGTATCCGAGAGTTTGGCCAAGTTGCTGGTCAAGAAACAGGACACGCCCGGGGAGTACGATCGGTTCATCCGCGACTACCACCGGCAGTACTGCCGGAGGTGGGAACGGTAGCAGTGCCGGAGAAAGCAGCGGCACGGTCTTCCCGGCAGGCCGCATGCGTTCCAATTGCACATCGCCTCTGGGAGCAAACCAGATGGAATGTAACCAGAACAGGACTACGGGTAATCCGCTACCGCATCCTTGATTGTACCGGCTCGTCAAGCCGCAAGGGCAATTGACTGCCTTGGCCTATTACCGGTGGTTGACTTCGCGTATAACGTATAAGACAGCCGAAAGAATTTTTTGACACGAGAAGTCCAGAGCGATATCATGCATTGTAAGTCAATTTTATCTGTTTGGGCGATGCCAAAGGGTCAAGAATGGGTTATGTCGTGGTCGATCTGTAGAGGGTACAAAGGAGTAATTATCCATGGTAAACCAACAACGGTTGTTTGCTAAACTCTTTGCAAAAGACGATGTGCGTAAAGAACGCATCAAATTGGCTAACCTATCGTTTACCAGTGCTGCTCTCCATTTTCAGCGGATCGTGAGACAAGCCCTTTTACGGCAAAGAGGCTGGAATTGAACAGTACGATTCCAAAACGATTTAAGCCATTGTTTAAGGACCTTGAAAAAACTTGGTTCGCGGGGAATGCATACTTTCTGGGAGAGCGTTTTACGAAGGGATTCACTGGAGCGCTAGTGCTACCCATCGGTCTAGCGAAACGTTCTGTAGCTCGTAATGGGGGAGAAAATGGTAACCGACAGGGAGAAGAAATCCTCCATGGGGAATTTGTGCTGAAACTCGACTCCCAGTCCGAGTATGAGCAAACCACAGAAGCTGACCACCACGAGGAAGCCCGGAAATGGAATTCTGCATTTGCCAAGAAACACATGCCAGCTCTTAAAAAACCGCCCCGAACGGTGGGTAGGACAGTGGCCCTCCTGTATGAGATTGCTGGCCACGCGATGAAAGGGATTGAATCCGCGGAGACCAAAGATGCTGGCAATCTCGAATCTTGCGTTCGAGCGGTCTCGCGATCGCTGCTTGAAGAGTGGAACCCTCCACCACATGAAGGCGAGCCGCAAATGGCACGCGATTTCATACAGCAATGGTCAGGACACCGACTACAGGGGGCGAACCTTAGGGCTACAGCCGGTAGCATCACGGGTAGAAAACAAGTCTTTTGTTTTTTTGAGCGGCCCTTGATAAATCCACTCAGATTTTGCGATACAGACGCGGGCAAGAGTGTATATCCGTTGCACCCGATTCGAGGAATGCTTCATTGCGACCTACATTTGCGCAATATTATGGTACCAAGGAAGCCCGGCACAGAAGATTTTTGGCTAATTGATTTCGCGCAGGCACGCAAGGGATTCCTCCTGTACGATCACGCGTATTTGGAGATGTCTCTTCTGCTCAATGAACCGGAACGGTTCGTTGAGCGGGAACGCCTTTACAACCTGCTTGTTGCCTTGGAGACAGACTCACAGGAGGTTTGTCCAAAGGACAGTTGCCTTCTTAGCTGTATTCGCGGTCTCAGGACAGAAGTTGAAAAGTGGACAAACAAAACCGATACATTAAGTCTGAAGGGGGCCGTTGAGGCCCAGTTCTTGCTGGCACGCGTGAGTGCAGGCCTTAACTGGGCGAACAAGCCACTTAAGGAAACTGACAAGAATGCCGCCCTCATTTACGCTGCATGGGCTGCCAGTCAATTCATGAAGGATCACTCGCCTGAAGCATGGCGGGAGTTAATCAAAAACTGGCAGTGTCCGCGCGTGGATGTTTGGTGAAAATAGAGCCTTTCCGATCACCAAGATTAGAGACCTAATCCACCGTCAATTAGAATGTTTTGGCCGGTGATATAGTTTTCGGGCTCTAGGAAAAACCGTATAGCTTGCGCGACATCGTTCGCTTCGCCAAATCGCGCTATCAGGTTCTCCACTAAACAGAAATTGTACTTACCGCTATTGATGCTACTCTTTGCCATTCCCGCCCTTATTGCACCAGGGCTAATAGTGTTGATTCGTATTTCGTCTGGGCTGCGAAACTCCTTCGCCAGAATCCGCCCAGCGTGGATTAACGCGGCCTTCGCACCTGCGTATGCCATGTTCGGAATTCCCGGATAGCCCCGAACAGCTTGCAAGGTTCCCATCAAGATGATCGACCCTTTTGTCTTTTTGATTCGCATCCTCTCGGCGGCCTCGCGTGCGAGCCGAATGGGACCGCTGTAATTGACACTTAGTGACTGTTCCCAGTCTTCGGCCCCTCGTGCGGGTATGCCTGTAAGCACGACCAAGCCATACAAGTTCGGTGCTGAATCAAGCAAACGGGTCCGATCTGCGGGCTTCGTGATGTCTGCCCGGATGATCTTGATTTCAGCGTTAGGGGTGGAAGAGATCTCCCGCTCAAGTTCCACAGCACGGCCTTTGTTATGACAATAGCTCACGAATAGCCTCGCCCCATCGCGAGCCAGCAACTTCGCTGCCTCGGAACCGAGACCGCCAGACCCGCCCGCGAGTACTATCTCAAGACCATTTAATCGGGAATCTCTACCTGATTTGTTGTTCATGGCGTGAATAACCCTTTTTTGCTAATTTATGAACTTCTCATATATAAATCCAGCGGCGTCATCAGTGTCATCGGCCTCGCTTTGACTTGCGCACCGACTGAATATTGTCAGGTTTGCAAATTACCTGTCAAGCGTTTACCGTCATGGTCTGGACGGGTGATTACGATGTTCTGCTACATGAGGCCATCAAGAAACTTCGGTCGCACACTTCGATAGTTCTTTACCCGCGAGCCAATATCCAAGTGCATTGCTTCAAACCAGTTAGACATATCATTGTACAGATGCTGAATTTCTGTGAATGTAAACAGCCTTCTCGTATGCGCAATGTCATTACGGTAGCGTCTTGCGGAGGCCATTGCCCTTCGAAATTGATTAACGTCACGACAGTGCTTATTATCTTGAAATACCTGCCAAAAGCCCGGAACTCTCACCTTGCCCGGCACGAAAGATATCCATACATAGGTCCAATTCCGAGTAAACAATTCGGTCAGATGAGAGAATGTGCTTGATGCGATCCATGCTGGAAGTGTGGTAGGAGCTGGGTTGTATTTGGAAAAGTCGGGCAGGCGATGCGTGATATCACCTAGCTCAATCCTCACCTTTCGCGCGTGCTCAAGAGCCTCCACTCGCAGAGCATTCTCCATCGCATCCACAAGGTACTTGCATTCTTGGAGGTTGACCATACCATTCCGCAATATAGCCAACCGATAAGGCAATGGTTTCAACACGATTACGCCGCGAGCGATCCTCTGGTTGACAATGTCTTCTGCCCAGTCCACCCAGTTCGCCGGAATCCCGCGCAGCGCGGTACACAGCGCCAAAAACTCTGTCTCCGACTCGACAAGGTTAAGCCATAACGAAACCGTAGGACCAATGGCGGGAAGGCCCTTGGTTTTCAGTAAGAGGGAGGAGAGTTGAGGGATCGGCGTACTCAACTTTTCCTCCATGCCGATTCGATGAACAAAGCGGGTGGCACCGCAACCGATCCGTTGAGCGTCGTTCCGGGGGAGACATAGTTCCGCCTGGCCTTTACTGACGCCTAAAGCCGCATTCGGCTTTACACTCAATCGTCTTCAGTTGCCACATTCAGTCATTCCCTCGGCGATTCATTATATTTTACTGCGCTCACTTTCAGCCGACAACTATCCGCCGTTGCGCAGAGTTGGTGGACGTACTCACGCGCACGAGGCTGCACAGCATATTAAATTCCTCACCCCGAGAATTTAAAACGATAATGATACGACAAGCATTTTTAACGGCAAGCTGTACATGTTGCTGTCAGTGTCTGCTATTGTCCCAGTGAATTATCGCTATCGTGTCAAACGCTTCTTCATCTGCTGAAGGTTTGCTGCGGTGTAGACTGTGGCTCGTCGCCGTAATGTCTCAAGCAGTTGCTGGTCTTTCTTGAGTTCCACTGGCCGTTCAGTAAACCAAAGCTCGCCGCGGTGGTTACGTTTCCAGCCAAACGTTGCTTCTCCGTTGTGTCCGATGACAATAACCAATGAATCATAATCCCGCAGGCGAGCTTTCAGTCTCGAAGCCTTCGCATCCAGAACGGTTGCAAGCGTCACTTTCCACGTTGGATTGCCAACAAAACTGGCCAGTTGATCTAAACATGCCCGGCGTATTGATTTGGTGCAGTAGCGGTATTGCGATGCTGTTCTGGGCGATTGCACGACCTGCAAAAAGTCTGATTTGAATAGCAAATTTGAAAATTTCCATGGCCGAGTAGAGCCGGCATTCTGTAGTTCCGCGCGCCGTATATCGCCCAATTCGTCGTATTCTTTCAATACCTTCTGTAGACCTTCTCGGTCGCCGTCATACAAGGGCGTAAATATTGACTGATGATGCTGCCGCATGAAATCCGGTGTTTCCAGGGAACACGGCAGGAATTCAGCCCACCCCAATAATTCGGAACTATTTGCAAGATGTTTTGACAACAGGGTGCGAAATGTCACTTGAAGTTCTATATCAGCGGATGTGTCGGGCTTAATTACTACAGAGGGACTCGGTAACTGGGTAAGTTTTTCGAATGTTGTCCCCATAACTTCAGCGAGAATGGGCAATTCATGCCGTTGCGGCATCACGGCGCGGTCTCGGTCTTGATCGTGAGGATTTGCCCAGGCAGCGAGACGGCACAGGCGGGAGGCACTGATATGTTTTGGCTTCTCCGTTTCCAATTCGCGCGGATAGAGTTTTGATCCGATTGGTTTGGTCATTTCCGCGACCTTCTGAAATGTACGATCTCGCCATTTCTCATGTCGCCAGGCGTTAAACTCTCTCGCCACCCGCACCATGGTGGGAATGATCGCTGGCTCATATTGTCGCTGGCTACCCACGGCCGTCACTCCAATTGGAAATCCGCTATACATGACAAACACAATAGCCGGTCAGAAGCGAACAATCTAGCTTCAAATATTGCGTTCTCAAACAATGTTTTTGCTCTCTCTGGCAAATTTCAATCTACCTACTTTACGTACTATACCTTTGTCGTCAAACATAGTCAGCGGCATTTAAAAACGCCGCCGGGATTATCCCGACGGCGTTGGAAATCGGAGGTAGTAACTCCGACCCCTTGGATCGCAGTTCGTACACTGCGGCCCGGCCATACCCTAACATGGGTTAGGTCGCGGCGCAAGGTTTCCATGGGCGTCGACCGATACACCTCCGTGAAAGTTTTTGGAGGTGTCACATGAAGAACCATATCCGAATCAGCCTGTTTATCGATGGCGGCTATGACGCAAAGGTTAACCAGTTCTACACCGAAGTGCATCCGCGACGGTCGCCGCTGCATTTTTCCGGTCTGAAAAATTTCGTCCGGAAACAAGTTGCTGCGCGTGAACATGTAGCCGAGATGAACTGCCTCATGGTTCAAGGTCATTATTTTCGTGGCCGCTTGATGTACCCGCATACCGATGTTGCCGCGGAGTGGGAATTAGATAATGCCCTCATCAAGACTGATATAGCCACCCATTATCTGCCGCTCGTGGACGGCAAAGAAAAAGGCATTGACTCTTTGCTAGCTCTCGAAGCTTTCGAATTAGTTATGAACAATAAGGTCGACGTGATCGCCCTGTATGCCGGCGATACCGATCATATTTCACTCGTACGCAAATGCACTGCCGCCGGCGTGAGAATACTGCTTCTCGGCTGGGATTTTGCATATACCGATGCTGCCGGAAAGTGGCACATCACCCATACGTCACGCGATGTTCGTGACGCGGTGACATATAGCCTGCACATGGCTTCACTAATCAACAATTTAGACCATCATCCCGACCCTTCGCTGGAAGGCATTTTCAGCCGTTCCGCCACCAATCAAGCGCAACCGCAGATCGCGGACAAAATATATGGCCGCCCGCACGCTGGAGATATTCCTGCTGCGTAGGCAAGGATATTGCTATACCTCGAGAGGCATATGGAGTAAGCCAGGAAACATGGTGCCGAACGACCAGAGGTGCATTATGAATCGAAAAAGTACCACCTTTTTACGATATCTAAAAGGAAAGCCGCAGAAGTGCCCGTGGTATTGGTTCACGCGACGTGGTCGCGAAATAGTTACCACAATCACGAGACGACATGCACATCGGTGCACAATGTGGGCCGACCGAGGGGAAGAGAGTTATAGCCGAGAGGTAGCGGCGGAAGACCGGCGAGCCGAACTTATTGAAAAGATGACCAATGGATTAGCGGCTAAAACATTATGAATCATGGAGAGGTATCGGTCTTGCACCTAACCGTAGCCATGGAGAATCAACGTGAACAGTATTTCTAATGACATTGTTCTTGGATATCACACCAGTGGCAATCCCGTCGGCCTACCGCTCGACCAACTCAACCGTCACACATATATCTGCGGCAAAAGCGGCAGCGGCAAGTCAAAACTGCTGGAGCACACGCTGCGGGAGTTGATCCGCCGCTGGCCCTGGACACGGGAAGGATTACTCCTCATTGATCCTCATGCCGAACTGTATGAGTCGCTCGTCTCCTGGATGGCGGCCAGCGGTTTTGACAATTTCCCGGTGATTCCCCTTGACCTCCGTAGCGACTGGATTTGCTCGCTCCATATCCTGCGGCCCCAGCCGGAAGATGATCCGGCACCCTTGATTCATGCCGCCGTCCGCGCCATCTTGCACGGCTGGAAGCAAGCTGATGCCACCGACACACCGCGTCTGACAAAGTGGCTCACGACGCTCCTGGCAACGCTGTATAGTTCCCAGTGCACGCTGTTGGAAGCGCTCGACATCATCCGCAGTCGGGAAATCCGTTCCGCGTTGGCGCTCCGGGTGGAAGATGCCATGGCCAAGAGTGTGTGGATCGTCGCAAGTAAACTGACCGAGGCGGCGTTCCAGGAAGAACTGGAATCAACCATGAATCGGCTGGGACGATTTCTTTCCACGCAAGCATTACGCCTTGCCTTCAGCCAGAGTGACGTGTCGCTTGATATGCGCTCGGCCTTGGCACAAGGTCACATCGTCCTGGCGGCGCTGTCTACCGAAGGATCAAAAATCGCCGAAGAAGACGCCGCTGTGGTCGGCAGTCTCTTGGTCAATGAAGTCTGGAGTGCCGCCAAGCACCGGGGTAAACGTTCAGGCGACCGAATGCACCGGCGCTTCATCGTTGCCATCGACGAGTTTCAGGAATATATCTCGCCGGTCATCGCCCAATCACTGGCACAACTGCGGGGCATGAATGTTGGGTTCATCATGGCCCATCAAAGTCCGCAGCAACTCCTTGACCTGGGGCCGGGCGGTCGCCAAGTCCTCAACGCCGCCATCAGCAATACCACCACCCAGGTGCTATTTCAGACCGGCCACCCGGCCGACCTGGACCTCATGACCCCCTGGCTGTTCCGCAACAATGTGGACGTGGATCAGGTAAAGCACCAGCATTACACTACAAAAGTGCTCGGCTACAGGCTGGAATACCACGACAGCACCAGTCACAGCACGAGCCAAGGCGTTGCCGACACCGAGAACTGGAGCACCACGGAGTCCAGCGGTACTACCTCCGGCGTCAGTCACGGCCAGACCGAATCGGTGGGCGTGTCGCACAGCAGCCAGCGGAATCGCTCAATCGGCACGAACGCAGGACTGTCTCACGGGCACAGTCAGAGCCATGCCGAAAGCACCGCCCAGAGTGAAGCCGCGGGAACCACGGTGAGCCGTGCCGCCGGCCATGCCCACCAGCGGAGCGATAGCACGAGCGAGAACCGTCAGCTTGCCGGCGATTCCGAGGCCATGCTGAAAATCGTCGGAGCGGAACCGACGCACACGTTCGATGCCGCGTACCGTGATGAAGAAGGCGAGTTTCCGACGCTGAATCGCAGTATGGGGACATCGGCAGCGACCGGTACAAGCGACAGTGAATCCGAATCGACCGGTGTGGCAGCCACCCGCTCGACAAGTTCCGCCCGGGCGGAGCAAGATGCACATGCTCGCAGTGAATCGCACTCGAGCGGTATGAGCGAATCGGCCAGTGACGGTGAAAGCGATTCAGTGTCGTTGCAACGCGGCGAGAGTCGCACCACGAGCGAAAGCTCCACGACGGGTAACGCGGAAACATACGGCGGCGGGCACACCACGTCACAGTCCACCTCGGAAGGGGTGACCAGTGCGCCCATGCTCGTGCCCATGGTGGGCAAGGAGGCACTACCGCCGCAGTTTCGGTCGCCAGAGGAGCAGTTGTTCCGGTATTCCCAGTTTCTGTCGGCCCAACCAGACCGCCATGCGGTGGTGCGTATCGGCATCGACCCGCCAGTGCCGATCACGACGCCGACGGTTGCACCGGCGAAGATATCCGCCAAGGGAGCACGGGCCTGGACGAACGTACGGCGCAAAAAGCTTCCCTTCGCTCTGCCGGTGGTCGAAGCCGACCGCCGCCTGGCGGCACGCCGGAAACAATTTGAGACCACGTACCTCGGCCCGGCTGGCACCGGCGAGCCGACGAATATCGTGCGGAGAATCAAGGAGTAAGCGTATGGAAGACATAGTCAAGCTCTCAGTCGGCATCGTGGTTCTCATCTTCATTGTGATGATCATCGCCGCAGCCGGTACCGTCCTTCTAGTAATTGCAGCGGCGGTGGGCGTCTGCTGGCTTATCGTCATCGGGGTCAAACGATGGCGTGCCCACCTGAACGCGGTCAGAGCGATCGAGGAACAGCAACGTCTGGAGACTGAAGCGGCGCAGCGGCGGTTGGCTGAACAAATGCTGAAAGAAAAAGAACAGAAACTCCTGGCGGCGGCAAAGGAGGAGGAGGCCGCCCGCGAGCGTCTTGAGGCCGAGCAACACAAGGCTACACAGTCGCTGGCGCCGTGGAGCAGCATCATCAACTGCCCGACACCGCAGCAGACCGACGATATCGTGGGCAAGGCCAGCAGCATGCACTCTCATACTGGAAAGTTTTTGCACGTCATCGCCCTGGTCGGCCAGACCGGCGTGATCGTCTCATGGAGAGTGCATATCGCCGACCAATCGGTTCCCCAAGTCATTGGCCGACGAGACGGCACCGTCATGTTTAGCGGCTGGGCAAATGCTGGTCAATACTCCACGCGATTGCCGACGGGCCGGTATGTCCTTTCGTTTGTGGTCAATCAGGCGGGCCGTCCCAGGGACGAGACCGATTGTTCGTTTGAAATCGTCATACCCGACGGCACTGCAGCACCGAGTGCCGACCAGTTCAAACAGGCGGTGGATACGACGACCCAGGAGTTCATCAAGCGCACCCAAACGGTCGCCAAAGCTAAACGGAAAGTGGAGCGGACGCTGGCCGCCCAAGGGACTGACCGGGATGAAATCGACGTTGAGATGGGCAAGTTGGAAGCCCGGATCAAAGATTTGGACGAAACCGCATAACCGGCGTGGTAGACTATTTGATGCACATGGACGGGACAACTGAACGCCGCATCATCCCGCAAGAGCGGGACTTTGCCGTATTGCGCGGGCTGTATGAAAGCCGGACAATGACTGTCAGCCATGCCGCCACCCTCTATTTTGAAAGCAATATTGAAACGGCCAAGAAGCGGCTACAGAAACTCCGGCGAGCGGGATTGATCCGTGACCGGGCCCGCCAGGCGCATGAACCCTTGACACTGCTGTTGACCAAGAAGGGATTCCACCTCCTGAAGCGACAGGGCCGTCTTGACGGCTACCCGGTGCTCTCCGATGCCCAATTCGACGTGCGTTCGCACGTTAGCCGCTTGACGCTACGGCACGAACTTGCGGTTGTCGGCGTCAAAGCGGCGCTGTTGGCCGCTCTATCCAAACGTACAAATATTCGCGTCATTACCTCGACTACGTGGCCGCTACTGTCACAGTTCCGCACCCACAAGCCACACACTAGCGGCTATGGCGGTGCTTCGGTCATCGTCAAACCTGACGGGTATCTATGTCTGCATGAAAAGGATGCTGACGGCATTGCCGAGCACCATTGCTTCATTGAAGTGGATCGGAGAACGGAGAGTCAGGCGGTGTTGGCTGACCGGGTCGCTTGCTACCGCACCCATTACCGCAGTGGCGGCTTTGCCGAATCAAGGGGCGGCAGCCGTGATCAATTTGCGGATTACCCCTTCCGGGTGCTGGCGATCTTTCCAACGGCGGAGCGCCGGAACAACGCCGCTGAACGATTGTTATTAGTTGACCCGCCCATCAAGACGATGGTGTGGTTGACCACGATGCCGGAGATACTTGTCGACCCGCTGGGGCCGATTTGGATGCGGCCAGCTGATTTTATGAACGCTATTGCCGGCAGTGGACATGACGTGACAGTACGCAACCTGGGGCGGTATCGGCGGCAGACGGAAAGGGATGCGGCGGTGGAGAGTCGAGGAAATAAATCTTCTCTTCTGGGATGATGATCGTCTTCAGATGATGGAGCGTATTGGTAAATACGCCGCAGTTATCCCCAACTGTCGCTCATCCATGCCATTCATCCACTATACACATGCTAGAATATAGCATATGAATGCGGAAGGACATCACAAGTGGATGAGTGTGACGGCGCTCATTCTCTCACTCTGCCCTCTTGTTGGAATATATATCGCGGGGCCACTCAGTCATTTGAGTTTTGTCGATGCATATGACTTTCACGGATTGGTGTTGTTGATAATATTTTATCTTTTAGCACCAGTTTCATCAATCACTCTCGCGAGCCTCTCTTTCTCACGAGAGAAAGCACGCTACACCGTTATTAGGGCAATCACATCAATCATCATTTCGGCATTTTCTTTATCTCTGGCTTTTCTCCTTTTCTTCATCGCCCTCTTAATGACCCCCTAGCTAATTTTTAGTTCATAATAACGCTTCAATCTAATACTCTTCGTCGTCTTGCAGCTAGAATCGCTAATGTGCCAAGCATAAGCAGGTAAGTGCTTGGCTCAGGAACCGCTTCGAACGCTATATTATCGACCGTAATAGTGCCACCCAAGTTCTGGTTATCGCCAGGAATGAGCCCGATGAATAACTGAACATCCGTGCCTGCCCATTGCGACACATCCAGATATCCTGTGTTGGTTATACTGTCCGGCGTTACAAATTGGCTTTCTAACGCGAACAAGGGCGTATCGTTAATCCCAACACTCAGAAGGTCTGTCGCACTCAGTCCATGCATAACGTAGTCGAGGGTCATCATCTGCGCGCCAGTTGGAACCTTGATTGGGACAAATACGTACGACATAGCAGCCGTGGTGTTGTTACTCGTAGCGGCTACGGCTGCTGTGTTGGCGGTAAGCGGACCTTCCGAAGTGCTTGCGAACTTTGGGAGAATAAACTGCGGGCCTAAGGCTGGGGTGTCATTATTTAATGAATCCGGTGGAAGGAAATTAACCACGTTGACCAACGCGCCACCAGCAACTTGAGCTGCGCCCGTGATGTCGGCGATCGTCACAGACGTAAGATAATTATACGACTCGGACGGAATCGTCTTTATCCCGCCGTAGTGCGAGGCCTCATCGTATGTCATCGGCGTGAGGGAATACCGATCGCCAGGCGCAACCGTCTGAAGAAAATTGAATGGATACACGCCGGGTTGCGCCTGCGCGCCGTCAAACTGAAAGCCCATACCCTGAAGCTGCGGTGTCGTTACATTGTTAAGCCCCATGGTGCTCTGGTACCATTGCACCGGATAACCATGCATTGCAACAATATCCGGAAACTCTGCTATGGCTTGCTGTAAGACAACATTAACAGCCCCCTGATGCACGCCGCCAAACGCAGAGAGGTAATTGTCGATGGAAATATTAGATGTGTCTTGCGGCATGGAACTGAATCTGGCGACATAAAGGCGAAGTTGGTCTATGGACGTAATGGCTGTGGTGATAGGATTGGCTAACTCTCCATCATCAAAAAGAGTATCCTGGACGGTCACTGAATGGTCCGCCTGGGTGATCGTGTCGATGGCCTTCGCGTTGACCATTGTTCCCAAGCTGTGACCAACAAAATGCAGGGAACCACTGTAATTCGTGCCTAGGAGAGACAGTAAGGATGATGCAAGGTCTTGGCCCTGATTTTGAGTTGCTAGATCAGCGGCAGTTAAGTCCGGAATCCAATCGACCCAGTTGCCATCCCACTTGGCTTCACCGGACCAGTTCCACGCCACAATATTGGTAGTCGGTTGTTGCTTCGCAAGGGCCTCCGCAAACCCGGCTGAGCCCGCCCAAAGTGCGTCGCTACTAGCGTAGCCGTGCGTAAGAATATCAGTCGGGTTATTGGGATCGACGTATCCGATTGTACCAGGCGTATTGCTTGCTGCGACAAATGTCCCGTAGGATGCATCTTTCGGGTTCGCATCAAAGACTACCAATTGACCGGAAACGGGGTGTGCTGTTTCCGGTGCCGACGGCGTCGTTGTTGCCTGCACTGTTGGTATCGTCGGCGTCAACAGAAACGCGTGTGTTTGGCCTCTCGGATTTATCCCACTGCCAACTATTTGTCCGTTCGCGTTTATAGCGGTCGCCTCTTGTAGCGTCCAACCTGAACCGCTCGTTAGAGTATTGAGGTCCACTGTTGAACCATTCTGGTATAGGAAAGCATGGGTAGTGCCGCTACTATTGCCAGCTACTCCGACGATTTGATTTTCATTGTTTATGCCGTTGGCTTGGCTCCAGCTTTCTCCAGCGGGGATTCCAATCCCAATCATATCGCCATTACTGTAAAGGAACGCATGCGAGTTTATTCCGTCCGCGTAGCCAACCACCTTACCACTGTCATTAATACCAGTGGCGTAGCTTGAGGAAGAGTTTGATAAAGTTCCCATGTCAGTTATTGATCCAGTATTATAAACAAATGAATGTTTATTCGTTCCTGTCGGAACTCCATTACTGTCGTAACTAAATCCTATAGCCGATCCGGCAACTTCACCGTTATTATTGGCAACCGCATAGCTCGTGTATGGATAACCAATTGGAGTACCCAAATTAGTCATAGTGCCGCCATTGTAAAGATAAGCATCAGTCGAATAAGTGGATGCCGTACCTGCAACGCCAGCAACAGCGCCACTTTTGTTGATACTGAAAGCCACGCTGCCCGTACCTCCCGGCAGATTTCCCAAACTTGACACAGATCCGTTATGGTAGATAAAGGCTTGAGACATCCCCGCTGAAGGGCCGCCAAAGCACATTTCAGTGACGGAATTAGCTGAAAAATATGCAGCCGTAAGACTGTTCTCCTCGAAGTTGGCGGGATTATCCCAACCAACAACTTGGCCTGCATTATTTATGCCTGTTGCATAGCTTGTGGCATAGCCAGGTAACACTCCAAGGTCAGTTATACTACCGTTGCTGTAAAGAAAAGCGTGGGAAGAATTGACGCTGTTTTCGGATTCGCCAACTACCTGACCATAATCATTAACGCCTGCAGCGTAGCTCTGCGAATATCCATTTAGTGTTCCTAGATCGGTTACAGAGTATTGTGGGGCGGCATTGGACACATGTGTTAGCCCCAGTGATGCGGTGACAGCTATTGTGAGAGCAATTTGTCCAGATCGAACTCCCTTATCACGCGGCGGCGCTGTCCAATGCAGATATTCTGCTGACTGTTTCTGTTGTCTTCCCACGTACCGCGCTTCAAACATCGTCTGCCACCACGTCTGTCCCTTTGCCATGGTATTCTCCCTTCAGGTAAAAACTAGCGCCCACCATCTGGGGCCACATATCGACAGTGAACAAGAAGATAGCATAGCTAAATCCCACAGCGGACGCAAGGAAATGCGGCAGTGAATGTAGGCAGTCAGGGTCACACGCGGCGTAACTTCCGTAGCCGGCGAAATTCATGGTCTGGGTCTTTACCGCAGGCCAGACACCAATCCATGAACTCGGTGACATCCACTCGTCGTTCACCGATTTCGCTTTTATGAACAAACACATGCGAAACGCACAATTTTGCAGCAAGTTCTCGTTGCGTAAACTGGGCCTCCTGTCGCATTGCACGCAGGAGCGCTGGCAGTGAGCGGTATCGTGGTGCATGTTGGGCTTTTGCCATGCTTATCAATATCGCGCCGATGACACTTGTTACCGAATGGATAACAGGCTATCATTGTGTTTGTCGCAATATAAATCGATTACGTTCCAGATGTTCTGGAACGACGATTAAGTTCTTTGTTTTTTTAGGGAGACTCTCATGAAGTATCTAAATGGTTCCACGACATTGCTTGTGTTAGGAGCAGTCGTCGGAATAGCTGGGGTGGCGAAGGGTAATTTGGCAATTTCGCCAAATATTCCCGCAACCCCCTATTCCAATGTCACCAGTAGTACTGATACTACTGATTTCAACAATGACCAAGCGGCATACCAAACCCCTACTCCTGGCGCCTGGTATGGAAATGACTACACCCCTTTGGTGTTTGAGATGGTTTCTTCTGGCTCCTCCAACAATGTCCTGGAAATGGAAATTGCCAATCCTGTCGTTCCTTCCACTCAAAATAATTTTATTGGCGGAAGTAATAATTGGCAAGGGATGAATTACGACATCCCAAGTACACCAGTTCAAACCGTATCAGTGGGGTTGTACGTCGATAATTGGGCAAATTTCAGCGCTCCTCCGGTCATCGTCGGCCTGAGTGGAAATATCGGTTACGCGGGAAGTTCTACCAACGGTACTATACCGCTGTACCTCACCCCCATTGACGCTGGAATATTTTATCTGTCAAACTTGACAGATAACTCCGGTTATCTTTATACCGGATACCAGGGCCCTGGATTCTATACTGCTACGGGTAGTCTTGGGAATGGTCTTCAGTGGCTCAAGCTTGGTGATGCTAATACAGGTGAATTCAACCAAATTGGATTCACCACAACCAGCACAGAGCAGGGTACCACCACGCAATATTTCCTTAATGGAATTGCTGTTGGTGCGGCTCAGCCAACGAGCACTGAATTGACCAGTATGGGACTTGTTGCCTACAATTTCGGCAACAACTCCAACAACGGGCTGTTCTATTTCAAGTTATCCTCATCCTCATCCTCTGCGGTGCCTACCCCCTCATCGGCGGCAGGACTCCTCGAGGGAGTCGGTGGCTTAGCGATTGTCGGCCTTGTCTCTCTCAAGAAGAAGCGACGAGCAGTAGCCTAATTCTGTTTTTTTTAAAGACACGCTCAAGCGTCTCTGAATCACTTTGATTCTTAGACGCTTTTTTTATTGGTAATTGTTGACATAGAAATACAGAATCAATAGGCAGAAAGAACTTTTACTACAGCCTCGAATAAACTGGCAAACTCTTCCTTTGGTTTTTCTATATTTTCCTGCGTCCTCTGCTGTTTATCAGTAATCATTGAGGGATCAAGCTCAAAAATTGCCAGACCCAGTTTATGATACCTTGACGGAATTCTGCCGGAATCTCTAATGATTTGATGTGGCCGCTTCCAACTTTATTCCACCAGCCCATTGCGACGCTGCTGTTCGGATAGAAAAATCCTCACTTTGTCTGGTATTTTTTTAATCCAAGCCCGATGACAGTATGCTATTGGTACAGTAGGACAAACCGTTAGTAGGTCCGAGCAAATAAAAAGGGCGACTCCGCAGAGTCGCCCAGGGAAAGAACAGAACCGATTCAATAACGAACCGCCAGACGCGGCAGCAGGCCCAGTGCCCGCCAGTCCGCGTCACGCATCGGCCGCCAGGACACATCTGAAAAGCATGTGCCGTCCTTAGCCGGTGCAATCGTAAACCGCACCATATCGAAGCCCCGTGCTTCGGTTGGACACGCTGCGGCAGGGTAGCCGTAGTGTTCAATCCAGGCCAGCCGCCGGGGATCAATGGCGAACCGGGTGCATACATCGGTAGCCAATAGCTCAAAGGCATTGGTCACGCTGGTGCCCGGATTGTCCGCCACTTCCGTGGCAATGACCACAGTGCGGCCATCACGCAACCGGAGTATCTCCAGGGCGCACCGAGACCGGCAGCCATGGAATCCCATGAACTCATACCGGTGTATCCGCCCACAAACTGCCGTTGTCATGCAGCACCTCCTTTCGTTCGGTACCAAGGCCGGGCAGAAGTTTTTCCAGATCGGCAGGCGTGCAATCGGTGGGCTGTTCTTGCTGGGTCTGTATCCACCGTGTCCAGCGATATGGTGATATGCGAGAAAGCATCACCATCACACCTTTTTCACCGGCGGCATCGGTGTCCGGGAATATCCACACCCGGCCGTCCGGAGCCGTCGCGTGGACGATCAGGCGAGCCTGCTCTTCGGAGCAATCCGACCCGAACATCGCCACTACCGAGGAATATCCCCACTGAGTCAGCCACCGGACCGAGGTAAACCCCTCAACGACGATGAGGTCGTTGACCGGCTGCTTCAGGCGGTGGTGGTTGTACAGGAGGAGGGACTTTTTGAACTCGATAATCCTGCCTTCTCGCTCACGGCGGCCAGGCAAACGGTATCGTGGATTGTCATCGCTGATCGTAGTGTCATCAACGACACGACCAGCGTATCCAACCAAGCGTCCAGTGGCATTGTGCAGGGGAATCACTACTCGTCCTTTCATGAGGCCACGGCTACAGACACCCAGTCCGAAGTGGCGGATGGTCTGCGGATTAAATCCCCGGCCCTTTAGGTACGGATGGTCGTCATCCAAGTCCTTGAGTTCGAAGTCCAAGGGTGGATTAACCAGTACCGGAAGGTTTGATCTAGTGGTTCCGGCAGGAGGCGATGTAGATGATTCCTTTCTCACCAGCTTTTTCTTCGGTGATGCCGTTGCTGTAGTAAGAAACACATCCCGCAGTTTCAATGCCACCGTCCGGAGGTCCTGTGGATCATCCGGATTCAAGCCTTCCATAAGTGCTGCAAAGTGAAGGACGGTGCCATGCGCTTTGCAACTGAAACACTGAAATACCCCGATATCGAGTTTTGCTGAAAATGAGGGGGTTTTTCCCTTACCAATGTGCATCGGCAAGGGACAGCGACCGACGTGACGGTTGCCAGCCTGTTTCTTGATCGTAACGCCGTAGTGCGTCAACACTGCTTCAAATGACAGATTCTTCCGGACGTCCCGAAAATTGATCCAATCACTCATGGTGTACTCCTTTCTGATTGAGTTCTCGTCGGGCAATAGCATCCCACTCGTCCGGCCCTTCCGATTCGCAGCGGAAGGCGTAGTTGCGTGCGTCTTCATTACAGACATCGTAGTAACAGACCACGGACAGATAGGTGCCGAAATCGTGGGGATTTGATTTGATCTGGAGTGTTGCACCTGTCGGCTCCGGGCCGAGGGCACGGCGTAGAAGGCTGATGTAGACTCGGCACTCTCGACGAGCACGTTCGAAGTAGTCGGCAGTACCGACTTGGGCGCAGTCCTCCATCGGAGGCGTTGCACCCACATCAATGTGGTCATTCATGATGATGTTCCTTTCTTGTGAGGTGACGAACCGATACACGCCATACAGATGCCGTGGTATTCGGCACCCTTGACTTGCTGTATGTCAGACCAGCCGAACGATTCGGGCAGTGCAAGCGAAGTGGCGAAGACTTCGCAGTCGCAGGTTCTGCATTCAAGATGGATGCCGTGGAAGGCCAGACCGAGACGCTGGAGTTCTCTGTCTGCCGTGTCCTTGAAGTTTTCTTCCATGGTGACTCCTTTCAATAGTCGCTGGGAAGTAGGATGGTCGTGGCGGAGCGATCCGCTTCGGTGATGATCCAGAACTTGGTACCATTGGCGGCGTGGTAGACGGACAAAAGACGAGCGCCGTGTTTGAGCGACTGGTCGTTCGTCCGCCGGTCTTCTTCATCCACGTCGCCCCAGTCGCCGCGCAGGTGCCGGGCGAGGCCGGCATCGACATCAGTCTGTTCGAGGGAATTGAGGGCGTTGCGGGTAATGACAATCTGTCCCGGTGGAAATGTGGCCACTGAATAACTCCTTTCGATATGTGCGCAGCATCAGTCGCCGTGCAACGAGCACGGAACGGTGTTGCGGTTTTGAAATGAACAGGTCCGGGAAGAAGTAAAGCATGGAAAGTAGGGCGAGAGCAAGATCATTACGTGTATACAGAGAAGTTTTATATATCGTGTGCATATCTTACGCGGGAATATTTGTCGGCGTGACGGCCTCGCCAACGTCTGGGCGGGTCTAACAATCAGGAACCTACGAAAATTTGTTTTGAATGGTCTGCCGCGGGTTGCTACAATGAACTTATGGTGAGTCGTACCAGAAAGGTTGGTGTCGCATGGGCTGGTCAAATTGGTTCAAGGATTCGTCCGGTGGCGAAGTAAAGGAAAAGGTTGAAAAGCACTCGGACGGCGCGAAGGACACGCACTTTCTCCGCACGGAAGATCGCGTGGGACGTGGAGACAAAGAAAATCACTCCCATTCAATGATCCGTGAGAAACTCGATGGCACGAAGAGCGGGCACAGCTTCCACGGGCATAAGAAATAACCCGGCGGCGGCGGCGGCGAAAGTTTACTTAAGCAGACTGCGGAGAGACTCATAATCGCTGCGTAGGCGAGACAGGGATCCTGTCGGTGTGTTCATATCGTTTTTGCAATAGACCATGGTATTCGTGGCAAGGTCTTGAAGCTCGCGGGGCAAGCCCTTAATCGTTGATAGAATGAAAAAGTAGCTGGCCAACGCCTCGCTGGGACGATTTTCATTCGTAGGTAAAGCACGCAAGCCAACATCGAAAAGTGCTGCGACGTCACAAGTTTTGGCAGCGAGCGCGGTAAGCATGAGATCTTCGTATGTGCCAAGGGATCCATCTCTGACGATAGCGTCAACTTCTGGGTGAAATTGAACGTCCAACTTACGCAATATTTTATCTTGATTGTTTGTCCACCACTGCATCACTTAATTATGTCACGGATGACTTATGATATCCACACCCCACAACGCATCGAATACGTTACAATATCCTCGGGCCTGAACTGCGTTCGGACCCCGGACTGAGCTTCCATTACCCACTCGGCTCGCCAACAACTGCGTATGTCGAGCGGTACCGGCGGACCGCAAGCCCCGCATGGTGCGGACCACACCTTGACCCTCTTTCACAGAGGGCTGTTCTTTTTCTGGAATGGCGGCTCTGTCGGATGTGGGACGATGCTCTTTCATACATTGGCGAACGCGACGTCTGGGGCGGCCAGCAGCTTTTCGGTATATCACCCGATGCCCGAGCGCAGCACCTTTTCATCATCGGTCAGACCGGTACCGGCAAGTCCACCCTCATCCGCAACCTGATCATCCAAGACATTGAAAAAGGTCATGGGGTCGGTCTGATCGATCCCCACGGTGATCTGGCCGAGGACATTCTCGATTGCATCCCTCCGCACCGTACCGACCATGTTGCATATCTCAACCCCGCCGACCATGAGTTTCCGGTCGGTCTCAACGTGTTGCGTCCCGGCACCAACCACGTGCCCCACCTCATCGCTTCATCCATCGTTGGCGCACTGAAAAGTATCTGGCGGGATTCCTGGGGGCCACGGATGGAATACATTCTGTATACCAGCATTGCCGCACTGCTGGAATGCGAGAACGTAACGATTCTCGGCGTGCAGCGGATGCTCATTGATCCGGTCTACCGTACCTGGGTCGTCCGGCAAGTCAGGGACCCGATGATACGGGCCTTTTGGACAGGAGAATTCGCCGGCTATGACCGGCGATTTTTAACGGAAGTCATCGCCCCGGTGCAGAACAAGATCGGGCAATTGGTGATGGCGCCACCCATCCGTCACATACTTGGCCAAGTCGCAAGTAGCATTGATATCCGGTTTCTGATGGACCGCTCACGTATCCTCATCGCGAACCTCGCCAAGGGCAAGGTCGGGGAAGATAAGGCCAACCTGTTGGGATCACTCTTGGTCACCCAGTTCCAGCTTGCAGCCTTGAGTCGAGCCGACATCCCACCGGCACAACGGACGCCGTTCCACCTCTACGTGGATGAATACCACAACTTTGCTACCGACTCGTTTGCATCCATTCTCTCGGAAGCAAGAAAGTACGGCCTGTCCCTGACGCTGGCATCCCAGTACACCAGCCAGACACGACCGGAGATCACCAATGCGGTCTTTGGCAATGTCGGTACGATCATGAGTTTCCGTGTGGGGGAATCCGACGCAACCTTACTGGCCCGGCAATTCGGTGAAGACATCCAATCATCGGCTTTCACCAGCCTTGCCAACTACCAGGCTCTCATCAAGCCGCTGACGATCTACGGGTACGAAACCCCGTTTCGTGTCAGCACGATGCGACCACTCATGATCCGCAGCGGGCGCCGACACATAGTCATCGCTCGCTCACGCGAACGCTTCTCCACGAAGCGTGAAGTTATTGAATCTCGTATTCGACGATGGATGGGAGAACCGAAACAAACCATTCCGAAGAAAAGAAAACTGCGTCCACGCACGCAACACAAAAAGAAACGCTGATAATGCACATTATCAGCGCGCACATTACCATGTGCATATATATGAGTAGATATGCAAATATTTTTCTGCCCCCACCCCACCTGCGGACGGCGTGAGCCGCCGAGGCGAGCGTGAGCGAGCCGAAGGCCTCTCTCCCGTGAGGGAGAGAGGCCGCTTTCTGACAAGGCGCCACGCTCGAAAAATACGATAAACCGTTGTAACACAAGGACTAAACGGAAATGGTGCCCTTCCCCCCAGGGGGAAGGGTGAGGGGAAGGGTTAAATGCCAGAAATTCTCAAGGACATTTTGGTGTATGATGCTCCTGAGCGACGGCCGTTCGAAGCTTGACCAAAGCACTCCGCTTTAAGGAGTTTTGGTCGAGTTCACCGGCCAGAAGCGCCGCGTCGCAGGACGCGGCGCTTTGCTGACGGGCAAGACGGCCAATAGCGACAACGGTTTTCCACGCCCCGCGTGGCTCCCAATCCACTTCCCGATGCGCCTATTTGAAAACAATAATAAATTATTCACATATGATAAATAATACATACTATATATATCCTCCTGGTGCTGCAGGCATGATATTCATATCGCCGGGTATCAAATGATGGTTTCCAGTTTTATTGCCTTCACCTATACTATTCGTCATGGATGCTCAGATGGCAGAAATGATTACAGTAGCTTGCGCGGCAGTGTCCGCAATTTCCGGTATGATTGCGACGATTGCCGCAATTTATACCGTCAAGCTCTCCAGAGATTCGTACCGGATTCAGCAAGAGCAATGTGAGGCAGAGAATCCGAATGTAGACGTAAAGGTAAATCCGACGAGGAATGGTCACCAACAATTGGCTCAGATTATAGCACTCAACAAGTCCCGACGACCCTACCATATCAAAGCATGGTGCTGGAGTAGCTCTGAACCGGATCAGGCTGGACTATCCAATCAGACGGTAACGAATCATTTAAATAGGCCCAACTATACGTTTTCCCCAGAGCTTCCAAGAATGCTCGGTGAAAAAGAAGAATTGGTCATGTCGGTAGCGCTCGATTTCGACTGGCAAAAATTGGATTACATTGGAGTTATGGATATCGACAATCGAGTATGGAAGGCAAGTCCGGAGAACATGAAATCTTTTCTGGCTACGGCGGAACAATTCGCTCCGAAGAGCAACGCAACCTCGACATAAAATACATCGTTGGCAATTCGACACATTTTTCTCTTGGCGCGCCGCTCCCTGCGCGCTATGCTATCCCCATAATCACACTGGCGGTCATTGACCGCCGCCAAGAGGGTAACCATATATGAACACCGACGCACCCATCACGTATTTCATCTATGCACGTAAATCGACCGAGAGCGAAGATCGCCAGGCCCGGAGCATCGGCGACCAGCTTGCCGAGCTGCGCGAACTGGCGGCCAAGGAACATCTTCCCGTTGTCGAAACGTTCGTCGAAAGCCGTACCGCCAAGGCACCCGGTCGCCCCGTGTTCAATGATATGTTGGCTCGCTTGGAATCGGGCGAAGCCTCAGGGTTACTGGTCTGGGCACCCGACCGGCTGGCCCGCAATTCACTCGACGGTGGCCGCATCATCTACCTGGTGGACACCGGTGGAATCCGGGACATCAAGTCGCCGACGTACCGTTTCGACGCCACGCCGCAGGGCAAATTCATGCTCTCCATCGCCTTCGGCCAGAGCAAGTATTATGTCGATAGTCTTTCGGAAAATATCAATCGCGGTATCCGTCAGAAACTCAAGCGAGGCGTCTGGCCGCAGTTCGCTCCCTTGGGCTACCTCAACGACCGCGTCACTAAGACCATCGTGCCCGATCCGGAGCGTTCACCGTATATCCGCAAAGCGTTCGAACTCTACGCCACCGGACGCTACACCTTCGCCCAAGTGCATGACGCGGTCAACGCCCTGGGGCTGACCGCCCGGCGTGGTCGGTTGCTCTCGGTCTCCAATTACCAGTACCTGCTTCAGAACCCGATTTACTTCGGTATCATCCGCTATCATGGAGAACTCTACCCCGGCAGCCATGAGCCGATCATTACGAAAGAACTTTTCGATGCCGCCCAGGCGGCCATGCGCCGTCGCTCAAAACCCAAAGGCCGCACTCTCAAACCTTACCTCTATCGAGGATTGTTTCGCTGCGGCGAGTGCGGACGAACCATCACTACGGAGACCCAAAAGGGTCACAACTATCTACGCTGCACCAAGTGGACTGCCTGTTCGCAACCGTATGTCCGCGAAGAAGCCATCACTAAACAGATCGTCGGTATACTTCACAAAATTTCCCTGCCGGCCGACTGGGCCGACTGGATGCTCGGAGAACTCGAACGCGAACAGGCAACCGATACCGCCGCTGCTACAGAGCAACTCCAGTCACTCCGTGACGAACTGGTCGACTATGACCGCAAACTCGACCGGCTCATGGCTGCCTACCTCGACGAAGGACTGTCGCTGGCGGAATACCGGACAACCAAGAATACCCTCGTGCTCAAAAAGCACGACTGCGGCGAGCGACTCGCCACACTGGAGCGTGACCGCTCCAGTGCTCTCGAACCGGTCATCACTGTCGTAAAAGACGCCAAAACAGCGGGTTTCCTCGCGGATTCCGACAACCTAACAGAACAGTGTGATTTTTTCAGAAAAATCGTCTCGAACCCAAAAGTGGCGCATCGGGAAGTGGATTGGGAGCCACGCGGGGCGTGGAAAACCGTTGTCGCTATTGGCCGTCTTGCCCGTCAGCAAAGCGCCGCGTCCTGCGACGCGGCGCTTCTGGCCGGTGAACTCGACCAAAACTCCTTAAAGCGGAGAGAGTGGGATTCGAACCCACGGTGAGGTTACCCCCACACACGACTTCCAATCGTGCTCCTTAAGCCACTCGGACATCTCTCCAAGGGTTCGCCGAAGCGAAGATTATTAAGAGTATACTTTAACGCACTTTACGTCAAATTTGCGGTGAGCCTTATTTACCGGTGGCCGCCGCATCGGGCACTTAACTTACCGCAACGCGTTGTTTACAGCTTTGGCAATGGCGTGTTGCCGTTCAATGGCTAATTGCAGCAGCCGCGTCTGGCTGCTACGTTCCGGCTCTTCCGCGGCGGGGTGCCGTTGGGTCCAGGCACCATCTGAACCAAGTTCCCAAGCCTGTCGATTATCCGCGAGCATAATATCCAGAATCTCACGCATCCGCTGGGAAAGCAACGGATTTTCAATGGGGGTGGCCGCTTCCACGCGGTGGCTTAAATTTCGGCTCATCCAGTCTGCCGACCCCATGTATATTTCGTCCTGTCCGTTGTTATGGAACCAAAAAATACGGGAGTGTTCAAGAAATCTGCCCACAATGCTGATAATGCGAATATTTTCGCTTAAACCCGCAACTCCCGGACGCAAGCAACAGAATCCGCGCACAATTAAGTCTATTTTTACACCCGCCTGTGAAGCCCGGTAGAGCGCTTCAATAATTTCCGTATCCTCAAGGGCATTCATTTTCGCTATAATTCTCGCCGGACGGCCAGCCTGTGCATGAACCGCTTCGCGCTGAATCATTTCCCGGAATCGCTGCCGCATCGTCACCGGTGCCACCAGCAATTTATGATAATCACTTTTCAGGGACCGGCCCGTGAGAAATGAAAAGAGATTCACCACATCTTCACAAATATCCTCGCGGCAGGTAAACAGCCCTAGATCGGTGTAAACCTCGGCGGTTCGTGAATTGTAATTTCCTGTGGAAATATGGGCGTAAGATTTCACGGCGTTATCTTCCCGCCGCACCACCAGGGCTATTTTGGTATGGGTTTTTAACCCCAGAATACCATATACGACATGTGCTCCGGCACTTTCCAGCGCCTGCGCCCATTGAATATTACTTTCTTCATCAAACCGTGCCTTGAGTTCCACCAGCACGGCCACCTGCTTACCCATTTCCGCCGCTCGCGCCAACGCCGGTACAAATGGCGAATCGCCGCTGGTTCGGTAAAGGGTCATTTTAATGGCCAATACCTGCGGATCATTAACGGCTGAAAGAATAAAGCGTTCAACGGAACTGTTAAAACTTTCGTACGGATGATGCACCAGAATGTCGCTTTGCCGGATGATGGCAAAAATACTGGCATCCGCATCAGCCAATGCGGGAGCGCAAACAGGCGTCCACGTCGGCATCCGCAATGCGGGAATATCCAATGTCGCCAGGCTCATCATGTCCGCCAACCCCAATGGCTCCGGCTCTTCCTCCAAATCTTCCGTGTGCAATTCCAAGCCGTCGGTTAAATAATGCCGCATTTCTTCGGACATGCCCGCGGAAATCTGTACCCGCACCGTTTCCGCAAATCGCCTAGCCCGCAATTCCTCCTGCACTTCTTCCAGCAGATCTTCAGAATCCTCAATATCTTCCGCAGCTTCCACTTCCGCACTGCGTGTAACCCGGAAAATCTGTGATTCTAAAACGTGCATTCCCGGAAAGAGCATTTCAAGCTGCCCCTGAATCAGGCTTTCCAGAGGCACAAAAATAGTGCCCGACAGCTCTTCAAGCTTAAACCAGCGTGGAAACAACCGCGGCACTTTCACCCGGGCAAATAGCGCCTCCGGCAGGGCCGGTTGCCGCAGAAGCACCCCGATGGAAATACTTAAATTGCTGATAAATGGAAATGGATGCCCCGGATCCACCGCCAGAGGCGTCAGCACGGGAAAAATATAGCGCGTAAAATATTCTGCCGCATGCGCCTGCTGCCCTTCGGTGAGTTGCTCATATCGACGCAACGTAATGCCCGCTTCCGCCAGCAGGGGCCGAAGTTCCCGGCTCCAGATGTCATGCTGCCGCGCCCCCATATCCGCAAGACGTTGCCGCACTAATTCAAGCTGTCGGCGATGGGTCAGGCCATCGGGGCCGGTTTCATTGGGTTTGTTAATAATCCACCGTTTCAGAAGGCCGATGCGCTTCATGAAAAATTCATCGGTGTTGCTGGCAAAAATCGCCAGAAATTTTAATCGCTCCAATAATGGATTTCGCGGGTCGGCCGCTTCATGCAGCACGCGCGCGTTAAAATCCAGCCAGCTCAAATCCCGGTTGAAAAAGTGAATATCTGGCTGTCCTCCCGTAAGTGCTCGCGGGTTGGCCGGGGTGTTTTCGGTGATGGGGGTCATATCAGAATCCGCAGCTTTCTTCACATCATACTGAAATTCAGCAATATGAGACTACCATTGACGGGCCGGTTTTGCCAAATCCGATTGTTAAGACGGCATTTGGATGGGTTCTTTCAGACCCGGATCGCCCGTGAGTTGCCCATGAATGGAATCCAACTGACTACTGAATAATTCCGGGCGGGCCAGGTCATCGTATGCGGCCTTGGCACCCAAGCCGATTTTGACGGCCAATGTTTTGTTTTCAATTAGCGCATTGAGTCTTGCGGCCAATTCGCGCGGATCGTCTGGCGGAGCTAAAAGAGCGCTGGTTCCATTTTCCAATAATTCACAAACCTGATCCGTCTTGGCGCTGATAATCGGCTTTCCCAGTGCCATGGCCGCTAACAGACTGCTTACCCCTGCCTCCCGCTTCGGTGCAAAGAGGAAAAAATCCGCAACGCCCGCCAATTGGCCCCAGGTATACCGAGCCGGAGCAATCGTCACGAGTTGCGGGTCTTTGAGCGTTCGCGCAAAGGACTGGTAACCGGCATACGGATTAACCGCCTCTTTCCGCGGCACGTCATCATTTCGGATCAACGCCCAAAGATCTGCATTGGATTCCGCCACAATGCCCACCGCCCAAATTCCCATATCATGCCGGATCGATTCCTCCGACCAACCACCGAGAAACACCACTGGCCCCTCCCGAGCCTGCATTCCCAGAGATCGCCGTAAGTTTTGCGGCAACGCCTTCGCCACCGGTGCCAGCCAACCCGCCGGACTGATGCGCACAACGTTATTATGAGGCATCCCGCCGGCGAGCAGTGCCGTCTGAACGCATCGCCAGGGCGTAATAAGCAACCAGACCACTCGTGTCATATTCCGTTGCAATTGTCGGAATTGCGTTGCTGTCGGAGGCGATTGAATAAACGCGATCCGTGCGCCGGAAAAGCCACGCAGGCGGCTGGCGGCGGCGATACTCCAATATCCCCACGCATGAATATGCGTGGGATTATTTTTTTTTACCCATTGTGTTAACGCGCGGCCCATGGTGGGATCCCACCGCGCCAAGGTTCGGCTCCAGGTAATGGATTTTTTCGGAATTCCCGCCTCAATGGCCGCACCGAGCCAGCCATTATGCCCAAAAATCAAAACATGGTGCTTGCCCGGCACGCAGTTTACCGCCAGGGCAATCGTATCCAATACGTCCATTCCACTGGTGGGATCAACCAGATGTACAATGTTATTCAATCACCCATACTCCATGTTTTGCGGGCCGTGCGCGGCGAAAATACCCCGGGTTTGCTGGCCGGACTCTTCCACCACCAATGCCCGAACGTCACCACATTATATCCGTTGTGTTAAATACCGGGCCGTCTTTGCATGTAAGTTTATATACCCAATCTTCGACACCATCGGGCCGGTATTTAATGACGCAGCTTTGACATGTACCCATACCGCAGGCCATCGGCTGCTCCAAAGATGCGTAACATGGCAGTTTGAGCTTGGCGGCAACCAGCGCGGTGGCCCGCATCATCGGCGTTGGTCCACAGCAGAATACCACAGCTCCGGCATCCGGAGATGTTTCGCAGAATCTTTCCAGACTCTGCGTCACAAAACCCTTGTTGCCCAGTGATCCATCGTCAGTTGCTACAACTGTTTGGGTATTAAACGCCGCGAATTCCCGCACGTTGGACGTGGGCTGCGTTCCAACGGCTCCGGTAATATGCAATGGAATAAGATCCGCTTTTTGCGCACCAATAAAAGCGATCGCCCTAATCCCCGCACGTTGGAATTTTTCCGCCAGGTAAATCATCGGTGGTATCCCTACCCCCCCACCCGCCAGCAGCGCCGAACGCATCGCTTTCGGCATCGGAAAGGCATTGCCCAACGGCCCAAGGATGGAGATCGAATCGCCCATAGCCAACGTCGCCATGCGCCCGGTGGCCTTGCCGATAACCCGATAAATTAAATCTATGTCGCTGCAGGTATTTGCTGGATCATCCCGCCGCCCCGCTATGGAAAATGGCCGACGGAGATACGGTTCTGATCCAAGAAAATCTGGATCATGAAGCTGCGGCGGTAGAGTTCCAAGTTCCCAAACTACTTCATGATATTGTGATTCGCTCTCCCCTGCCGGCTTTTCTGCAGAACCGTCCAAGGGCGGGCACAACACCTGAACAAATTGCCCCGGTTCACTGGCTGGAAAATCGGGCACGCGTAATTTCAAAAGAAAATGTTCGCGGCATATATTCGTATTGGCAAGAACGGTTGCGCGAAATTGGCCCCTTTTGCGGCCCATGCCGTTGTCTATAGCATTGTTATGTTCAGGACATTGAATCATCGGCAAAAGCATAACGTACAGCGGTGAAGCCTGCCAGCGGAGGCTTTACGGCCCCCCGGAGACACTCCACGGAATCGCCGGGGTGCAATCGCGGCCATTACACGGACAGGCTCGGAGGGGTTGGAATTGCGGCCATTACGCCATAGAATTCCTATTCTGACGGTTCAGAAGCCAACAGGATATCTGATGCGGCAGATTTTAACTTGATGCGGAGACTTCATGCGGCGCGTTGTCATTACTGGAATTGGAGCGGTTTGCCCGCATGGTTTAACCAGCGGGGATTTGTGGAAGGGCCTGACTGAAATGCGATCGGCCATTGCTCCGCTGTCGGCGTTTGATCCGGTCGCATTTCCCAGCCGGATTGCCGGGCAGGTACCCGCTTTTAAAACCATGGACTATGTACCGAAAAGTTATCGCAAGGCCACGAAAATTATGGCCCGTGATATTGAACTGGCCGTATTGGCGGCCGATGGTGCCGTCCGTGACGCGCATTTGGTCACGCGCGGAGTTATGGAAACATTTGGCGGAAAAAAGCCCGACGAGAGCTGGTTTGAAGTGGACTCACGGCGAATCGGCTGCAATATCGGTGCGGGTTTAATTTGTGCCGATCTCAACGAGTTGGCGGCGGCCATGGCACCGGCCAAGGGGGATGATGGCAGACTGAGTTTGCAAAAATGGGGAAAATCAGATGATCCGACCAAACCCAGCGGCATGGATCTGCTGACGCCGTTGTGGCTGCTGAAATATCTGCCTAACATGCTGGCATGCCATGTCAGCATTATTCATGACACGCAGGGGCCTTCCAATACCATTACGTGCCAACAGGCTTCGGCCGGATTGGCTTTGGCCGAGGCCTGTCGGACCATTCAACGCGGTCATGCGGATATTGCCCTGGTCGGCGGGTGCGAATCCATGGTACACCCCATGGGGCTGATGCGCTGGACATTATTAAATCGACTGACAACCCAGGGAAATCAGCATCCGGAAATGGCATGTCGGCCCATGGATCAGGCCGCCAGCGGAACGGTCATTGCCGAGGGTGGCAGTGTATTGATTATTGAGGAACTTCAGCATGCATTGGCGCGCGGTGGAAAAATTTATGCCGAAGTTGCCGGCCTTGGTGCCTCCTCCAGCGCCCGGGGAATTGCCGGACCTGATCCGGCGGGAGAAGCGATGGCGGTGGCCATACAGAAATCCATGAAGGACGCGGGCACAAATCCGGCCGAGGTTCAGATGGTTATCCCCAGCGGCTACGCCATCGCCAGCCATGATCGGGCCGAGGCATCGGCGATCAATCATGTATTTGGTTCTTTGCGTCCACAGGTCGTGGCGATCCGGGGCGGTCTCGGTGATGCCGGGGCCGGGGCACAGGCACTGGATCTGGCGGCGGCGGCGATGGCCCTGCATCATCAGACAGTGCCCGGCGCCGTGAATTGCACCAATCCCATTGGCGGACTTCATGTGCCCCAACAGACTCATACGGCGGCATTGCAGCATGTGCTGGTAAGCACGGGTTCCATCGCGGGGCAAAATTCCGCCGTGGTTTTACGACGCTATGCTTAAATCACAAAACAGAATCAATTTATCAGGTGTAAACCTGATTCTACTGGAGCAATAATGAGAAATCGTGTGGTGATAACGGGAATCGGATGGGTTACGCCCCTTGGCCGAACGATTGATGAAGTTTGGGCGAAACTGCTGGCAGGTGAAAGCGGTATTGCGCCAACGACATTGTTCGATGCGCGGTTTTTCCCCACGCAGTTCGCGGCAGAGGTAAAAAATTACCAGCTTCCGGAAAATCTCAGATCTTCCGGCAAGCATGAGGAAATCAGCCGGGCCACCGGGTTTGCCCTGGATGCCGCGCATCAGGCCTGGCGCATGGCGGGCCTGCCAATGCCCGGATCAAAAGAGTCTTCGACAGTGGATCCGTATTCCGTTGCGGTGTATATGGGCACCGGTGATGCGGCGCTGGATTTTGATAATTTCACGCAGGCCGCATTGGGGTCATGGAACCAGGAAGCACGCGGCATGAATATGGCCCAATGGGGTCAGCGGGCATTGCATTCGTTTAATGCCCTGCGGGAAATCGAGCAGGAACCCGCCATGCCCATCTCGCATTTAAGCATGGAATTTGACGCGCGCGGTCCAGCCATCAATTGCCTCACCGCGTGCGCCGCTTCCACACAGGCTCTTGGTGAAGCGGCGGAGCTGATCCGCCGAGGTGATGCGGAAGTTATTATCTCCGGTGGTGCCCATTCCATGATCCATCCCTTCGGCGTAACCGGCTTTAACCGATTGACAGCCCTGTCCACATTTAATGAAAATCCCAAACGTTCATGCCGTCCTTTTGACGCCACGCGCAGCGGTTTTGTCATCGGGGAAGGTGCCGGCGTGTTAATTTTAGAGAGCCTCTCCCATGCGCAAGCCCGGGGCGCGAAAATTCTGGCGGAGGTGGTCGGTTATGGCAGCAGTGCCGATGCCTATCGCGTGACTGACCAGCATCCCGAAGGTCGAGGGGCCATTGTGGCCATTGAATCGGCTCTGCGCGACGCGGAAATGCAAACCACGGATATTGATTACATCAACGCCCATGGCACCGGCACCAAAGAGAATGACTCCACTGAAACATTTGCCATCAAAGGCGTATTTAAAGAACATGCCAAGCAGGTCCCCATCAGCAGTATCAAGAGCATGATGGGACATCTTATCGCCGCCGCCGGGGCCGTAGAGGCCATTACCTGCGTGCTGTGTATCCGGGATCAGATTATTCCCCCCACCGCCAATTACAGCGTGCCTGATCCGGAGTGTGATTTGGATTATGTCCCCAATCACGCCCGGAAAATTAAGGTGGATGTGGCCATGTCCAACAGTTTCGGGTTCGGCGGTCAGAATGATACGCTGATTCTCCGAAAATTCAGATAATACCGACTCTGTGCAGCCAAAATTGCGGAAGCCCAAGCTCGAAGCACCCTTCGGCTATAATGCCCCGCTTGAAGGAGAACGCTTTACAATGAGAATGTTATTAACCGGACAAGTGGGACTGGATCGGCAGGCCTATCTGAATCAGGTGGAATCAATCGCCCGTTCACATGGCGAGCCGCTGAAGGTATTTCATGTCGGGGACATGATGTACCGCGAAGCACCAGATGTAAAACCCGGGCGTATTCTGGATTTGCCGCTTTCGCGCTTAACGAGCCTGCGCCGCGCGGTGTTTCGGGATATTCTGGCCGATCTGCCCAATCATCCCCATGTGGTGATTAATTCCCATGCGACATTTCGCTGGAAACATGGTCTTTTCGCAGCGTTTGATTTCGATCAACTGGCGCAGCTTCAGGCGGATATTTATGTCACGTTGCTGGACAATGTGGAATCGGTGCACCAAAGATTGCTGCGGGATCACAATGTGGATCACAGTCTCAAGGATTTAATGGTCTGGCGGGAAGAAGAAATTCTGGCCACAGAACTCATGGCCCGGGCCAACGCGCAGCATCCGGGGGCCTTTTATGTTCTGGCGCGCGGTAGGCACGCCAGCACCGCATTGACGTTGTTTCGGCTGCTCATGCGGCCCGGTATGCGGAAAGTGTATCCCAGTTTTCCCATGAGCCATGTCATGAATATGCCGGATATACTCCATGACATCAACGCCTTTCGCAGATCGATGGCTGATAAATTTATCACCTTCGACCCCGGCGATGTGGACGAAAAAATGCTGTATGACGCCGCGGTATCCGCCGTTGAGGAGGGACGCCAGACATTAAACGTCGAAGCGTCCGGCGGATCTGTGCAGTTGCGTGTGCCGGAAATATTATCCATCGGTGGCGACATCAATGGTCAGATTTACGCCCGTGATTTCATGATGGTGCGGCAAAGTGACATGATCGTATCTTATATTCCAGAACTCTCCGATGGCCGTCCCGGCTTATCCAGCGGAGTGGAACGAGAACTCCAGCACGCCTATGATCATGCGCGGGAAGTATATGTAATATGGCGGCCAAAAACCGCTCCCAGCCCGTTTGTCACGCAGACCGCGACCAGACTCTTTACAACCGTGGATGAAGCCATGGCTTATTTTTCCCAGCGCGGCTTCTGCCCGGCGCATAATTTATTTGACAACGCATAGTTGTAGCACGAGGGCTGTACAAATGGCTATTGCGTTGCCCGGATATTTTCCTGGCCAGCGGATGTTTAAGAGGCCATGGTTGCGGTTTTACGCCCCGTGGCGTTGCTCATCGGGATACCGGCGATTAGGATTCCCATAAGACAATGCGGTTCGCCACGGCGGACCGCAGCCGAAATGACTCGAAAAGCAGAGGCACGGGAATTATGACACAATCAGATCCATTGGAATCGCTAAGGCAACGCATTGATCAACTTGATCACAATATTGTCGAATTACTTAACGCGCGGGCACGCATAGTCGTGGAAATAGGTAAAATTAAACAGCAATCCAATGCGCCAATCTACGCGCCGGACCGGGAAAAGATCGTTCTTGAGCGCATTCGCAATGCCAATAAAAGTGTCGGCGGACCATTACCCGATGCGTGCCTGGAGGCCATTTACCGCGAATTGATGTCCGGCAGTTTCGCTTTGGAAAAGCCCCTGCGCATCGCTTATCTGGGGCCTAAGGGAAGTTTCTCCCATCTGGCATCCGTTAAAAAATTTGGTTCATCCGTGGATCACGAGCCGGTGGCTGATATCGCCAGTGTATTTGATGAAGTGGCGCGCGGCCATGCGGATATGGGCCTGGCCCCCATTGAGAATTCGACCATTGGTGGCATTGTGGAAACGATGGACGCGTTTATTGAATATCCGCACGTTACCATTGTGGCGGAAATGCAGATCATCGTGCATCATCATCTGCTGGCATTGTGTGAGCCGGGAGAAGTGAAAAAAGTTTACAGCAAACCGGAAGTGCTGAATCAGTGTCGGCGCTGGCTCAATGCCACCATGCCGGATGTGCAGCGGTTACCAGTGGCATCGAGCAGCAAGGCGGCGGAACTCGCAGCCGCGGAACCCCATGCCGCCGCCATCGGATCGTCCCTGGCTGCCGAGCTTTATTTGCTAAAAACACTTTTCGCCAATATTGAAGACAATCCCAATAATGTCACGCGATTTCTGGTTATTGGCCGGCAACCGCCGCGCCGCAGCGGCGATGACAAAACGTCTATTATTTTCACCACAGCTCATAAATCCGGGGCATTGGTGGATGTACTCGATGTGTTCCGCAAGCATGGCATTAATCTCACCAATATTGATACGCGCCCCAGCCAGAAGCGTAATTTTGAATATTACTTCTTTACTGATCTGGTCGGGCACAGTGAAGACCCGGCATTGAAAAAGGCATTGGAAGAAGTACGCTCTCATTGCCTGCATCTGGCCATTCTGGGGAGCTTTCCGCGCGCGGTGGAAACCATGTAGTTCAGCCATTGGCTCGCCGCCGGATCGCTTGCAAATATCCCCCGGTGCTTATACAAACTGATGCGGCCATAAATGGCGGCGGGCGGTACCTGCAGGCCATTTCCGGCTCTTTGGACGTTTTTGGAGTGTTCCCTGATGTATTGGTCCCGCACCTTAATTCCTACCAGCCGCGAAGCGCCAACGGACGCGGATATTCTCTCCCATAAACTCATGATCCGCGCAGGGCTGATTCGCCGCATCAGTGCGGGCGTTTACGACTGGCTTCCGCTGGGTTGGCGATCCATGCAGAAAATCAATTCCATTATCCGGCAGGAAATGAACGCCATTAACGCGG
>JAJZVR010000166.1 GCA_021847065.1 Planctomycetota bacterium | reverse complement strand
CGACAAGGTTGGCCGGTCCATCGTGCACACCATTATCCAATTGGCACATCTGCTGGACATGCGGGTGGTGGCAGAGGGTGTGGAAACGCAGGAACAAATCAAGCTTTTGAAAAATATGGGATGCGACTATTTTCAGGGCTACTTTATCAGCAAACCATTGCCTGTGTCACAGGCGGTCGGTTACCTTTCGGCGGCATGCCGCAACTTCGAGTCCGCCCTGCCCCAGCCCGTGCCGGGTGCAGCGTAAGCCGTGGAGCATTCCTTTTGTATGTCACGCAATAACGTGTAAACCACCGGTCACAATTTGGTATTATCGGCGATATTATGCGTCGGCATCGAGTTGCTGTATCGGGGACTTTCGCAGCCAATAGCATCACCGTGCCATGATAATCCGCGAGCCGTCGGATAGTATAAGAATTTATTATAAATAATATCAAGAATATTTATTTTAGTAATGCTTTAATATAACGTACAGTAACCGTATGAAGTCTGCGGAAAGGATGTGTTATGAAGCTTATCGATCTCGAGCGTTGCAAGTTGCCTGTTGATATTGATCCCGAATGGGAAATACATCCGCGCGACGTGCATAGCGCGCGACAATCGGGTGAATCGGTGTTGCTCCTGGATGTCCGGCATGAAGTGGAATGGGAAATAGCGAATATTCCAGGTGCCACGCTGATTCCGTTGGACGCACTTCCGCAACGCCTGACGGAATTGGAATCATGGCGGTTTAAGCCGGTGGTGGTCTATTGTCGCATTGGCGTGCGGTCTCTTCGGGCTGCAGAGTTGTTGCGTAATGCAGGCTTTACATCGGTAAAGTCCATGGCCGGAGGCATTGAACTGTGGGCGGAAGTTATCGACCCTGCCGTTCGCTGGTGGTAGCTGGCGTCCCATATTCATCGTTTTGGAATGTTTCCGAAATCTTTTTTTAAAAGGAGTCTCACATGTTCGCCAAAAAGATTATCAGCATATTGCCCCTCATCGTATTGCTGGCCGTCGCCGCAACCCTGACTGGCGGATGCAGCCAAAGCGGGTCGATTGCATCGCCGCTGACGGCCGCTGCACAGACCCAGTCGCAACCAGTTAGCTCTGTGTCGGCCAAATATTCGCAAAATGTGCATTGGGGTGATGCGTTCACGCCAAACTGATTGGCGGCGCATTGTGATGGTCGTGAAGGATTCTTACGTCCCTTTGCGCGGAAACATTATTCCGCTCATTACCGGTTTTAAGCATGCCTGACGATTTTTAGAGGTTCCTTGAACTATCACCCACCGTTGTGCCGATAAGCAATTATGAAGAGCTTGTTGGCTCTCGAAGTTACAACATGGCAGAGGATCGGACGGCATTGGGTTGTTCGGCGTGTTTTTTGTAGTCCGGCGCATTGGCGTATTTGTAATGATCAGACAATCTTTAGCACTCACTGACAGCAGTTTAACCGGCGTGGCCGCGGATGCGATGGATACTGCCAGCGGATCGCGGGCGGGTATTGCTGGCTTTAGTCCGGGGCAATGCACGGGTGAATGGGAACAGGCCGGCTGGCGGCAACTCAAAACGCCCGGCGCTTATGAGTGCCGGAATTTCAGTGCCATGGATTCCGCCGGTAACGGTGTGGCGGTATGTCTTTATGACGGATTTTGTTTTCATCCGCGTTATGTGCGTGAGTTTCATCGGTATAGCCGTCGATCGACGCGCGTAAAATTAAGTTCGGTACGTGAGCAGGTGCTTCCAAGTTTTTATCCGGCCGCAACCATATCGGTATTTCAGGGCGGTAAGTGTATCTTGCGATCGGTAAACGTATTTCCACCCGGAGCGTTTCGCGGTGGCCGCGGATCGCCGGAATGTCTGGTTGGACCGAATCGTGTCACATTGCGACAAGACGGAACCTTGGGCTTAACGGCGCGCGGTTATCCGATGGAAAATACCCTCACCGGCCCACACTATCGCTCCACTCAGGCGATTCATGTGGATTTAACATTCAGGCCGCTGGCGTCCGGCAATCAGCAAATTCTTCCCCTGCGGCCCGATTCGGCGGATGGTGCCCAGCACAGTTGGGTTCTGGCTGTTCCGATGGCCGCGGTAACGGGACGTATCGGACAGATTAATCTTGCTGATGACACCATGCTCTTAAATATGCCGTTGGATGGCTTGGGTTATCACGATCAATATTTCGGCGGTTCGGGCATGGGCCGGGATGTTCACGCGATTTCGCGCGGCCATGCGGTGAATCAGGATTGGACGATTGCATGGAATCATACCAGCACCAGTCGTTCGTGCGATACCGATTCTTTGATTATCCTGGATAAGTCCGCGGCACCGGTGATCATTCAGCACCCGCAGAGTGAAATCGCGTATGGCCATGGCGGAAATTTGCGAAATCAATATCCCGCGCGGATGGTGCTGCACGGCAGCGATTCACGCGGCCATAACGTGGAGTTGCTTATTCAGCACCAGAATCTCATTGAGTCCAGCCCGTATCTGGTGCGCAACAGTTGTTCCGTGCAGCTACGCTCACGCGGCACCAAACGTTATCTGGGTGTGGGAATTATGGAAACCCTCAGTACCCACGGTTTGACCTGGCCGATTATCAGTGATCTCGCTGGTCGGTCAATCCTGCAGGTTGCCGCCGATGATCCACTGTGGCGGCAATGAACGCGCTCATCAGGGCAACCGGCGGATCGTGCAATTAAAATTGGCGGCGGCAGTCAGGCTTGTGAAATGAATCTGGGCCATTGAATATGCCGGCACGCGCAAGGTATTCCATCCGGATGTTTCTTCCACCTGCGCGCCTTGAGCATTAAGAAAGCTGTACTGAAATTCCAGATACAAATCATCAGCGGTTACATTACGCACGGGAATAACGACATCCAATTGACCATCGCCCACGCGGCTGACAATTGGTTCATTAACCAGAATTTTTCCCTGCAGGCCATAGCTGGCCAAATGCACCTGTGGAAATGGATTCAGTGTGTTCTGATAGGGGACAACCGGCCCTTGACAGCCGGTAAGGGCCAATAATCCGCTAAGACAGAAGGCCGCCAAAACACCAATCAATGAACGTTTTGTAATACCCTTGGGTAACATTGCACAAGCTCCTTGTTATCGACGGCGATTATTTCTGCGCCGGTTCAATGGGGGTTTCATTAACAGTTTTTACCTGTGTTTGCGTGGTTTGTGTCTGTACACGGGTGGTGGTTTTAATGCTGGTGGTGCGTAACACCATCGGTCCGGTAATTTGCAGATCCACGGTGTTATTCTGCAAGTCCACAGCCTTCAAACCTGTTGATACACCAATTTCCTGCTTCAGGGCCGAATAAAAATCATCCGGCGCGCCATTGTATTCAATGGCCAGTCTGCCGTATGCGGTGGATGTCGAACCGGTCATGCCGCGGTCAATAACCAGCCGCACACCGGGAACTTTCTGCACAAAATGTTTAATGGCCAGTATATCATCAATGCTGGCGGCGTTGTAAATTCGAATAATCAGTGGATTGTACGCTGCGGCGCCGCCGCCCCAAATGGCCGCAAGTTTCTGCATGATCTTATCGGCCAGATAGCCGGTGTACATATTGATATTGGTTTTGCTGGCCGGCAGCGGCATGTCCACATACGTGGCCGCCAGAACGCGTGCGTCCGTGGTGCTTACAGCCTGGGCTAGAAGCCGCACCGCATTTCCGTAAGACGCCTGCTGCGTGGGGGCGGCCTGAATTTCAATAAGGACATCCGTTTTAAGCTGGTGCTTTAAAAGCGGCAGCACCTTGGGGTCGCCGTTTTGCAGGCGCAGGAAGCTTTCCCGGGCCAATACCTTTTGCGCCATGGACGGGTCCTGAATATCCACCTGGCCGTTGGCGTTGAGGTATTCAATCATGGAAATTTGAATAGCGTCAAAATCTTCATTGCCCAGATGGAACGTACTGGCCGCGGCTCCCCCCTGGCCCAAGAGCACCTCCACCATGATCCGCGGGTCGCGCTGGGCCTGATACGCCTGCACGTAAGCAGCTTCATCAGGCAATGCAACATGCGTGCCGTAGGGATTGCCCGTTACCGGTGTGCCAAAGGCATTGGGGGGCAGTGGTTTGGCATAAGCCTGCGGTTGATACGCCGCCTGGTCTTGCGGCGATGGAATGGCCACGTTCTGTAGGGGTTGCTGGCATCCCGCCAAAATGGCCAAGAGCATCAGCGATACAAGGATTGCAAAAGTCTTCATAACCGTAACCTCCAAAGGCGTAACCGACACAGGCCATAGCCCCAACCAGCCGCACAGCATCATTTTACTCCATTCAACGCCCATCGCCACAAGTCATTGCCCGGTCGACAGTCCTGCGGGTTGCCGCCGACCACTGGTCAACGTAGAATCTCTAATTGTAGATTTGGCTATTATAAGCCACATGCTAGGTTGGTAAAAGCGATAAAAAGTATGTCGAGGTTGGGAAATGTCACGATCCGTCCTGATAGAGCAGTTAGCAATCAAAGCGTGCGAGCCGCAGGACGTTGCGCGATCAGAAACAATGGATTAAATGGGGCCACGCATGGATGTGATGGAACTTGCCAAGCAACTCGGCTACGAGGATTCACCGAATTTCTTGCGCGCCAGCGATGAGAGATTTGTCACGGCACCCGCCTTCGGGCACATTTTTCGCCGGGCACGGGAAAGGCTCGGCCTCAAGGGTGTCTACACCCTCCGTGACCCGCGTTCATCGTCTGCACCACAAATGGTTCCGGTCGTTTACATCTGCGCGGCGGAGGACGACCGGAGGGCGGATGAAATTCATAAACTCGTCTGGAATCAGGATGTCGCCCCGTTCGTTCTTGTAAGCACTCCGAAAAGCATTCGCCTTTATTCCGGATTCAGTAACCAGAAACATCGGGGAAGTGCCGTGGAGGGTGCTCCCGGACTGCTGAAAATTTTTAATGCAATCAGCGCAATTACCGACTTGGACGCTGATTCCATCGACACAGGAGCGATTTGGCGCAGCCCGTGGGGAAGCCGAATCAATCCAAAGGGCCGGGTGGATTGGAACCTGCTTGCGAATTTACGCATACTCAGCGAGTGGCTCCAACGCTACGGCCTTTCAGCCGAGACATCGCATGCCCTGATCGGAAAATATGTCTACCTCCGTTACCTGCGGGACCGAGATATTCTCTCTGATCGCAAAATGGACGGCTGGGGCATCAGCCATGGCAGTGTCTTCGGACGCGGCGCAACGCTTGCGGGCTTCCGCAATGCCACCACCAAACTCGACGAGTGGCTCAATGGCAGTGTGTTTCCCATTACAGCGCAAGCCGGGAATACGCTGCGGCAGGAGCACCTGCAACAGATTGCGGGAATCTTTTCAGGCGATGTACCGCGTGGCGGCGCTGCACTGCAACTGCACCTGGATTTTCAGGCGTATGATTTTTCATATATTCCCATTGAAACACTCTCCGTCGTATATGAGCAGTTCCTGCATGAACAGCGGGCCGATGGAGAAAGCAAGGGTAAAGATGCCGGCGCATACTACACACCCGTTCCGCTTGTGAATTTCATGCTCGCTGAAATGAATGATCGGTATCCATTAAAGCGCGGCATGCGCGTGCTGGATCCGTCATGCGGCTCCGGAGCATTTCTGGTGCAGTGCTACCGCCGACTGATCGAACAATCCATCGCCGCTGATGAAAATCCCGGATTTTTTGAATTACGCCAGCTTCTGGTGGACCATATTTTCGGCGTGGATCGCGATGAAGATGCCTGCAGTGTTACGGAGTTAAGTCTGATTCTGACACTTCTCGATTACGTACGTCCACCTGACTTGGAAGATGATAAAAGGGTAAAACTTCCGACATTGCGGAACGCGAATATCTTCTGTAGCGATTTCTTCAGTCCGGCGATTAATGAAAGCGCGGTGCTACTGAAGGGATTTGATTGGGTCGTCGGAAATCCGCCCTGGAAAAAGCCAGAAAACCAGGAAGAGGACCGTCACGCCATTGCTTGGATGGAGAACGCGGATAAAGATGTATCGCCAATCGGAGGCAAACAACTCGCCCAAGCCTTCGCATGGCGGGTTAACCAATTTTTGAAGCCAAGCGGTGAGGTCAGCCTGCTTGTGCCAGCAATGACACTCTTCGACACGCTGTCCGCTGATTTTCGCAAGGCGTTCTTTGCCAGGTTGCGTGTTCATTCAATTGCTAATTTTTCTAATCTCGCGGAAGTGCTCTTTGCTGGGCGATCCCGCATACCGGCAGCCGCCATTTTCTTTACCAATTGCGAGGTTGACCCCAACGCAGAAGATCGGCACATCAATACCTACAACCCATTGGTGGCCAACCAGGAAGCGACTCGGCCGCCTGTTGCCGGCAAGCGCATTAATTCGTGGAGCCTGACACTCAACGCCAGTGAAATTCGCAGTGTTCCGCTTTCCGATGCGCTGCGAGGTGACGGGCTGCCGTGGAAGATCGCCGCATGGGGATCGCATCTGGATTGGCGGCTATTCGCCCGGCTGGAAAGAAAGAAATTCCCAGCAATTCGGGATTTAGAAAATCAGGAGCTAATTGCAGTGGCTCAAGGACCTGAATTCCGAGACGACAACAGGGAGAAGCGCCGCACGTTTGACAGATGCGAAGAGGCCTACGGCAGCCCAATTCTTAACATGAGCGCCCTCAAGGGGCGTCGGCACTTCTTTACGGTTCCACCCCATGCGGTCACGAGGAATTTGCGGCCTTACATTCGTAGCGGCCTTGAGAATGGCCTCCGGGTATGCAAGCCACCACACATCATTGTCAGTGAAGCACGTACCTTCGCTGTGTATTGCGAGGCGTATTTGGTCGTTCCACCCCTCCAGGTCGGAATCGTGAGCACAACAGACAATGCGGCATTCCTAAAGGCCCTTTCCCTATATCTAAATTCGGATTTTTGCTTCTACCACCAGTTCTTCGTATCCACGCATTTTGGCGTGAAACGAGAAATAGCGGGATTGGCCGATATCCGAAAACTTCCCGTAGCGATCGCCAGTCTATCAGAACGTGAGCTGGGCGATTGGGTGGCGCTGCACAGTCGGCTAGTGGAGGTGACCAGAGAGACACCTGTGCCCGGGCATCGTCCGGAAAACGAATTATTTCGTGGTGCGGCAGCCAACGCGCCCCAACGTCAAACCCTCGAACGCCTCTTAGAGGAACTCAATGAACGTGTATTCGAGTCACTTGGTCTATCAGACTGCGAATGTGCCCTCGTCCGCGACTTTGTGAACGTTCGCCTTGCGCTCAACGACGGGAAGGTCGGGGAAGCCGCCGTCGGGCCACCGAGTGAGAAAGAAATATCCAGTTATGCGGCGCGATTGAAAACCGACCTGGACGCATTCGTTGGAAATGAGTTGCCTGGTCGCCATCGCATAGCGCTGCTACCGGGGAAAACTTCCGCGATGGTTTGTCTGGATTTTGTAAAGAGCGGCCACGATGACCAGACAATTCAAGTCGTCCCCGCAGAGGCCGACCTCGGCAGGCAACTGCTGGGAGTTCGGCAGCTGCTTCGCAAAAAATTCGCTCAATGGGTCTACTTTGATCGTGATCTGATGATTTTTGAGGGTACCCGCACCTACCTTCTGAAGCCTATGCAACGGTTCCATTGGACCGAAACCCAAGCGATGCTGGATGCAGAGGAAATTATCTCACGCACGCTGGCTGGTGGAGGGAAACCCGCTTGATCGACCCTGCAATCCAGTTCTCACCGTCCGCGAATACTCACGATTACCGAAATGCGTTTCTGGGCCGCGTCCACGAGATCCTTCAACTCGGCTATCAGAGGGTTGACGTAAAATCCTGTAGTTTATCCGATGAACCCACCATCACGGGCAAGCTGGTGGAATCAATTCGCACGGTTATGGATGATCCAAAATCCCCCCGATGGATGAATTTTTTCAGCGTGGAGGAAGACCCGCCCGTGAATAACGGAACAAAAACGGGCAAGCGAAGAGACCGGTTGGATATTGAATTTTCATCTGGAACTCGGCGGCCACGCTGCCGCTTTTCATTTGAGGCCAAGCGGCTGGGAGTTAAAAATCCAGTTTCCGATTATATTGGACGTGAGGGGTTAGGGTGCTTCTTGGATGGGAGGTATGCGGCGGAATCGGATGACGCCGGGATGATCGGCTACATGCAGTCAGATTCGCCGAGGGAATGGGCGGAGAAACTTGCGGCACAGGTCGACGGCTTGGCAAAAAACCACGCCGTATGCAAAAATGGCCATTGGAAGGCAAGCAGGTTCGCCAAAGGTCCGCAATACACATTCCATACGCGCCACAAGCGCGCAAGAATTAGCCGCGAAATCAACATCTTCCATTCCCTCTTGGCATTTTGTTGAAGATGCGCCGCTCCATGTGACATGCCATGGATCTGGGTTGCCCGGCCCGGTTTGCGGCGACCAATGGCCACCGACACCTTCACCCCGGGGGACAGAAACATTCTCGACCCTTACCCGGGTTACCTTGCCGTTCCCCGTTGTATCTGATGGCATTTAAGACTAAACTCAAAAGCCGTCATTGAGAATCGGGAATGTCGCTTTTGAGGGCGCAGGATGTTGCTGGAAAAAGTCATAGAACAAGGTAAATCCCGCCCTAGTGAAATTGCCATGATTGATGATCGGCGCACGCTGACCTTTGGCCAGTTGCGGCATGGCAGTAATCTCATGGCGGGCCATCTCGATAAGCTGGCCCGCCATGAAGAACGCATTGGCCTGCTTTTGCCGCAAAGCAGTGCCTTTGCCGTGGCCTTTGGAGCTGTGCGCTGGTCTTCGCGCGTGGCCGTGCCGTTGAATTATCTATTGCGCCCACCGGAGCTTATTGATATTTGCCGCGATGCCGGACTGAAAACAGTTCTTACCATACATTATTTTGATGAACTTGCGCAGGCGTTGAAAGCCGCGGGATTTCAAGTCGTGTTCATGGAGGAACTCTCCTTTAAGAAAATTCC
>JAJZVR010000165.1 GCA_021847065.1 Planctomycetota bacterium | reverse complement strand
GAAGTTGGTCAACAAATTCAAATCCAATCCAAATGGTCCGCGATTCAGCAATGCAATGTTTAATTCTGTGGTGGATAAAGTTGTCCACAAAGGGGGATGGGTTGATTACAGGGCCTTGTCAGCGCATCCAAAAAACCTCGATGCGTATATCGCTCAATTAGCCAAAGCGCCATTTGCAAAACTTGGCCGGAATAACAAGCTGGCGTTGCTGATTAACGCCTACAATGCGTTCACGTTGCGGCTGATTCTGAATCACTATCCGAATATTCAATCCATTCGTGATATTCCATCGGCCAAGCGCTGGGATTATGTGCATTGGAATATCGGCGGCAAGCTCTACAGCCTGAATCAAATTGAACTCATGCTTCGCGGTGATTTTGGCGATCCGCGCATTCACTTTGCCATTAACTGTGCGTCCATCGGGTGCCCGCCATTACGACAGCAAGCGTATGAAGCTTCAACCGTTAGTGCGCAGCTTCAAAGCCAGGCGGATTTTGTGAACAATAATCCGCGTTGGGTAAGATTTTCCCGGGATGGAAAAACACTGCATCTGACCATGTTGTACAACTGGTATAGCGGCGATTTTAGCCAGGCCGCCGGTTCGGTGCTCAAATTTGTGGCGCGGTTTAACAAGCGTGTTGCTGCGGATTTAGCCGCGGGTAATCCGCCCGCCGTAACATTTAAAAATTACAGTTGGAAACTCGACAGTATTGCAAACCGCCCATGAGAAAGGAAGCTATAACGTGGATAATCCGACAGGATATTTACTTCCTGCCCTGGAACCCTTGGATCAGTACAATCGTGAATTGGCGGCCAATGTGCATCCATCGGACTGGGAAAATCCGAAACCCAAAGCGCGCTATGATCTGGTGGTGATCGGGGCGGGAACGGCGGGGCTGGTTTCCGCTGCCGGTGCCGCAGGAGTCGGTGCCAGCGTAGCTCTGATCGAAAAAGATTTAATGGGCGGTGATTGTCTGAACGTCGGCTGCGTGCCGTCGAAGGCGCTGATTCGGGCGGCCCGCGCCCATGCTGAAGCGCGCGGCGGCGGTGATTTTGGGGTTATGTGTGACGGACCGCTTCATTCCAATTTCCCGGCGGTGATGGAACGCATGCGTCGATTGCGGGCGGGAATCAGCCATCACGATTCAGCCCGGCGATTCCGTGATTTGGGAATTGATGTGTTTATTGGGAAGGGAACTTTTAATGACGACCTGTCGGTAAGTGTGGGTGCTCATCGGCTGCGCTTTGCGAAAGCCGTGATTGCCACCGGGGCTCGCGCGGTTGAATTGCCCATACCCGGCATCCGGGAAGCCGGGTATGTAACCAACGAAACCGTGTTTTCACTTACAACTCTGCCGCAGCGACTCGCGGTGATTGGCGCGGGGCCCATCGGTTGCGAATTGGCACAGGCCTTCGCCCGGTTCGGTTCAAAGGTGACGCTGCTGGAACAAGGAAAGCAATTGTTGCCGCGGGAAGATCGAGAAGCGGCGGCAGCGGTGGAACGGGCCTTGCAGCGCGATGGCGTGCAGATAAACGCCTCCTGCAAGATCAAGGGAGTATCGCGGGAAGGCGCTGAAAAAATGATCACATTGGAGGGGCCTGATGAATCCGGCAGCCTGCGTGTTGATGAGATACTCATCGGCGTTGGCCGGGCACCCAATGTGGACGGCCTGAATCTCCAGGCCGTGGGCGTGCAATTTGACCGGCGCACGGGTGTAAAAGTCGATGATCACCTGCGAACCACCAATCGACGGATATTTGCCGCTGGTGATATATGCTTCCCCTATAAATTCACCCACACCGCCGATGCGATGGCTCGGATTGTCATACAGAATGCGTTGTTTTTTGGAAGAAAAAAAACCAGTTCCTTGGTTATTCCCTGGTGTACCTATACCGACCCGGAAATTGCGCACGTCGGGCTATATCCCGCCGAGGCGCAAACCAGGGGAATTGCCATGGAAACAATCATGGTTCGCATGGATGAGGTGGACCGCGCTATTTTGGATTCTCAGAGCGATGGATTTCTCAAGGTGCATGTGCAAAAGAAATCGGGACGCATTCTCGGTGCCACGATTGTGGCAAGCCACGCCGGAGACATGATTTCAGAACTTACGGTCGCGATCACCGCCGGGGTAAGCCTGGGTAAATTGGGATCGGTGATTCATCCGTATCCCACACAGGCGGAAGTAATCAAGCGTGCCGGTGATATGTTCAATCGCAGGCGGCTGACGCCCTTTGCCAAAAAAATATTGGCAATCCTCCTGAAAGTTAATTGGTGAAAAGTACAATGAACCTTTGAACCGGGCGAAATGCAGCTCAGATATGGAGTTAGTGGAATGACTGCAGAGAACCGCAACATTATTTCTGCCGCCATTATTGTAATACTGGCCACAGCGGTTGTTGATGCCATGCCCGGCGCGACACAGTCCGTCGGCCTGTTCAACTGTAACTACGCTAACAACATAATCTTATGCTTGTAGCCGTGCTGGCGTACCGCGCGAATAATACGCCGGGCAATCGCAATTTGTCGGAGAAGTGTGCAGGAAAACGCCAGAGCATCCGGTTGGTTTTGAAAAATCATGGCCGCTTATATTATTGCAGCGTCCCGCGGATATTGCCGCCGTCGTAAAGACGCAAACAAACGCAGGGCCGCAGGATCAATGATGTTGTCCAGCATAAAGAATACTTTATCGTAAGAAGCGCGAATTGGAAATTTCCCTATGGATATCCGTGACAGAAAAACATTTGGCGTTATGCGGTAATGCGGCTAAGATTTGCTGGTGTTGTACGTAAGCTGCGGAGAAATCAACCATGCACACGCGTCAATTGGGCAAGACCGGTTTAACGGTCAGTTGTATTGGGCTTGGAGCCATGCCGATGTCAGTACCGGCCAAACGGCCAACCGAGGCGGACGCCATTGGCGTGATTCACCACGCCATTGACTGCGGCGTTACCTTCATTGATACCGCTGACAGTTATTGTCTTGATGATTCCGAACCGGGTCATAATGAGCGATTGATCGGCAAAGCTCTGGCGGAATTACCGCCCGCCAAGCGTGACGGGCTGGTCGTGGCAACCAAAGGCGGATTGGTGCGGCCCGGAGGCCGATGGGAACGTAATGGCTCGCCGGAACATCTGCGCGCGGTTTGCGAAGCATCATTAAAAAATCTGCGCACGCCATGTATTACCTTATATCAGTACCATCGCATTGATCCGAATTATCCATTGGCGGAAAGTCTGGGCTGTCTGAAGCAGATGCAGCAGGAAGGAAAAATTCGCTTTATTGGTGTGAGTAATTTTTCGGTTATGGAGTTGGAGGCGGCCGAAGCGGTGGCGGATATTGTCAGTGTGCAAAATGAATATTCGCGTAAACATCGGCAGCCGGAAACCGATGGCGTTTTGCAGTACGCCCAAGCGAAAAATCTTGCATTCTTAGCCTGGAGTCCGCTCAATGGTATCGGGGGTGCCAAAACGCTCGGCCATTTTGAACCATTACTTGAAAGCATTGCGGCCTCGCATCATGTTTCAATTTATCAGGTGGTCCTGGCGTGGTTGCTTTCAAAAGGGCCGCAGGTAATTCCCCTTCCCGGAGCCAGCCGTACGCAAAGCATTGAAGACTCGGCGCAAGCGTGCCTGCTGAAACTGCGCCCGGAAGAAATTGAAGCCCTGAACACTTAATGGTGCATGAAAAAGTGTGTTTATGAAACGGAGTTCATGTGTCAAAAAATAACCACTGGATGCTGGATTGCGTGGCGGATTCATCGCGCGTGATCGGGGAGCTTGCCGGCCAACTGGAGCAAATTGCGGCAATGTGTGAAATGGTTACTTCCGCTCTGCTGGGCGGAAAAAAATTACTCACGGCCGGTAATGGTGGATCAGCCGCCGCGGCGTTGCATCTCGCGGAGGAATTGACTGGCCGCTACAGCCGCGCGGATCGGCGGGCGTTGCCCGCGATTTGTCTTGCGGCAGACGGAACTGCGTTAACATGTATTGCCAACGATTGGGATTTCGGCAGCGTATTTTCCAGGCAAGTGGAGGCGTTTGCTCAAAGTGGAGATGTGCTGGTGGTATTTTCCAGCAGCGGTAATAGTGAAAATCTTATCCGTGCCTGCCAGGTGATGCGGCAGCGGGGCGGTAAGACTATTGGGCTGTTAGGTAAAGGCGGCGGAAAAAATCTGGTCCATTGCGATCAAGCCCTGATCGTTAACAGCCAACGCACCGCCGCCATACAGGAAGCTCATGAAGTGGTGTTGCACCTGATACTGGAATACCTGGAAAAATATTGCGATTAAACAATTCTTATTCGGCCGGATTGCAGTATATAAAAAAGCCACAGCTTCCGGCTTGAAGCTTAATAATGAGGAATAATGCCGCCGCGAACTTTCTTCCGGTACGCCGGATAGGTATCCGGAAATTGCCTTTCCATAAGTTTCTCTTCCTGTCGGGACTTAATCCAGCCTGCCAGAAGAAAAGCCGCCAGCAGCGTCAGGCTGCCTGCGGTGGGCCATAGCGCCAGTGCCGTCCCGATGTATGCCAGCAACAATCCGGTGTAAATTGGATGCCGCACCACAGCGTAAGGTCCGCGGCAAATCAACGCATGATTTTCTTTCACCGTAGCGATGCCGCTCCAATTAGTCCCCAGAATCGTGCGGGCCCAGATGGCAAATGCGATGCCGCCGGCGCACAGCAAAATTCCGATAACCCGCCCGATAGACGATAAGGGCAGCAGCGGTATCTTTCCCAGCGACCAGCGTGAAATAATCATGGAAGCGAGAATCAGTGGCAAAACATATCCCATTCGCGCCAGCCAACTTTGGCGATATACAGATTTTTTATTGTTGAAGGCTAGAACCAGCCAATAAACTGTCAATATCAGCCAAAGGCCCTGGATAATGCTTACCGTCACAAGATGATTGAGTACCATATCACCCATGATAAGATATTTAAGAAGATGTGAAAGTGGTACGCGACACAGGTGTGGCCGTCAAAGCAGTGGCGGAAAGCCGGCCAGTCCACTGGCCGCGTACCGCAGCCATTCGCCTGCGGCGAATTCAGTGCAATTATGAGCTTCCAAAAAACTCAACGCAATCCGGAAATATCACGTTGGTTCTTTTGCCATTGCGGCGGGGTCATAGCGTTGGGCAATTGGCATGCGCCGGCCATAACCGAAGGCTCGGGATGTTACTTTTAATCCCGGCGGCATCTGCTTGCGTTTATATTCGTTGATATCCACGAGCCGGGCCACGCGTAAAACCGTGGCTTTATCAAAACCGTCGCGTATGATTTCCCAGACGGATTTTTCCTCTTCGACGTAGAGTTGCAAAATGGCATCGAGAACGGGGTATGGGGGTAGAGAATCCTGATCGGTCTGGTTGGGCCGCAATTCCGCGCTGGGCGGTTTGGTGATGGATCCAGCCGGAATTGCCGCCGGCGCGCCGGTGCATATACGCTGCTGGTTGATGTATTGGGCCAATTCGTAGACCATCATTTTCGGCACGTCACTGATCACCGCCAAGCCGCCACACATATCACCATAAAGCGTGCAATAGCCGGTGGCTACTTCACTTTTGTTGCCGGTGGTCAACAGCAGGTGGCCAAATTTATTGGACAAAGCCATGAGAAGATTACCGCGGATGCGCGCCTGGAGATTTTCTTCCGCCAGGCCGGGGGCCGCATGATCAAACAAGTCCTGGAGGGTTTTTTCCATGGCCTGGTGCGCGGTTTCAATGGGGAGAATATGGAAGTGAATGCCAATGGCCTCAGCGAGTTTCCGCGCGTCGCTTAAGCTATGCTCAGAACTGTACCGCGATGGCAGCGCCACGCCGGTCACATTGTCTTTCCCTAAAGCCTCTGCCGCCAATGCCGTGACCACGGCGGAATCAATGCCACCTGAAAGCCCCAGAACCGCCGTTTTGAAACCGCATTTATGGGCATAATCCCGTAATCCGAGCACCAGCGCTGCGTGGATGGAGGCCATGCCGGTGCGCGGCGGCGGACAATCGAGCTTCACAGGCCCCGGTAAATCAAAGACAACCAGATCTTCCTGGAAATCTTTGCCCTGGGCGAGGAGATTTCCCGCCGCGTCAAAGGCCATGGAGCAGCCGTCAAAAATCAGCTCATCATTGGCCCCCACCTGATTGACATAGATAATTGGCATGTTCCAGCGTCGGGCGTGGTGGCTGATGAGCTTGCGGCGGAAATCATTTTTTCCCAGCGTAAATGGCGAAGCGCTGATATTGACGAGTATATTCGAGCCCGCTTTGGCCAGTGCCTCGACAGGATTAAAGTGGTACATCTGTCGGCCGACAATCTGCTGATCATTCCATAAATCTTCACAAATTGATAAACCGATGCGCTGTGCTCCGAGCATCATGGTTTCGGTTTTGGGGCCGGGTTCAAAATATCGGCTTTCATCAAAAACGTCGTAGGTTGGCAAAAGACTTTTAACCCCGCGGTGGAGCACGTTGCCGTCACGCACCACAGCGACGGCATTGTAAAGCGTGCGGCCCGAAGGCTGGGGATTTTCCTGGGCGTAGCCCACCATGGTGGTTATGCCGTTACTGTGCCGGGCAATTTGATCCACCGCTTCGCGCATTTGCCACAAAACCGTAGGTTTTAGAAGCAAATCCCGGGGCGGATAACCAATAACCGATAATTCCGGCGTTACGATTAATTCGGCACCCTGTTGAATGGCTTGGTCCATGGCCGCGATGATACGACGGGTATTTCCGGCAATATCACCGACGATGGGGTTGAGTTGGGCCATGGCAATACGCATGATTCGCGATCCTTTCCTGACGCTACAATAAGCATTCTATAGCGATTGTAAACGTCGGGCGAACGACAGTATTATTCAGTACTGCTTCAGTATTATCAGTATTGCGTCAGTATTGGTCAGTAGTCTCTCATGGGACTCTTGGGCAACACATGTCCGCCGTTTTCTTTTTTAATCGCCAGCAGCCATCGCCCATCGGCTTACGCTGGTCACGCGGAATGACGCGGATTTTGCAGACATCGGTGTCCTGGTGATCAATCCATTTGCCGCCTAAAAACCATGGGCGTTGCTAAATTGTTGAAACGCCCGGTCGCAATCAAAAAAGCTCGTGTGGCCAGATGCGGCGGAAGGCGTTGCAACTTTCCTGTCTCCATTACCCACGCAATTTCATCAGCCGGGCTCACCGACGGCTGACAAAAACCTTCCGCGCCCGGCCGATGCCAGGGAGGACATTTTAACTTTGGTTAAGTGGCGGACATTTTAACTTGGCTTGACAATCGCTATGCAAAGCACGGCACATGAGCATAGAATACCATACAGTGGTGAATGTTTTGTTCTCTTTGAGGAGTGTTGATTATGCGATTCACAAAAACACAGTTTCTGCCAATGCTGGCGGTGGCGGGGTTGTTGGCCGGTTGCTCGTATGGGCCGACCACTCCGGTAACGCGTGTGGATCGAGAATACCTTTCGCAACGGTGCAGCAGTGCGGTAAGCGAATTCAAGGACGAACGTGCGGGAATGGGCAAGTGGATGCACTCGGCTTATGCGTATGCGATTCTGCCTTCGGTGGGTGCCGGGGCCATTGGTATTGGCGGGGCGTCCGGGCGTGGCGAGGTGATCCGCAATGGCAACCTGCTGGGTTATTGCAAACTGACGCAGGTGAATATCGGTGCGCAGATTGGCGGACAAAGTTTCGCGGAATTAATACTTTTCCATGACAAAAATGCGTTAAGCCGATTTGAAACCGGCCAGACGACGTTTGATGCGCGGGCAACCGCAGTGGCGGCGGCCAGCGGAGCGGGAACAGCGGCGAATTATCAATACGGCGTGGTGGTATTTACACTTCCGCTGGATGGACTGATGGTGCAGGCAGCGATTGGTGGACAACACTTTACATTTGCTCCGGCAGGCCAATAGGGTACGCTGTTATGGTGCGATCCGGCACTGAACTGAAGCTGATATTTTTTCCCGGAGCCAAGGCGACCGTGGCGGCCTTGGTGCTGTTGGAAACGCTGGAACTGGTTCCGCGCGCGGCCTTTACCGCAGTATTGCCACGCATGGAAGATATCAAACCGATTGGCGAGATACGGGAAATAACCGTACACCACACCGGCTTTCCGGAAGCGTGGCTGGCAGATGATCTGGCCGCCACGGCCAATCACCTCGCCGAGATACAGACACTACACAGTGATCCCGCGGGACGAAACTGGGCCGATATCGGGTATCATTATGCGGTGGACCGGATGGGGCGAATCTGGCAACTTCGCGATCTGCGATTTCAAGGTGCGCATGTGAAAAATCATAACAGGCAGAATGTCGGCATTGTGGTGCTGGGAAATTTTGATATACAGCAACCGCCCGGGGCGCAAGTGACTGCATTGGCGGCGTTGCTGAATTTTATGCTAACAGCGTATGACAATCTAAAGGTGCATACGCATCAACAACTGGCTGATGGGCCAACATCCTGCCCGGGCACGCACCTGCAAACATGGATGGATATGACATTTGGCGGCGCTGCAAGGAAGAGGTTTTCATGAATACGCCGGGTGAAATTAAAACCGATCCGGCCACAGAAATGGCCGCCGAGCGCACGATGCTGGCGTGGATTCGCACGGGTCTGGCGTTGATGGGATTTGGTTTTGTGGTGGCCAAGTTCGGATTATTTCTGCAAAAGCTGGCCGAGATTAAAAATATTCATATTAAAGTGGCGGCCAATCAATCGGCATCGGTTTGGATAGGCATTGCGCTGGTGATGCTGGGTGTGGCGGTGAATGTGGCGGCGGCGACACGATTTGCGGCATTGATCCGGCGGCTGCATGCGGGCGACAAGGCCAAGCCCATGCGCTGGGAACTGGCGGCAAGTGTGGCGATCATTATGGCCCTGATCGGCCTGGGCATTGCCGGGTATCTATTGCGGTTAAAATAAGCAATTGCGGCGGCATTTTT
>JAJZVR010000164.1 GCA_021847065.1 Planctomycetota bacterium | reverse complement strand
CGGTAAAAGCCGGTGAAAGCGTCAAGGTGTTTGCCACCATTGAATTAGGCAGCATTCCCGCGGATAACGTGCGTGTGGAACTCTATTTTGGCTCGCTGGATGCGTTTGGTAATATTCAAAATGCGCGCGTGCATGAAATGGCACTGGGCACCAATGTTGAAGCCGGTGTGTTTCAATATGTGGGTGCCATCAGCGCCGGTGCCTGCGGGCAGCAGGGTTACGCGGTACGGATATTGCCGAATCATCCCAACATCGCCCTGCGGTTTGAACCGGGTATGGTGCGCTGGGGGTAATTACGCGTCGGGGGCCAATTCATCCAGGTTTTCCACCTGTTCACGGTGATAGGTTCCCCGCACCACCCAGTATGCTCCCAGCAGATTCCAGCAGATTGGCAGGAAGCGGATGGCTTGGGCCAGCGCAAAGGCCTGACTGGCGGTATCCACGCCGCGCGTGACGAAAAAGTGCAGGAGAATGGCATCCATTACGCCGATGCCTTGGGGTGGAACAATCGGCAGGCTTGCCGCCAATGCCGCCACAGGTATATACGCCATAAAGCAACCGAACGATGCGTGCATCCCAAAGGCCCGACCCGCCAGAAACCCGGCCAATGGCAGCACTGCCTGGGATAGCACACTGGCTCCCAAAGTCATGGCCACAACGCCCGGATGATCGCGATAGACCCGCAGTGTCCGGTCGGCGTGTTTTATAAATTCCGGCAATGGGAGGCGTTCAATCAACGCATCGAGATGCAGCCATTTCCGCAGCCGCACCGAGAAATAAACAATCCCGCCGATAATTGTCACGCCCAGCAGCCCGGCAATCAGCCACAACACATGCACCAGCACCGGATCGGAAACCGCTTTACCCGCCACGAAATAATGATTCGCCATCAACTGTGCCGCCGCTGCTACCCCGGCCACTATCATCAACCCAATTAAGCCAATAACGCGATCCAGAATAACCGTGACGGCACTTTTGGTTTTTTGACCGGTAATCCGGCCCGTGTAAATAATTTTGACAATATCCCCGCTGGTGGTGCCGGGAAGAAAGGTGGAATAAAACTGCCCCACAAATGTCAGCGTCAAGCATTTGCGATATGGCAAATCCATATTCTGCACCAGCATAAGCTGGCGCCAGCGCCATGCCGTGATAAAAAATGGCAAGCCCAGCAGCAGCAACGCCGCCAGCAACGGCAGCGGTTTGGCCCGGCGCAGCAGGTGCGGCAGGCCCAGCGCCACCGACACTTTGCCATGTTCGGCCACGAGATAATGACCCGGAACCGCCAGAAGTTTGGGAAATTTAATAGGTGGCTTCGTGGCCACGGCGGTTACCAACTGCCCGTGCGGCAGGCGCACCGCTATTTTTTGATTCTGGAATTTCAGCGTATATAACGTGCCCTGACGGGCCAGAAGCGTCAGGCGGGTGTTATGCACGAAGGTAACATTGCGTATGACCTGTCCCTTTTTGACCACCACCTGATCATTCCAGGCAATATGGGAAATCACATACCAAAGCCCGATGACCGCAATCAGAATTTTGATGACGGTAATGATCACTTTGCGCGCGGTGTGCGATTTTGCCTGCGTCATGATGTCCAATGGTTAGGGGGAATTGGAGATTAAATCCCCAGGTCCTGCCGGGTTAAGATGGATTCAAACATAAAGCCCGCGGATTCAATATTTTCCCGCGCGCCTTCCTGACGGTCTATGACCGCGACAATTTTTTCAACTTGCGCCCCGGCCGCGGTAATCACCTTGGCCGCCTCCAGCACCTGTCCGCCGGTGGTGGCGATATCTTCTACCAGCAGCACGGTGTCACCGGCCAAAAGCGCTCCTTCGATGAGTTTACTGGTGCCATAATCCTTTTTGGAATTACGCACAATAAAAAAGGGCAAACCCGCCGCCAGAGATGCCGCCGCCGCCAAGGCCACGCCACCGAGTTCCGCTCCGGCAATGCGCGTGGTCAAGGGCGAACGCGCTGCGGCCATACGGGCACCAAGTGCCGCGAGAATGTCGGGCTGGGTTTCAAAGAGATATTTATCCATGTAATATTTGGATTTTCGCCCGGAACGCAGGGTAAAATCCCCTTCCAAGTACGCTACTTCCTTGATCCGGGCGGCCAATTGTGATTTATCAAGCATAAAAAAGCTCCTTAACCATATTGGTGGCGAATTATAGCGATTTTTCAGCCGCTGGCACGCCGACCCGCGCAGAATGGAACTTTCGCACAGAGAAATGAATCGGATTATGTTCGCCGCTTGTGCCGGAAGCAAAACGCATTGCGATGGTACCGGAGGGTTGGCTCGCCCTCCTTGGGCCAGACAATAGCTACTATGTCAAACCGCGGATTCCAGCGATTGAGCTTTTTGCGATGCATGAACCAATTGGCTGCGCGAATCAGAAATTGCTTTTTTTGCTTGGTTACCGTGGCTTCGGGCGTGGTGAATTCTTCGCTGGATCGTGTCCGGACTTCCACAAAGACCAGATCATTGTCATCCAATGCGATAATATCCAGTTCACCGCCGGGGCAACGCACATTGCGCGCCAGAATTTTCATGTCCAATTTACTTCGCAGGTGTTCTGCCGCCAACGCTTCGCCCCGCGCACCAAGATTGTCCGCAGTTCCCCACCGTTTTAGCCAGTTCCACACGTTCATGAACGTTAAGCATATCCCGGCCACGCCAATTCCGCCATCACTTAATTGCATCGGCGGAATTGGTGGCCTTCCATCAAATCATATTATTTTCCGGAATCTGTTGCTGGTGCAGCCGCGGGCATTGCATGATGGGCGTGCCGCGGGCCATGGTTCCACTTCATCATGCCCATGCACCCATGTTGATGGTGGGCTTTAAGCAGGCGAACCAGCCGCAGGCCCTCCAGTTTGCCGGTTTTGGCGTTAAATACAAACGCGTATAGTCCGGGGTGCAATCCCATGGCCCTCGCAGCCCGGCCCGGCATCATCATCCGGTGCATCATCATGTTGTGACGCTGCCGCCAAGCCCGCTTTGGATTCCAGTTATGTACAGCATGTTTGCCCGGCTTTTTATGCAGGCCGTTTCTGCCCGGAGGCATACCCATTCCCGGCATGGGATGGTGCATCATCATGCGTGGATGCGGCGGCATGGCCGGCGCTGCGGTGATGGCGCGGATGGGCTTGGCTTGTGTTGCGTTGCCTTTTACATTCACCCCCAGAAGTTCCCAACCATTGGCCAGAACCAGGGAATTGGGGCTGTGGCCAAGGCCGCCTTGAATATTGGCAACATATGGATGGCTGTAATCTGGTAAATAGATAATTTGTAATTCATACGTCGGCGGCTGTGGTGGACGGGTCCGCATTCGGCCACCCATCATGGGCATGGGTGGTCTTGGCCGGGCCATGCCGTGGCCACGGTGCATGGGGCCCTGCCTGCCTCGATCGCCCATCATTGCGCCCATATCATGGTGGTCCCCGGCAGCATGATGCGGCATATCCGCCGGCGCATTGTGATTTTCCATGTCTTTGGGGCCACGGTGTTTTCCCATCATGGGCATCGGTGGCGTGGGTCGTGCGGGCATTTGCGTTACCAGCAAATAGGGTTCAGGCTGAAAAAATCGTACCCCGGCAATCGCCGGATCATTCACCTGCGCCACCGATACCGGCCTAACCTGTACCGAAGCACACCCTCCCACCAAACCACCCAAAGCCAAAAGCGAAAAAACTCTGATAACCCGCTGCGCGTTCATGCTGAACACTCCTCAAAAACAAATTCCGCCACATTGCCCCGTCTCCATCATAGGCCCCCACGCTTGAAGATTCCAATAGTTGCAGAATTCCAATGAATGGGGAAAGTGCTACGCCCGGTCTTCGTCATGGCTATGCGCCGGTAGCGCGCTATCGTTAAATTGAAACAGCTGTACAATTATAAATGTATGGCCGCGCGGTATAAATGATGTCGGTTACACAGTTCAGTCCGTGAAAACATCAGCCGTAGAGCCAATCGTATGGACAGGGGAACCAATGGATCAACAAACAAATAACGAAGGCACCTGTACGAGCTGCGGCCAGGCGATCGTTGAATCCTCCAACAGTTGGCATGGGCAGGAGGTTTGCGATATGTGCTTCTCGGTTCTGCAAGTCAAGGAGAAGCAGGCCGGTGGGATATCGAAGTGCCAGGAGTGTGGCAAGGAGATTGAAAGTGCAGGGTCGGTGAAACTCTGGATGGAAAAAATATTGTGCCCCTCGTGCTACGAAATACTTCGTGGGCCACGCAGCGATCCTGCCAGGCGCATGGCCCAGAGCCTGATAAACATTTCGTACCAACTCGAAAAGAATACTAAATACCTGCGGTTTATTGCGGGCGTGCTGGCGGTATGGCTTTTTCTTAGCCTGGTAGGAGCGATCGTCGTGGGAATTCTGGTGCTTTCGCGGTAGAGCCGCGCAGGTGGCACCCCGCCGAAGGCAGCTGCTGTAAAGGAATTTTATTAATTCACGGGTGATTGGGTTATTTGGTGAGGGACACCCCGGGCCGTTCGGCCTGGGGTACATCTGGCCTTTCATAAGCGGAAACTTGGGAACCTATTTTATCCCCGCGCCGTTAACCGCGTATGGAAAACTTATGGCCACGAAATACCGCCTAAATCCACAGCCGGAAGTAACCTATTCCCTCAAGCCGGGCATCATCTATGCTTACCGCAAACCACTGGCGATTGCCCGCGAGTTTGATTTGTCGGTTTACGGTCTTTACCACTTTTCAACTCAATTGCGCGGTACACCTTTGCGCACGGCGCATCTGCAATAACCGCTCCATCCAGCACTAATCCGTTGGTTGCGTAAACGTCCCCTCACTATAATAGTCCAAATGCAAAGCATTCAAATGTCTTTCGCCTGCGCAGAGCCGCTAAATATAGTGCCGCACCGTTTTGGACAGGAATGCCGCCACTCTAATGCCACCCTCGCCGACAAGTGATTTTGTCGTTGGGTAAAAGGCCTCAAGGAACACGACCGAAATAACTCCCGTAAACCGTGTAGGCGGCAGCTTTGGCGCCTATGTTCCGGAGCACCGTTCCTCACATAGCCGCTGGCTCTGTCCCGGCTCGCCGGAATTGCATTTTCGATTGCAGCGCGATTCGGGAAGTCATATCGGATCCGTTCCTAACCGCCCGTACCCCAGCGGGCGCCGTTATCAAGCTCGCCAGAAGTTTCGACCGTCGGAGCCATTACACCATTGGATCGCAAACGGTTATAAACACAGTGTCCAATATTCCCACGCATGAACAGTAATTAACCACTGCGGTTCCATCAGCCGGCGGCCAAGTTCATCAGCGTATGGGCGAATATAGTCCATAATTCAATTACTCAATACGCCGAGTAATTTTACTCAATACGTTGAGTAAATTCAAATTTCTCGACCAAGAAAAGTCAACTAAAGAGGAAATAAACGCAAAAGTGCCCCGGCTCTACTTCCGTTGCGTTGCGGTCCCGGTGGGGCTGAAGCGGTAAAAATACAGGCATTTGCGGGTTTCGGGATGCTCCGGATCAGGTATCGACGTTTCTGATTTCAATAATGGATATAACCGCATCGCGTAATCGGTGTCTTCGCCGCAGTTGATCGCTTTGAACCCCACCTGTAACGCCAATTCCCGTTTCACCGGGCAGAGATGATTGGGCGTGCGGAAATACGCGTTGCCCCGCTGATAATATTTCTTGTGCGTAATGGAATAATCAAAGGGCCCGGCGTATACGCCATCCACTTCCAGCCGCCCGGCAAATACCACACAATCGCTTTGCGGCGCTGCTTGAATCGCATGAACAATATCCCGGATATAACTCTCCGCCACCATGTCATCATCATCAATAAATGCGACAAACTGCCCCCGCGCCTGCCGCAGCAATTGATCGCGTTTTTCTCCCACCGGCTTTTCACCGCCATCAAGTGCAATATGAATTTCGACGTGCCATGGATTTTCCAACGCGAAAATCTGCTTGTGCAATTGCTTCAACAACTCCGTCAGCGTCCCGCAACGCCGTTGCAGCGACGGAATCAGAATGCTCAATAGCGGCTTATCGATCGCGAACCTCGCCGCTTTTCGCACTTCATACATCGACTTATCGGCGTCCCACCATTGCTGATTGCGGATAAACAGCGCATCAGGCCGCCGGCCCACATGACAATGCCGAAACAGCACCCGCGATTCATAGTGATATTTACCGATGTGCCGCACCAGATCGGTAAATTCATTGTCACAAAACATCGAGCGGTATGCCGGGTGATAGGCATAGCCAATGCGGCGGTATAAATTCCACCCCATGATGCTCAATGTGATCAGGCGATTGGAACCGATATAACCGTCATCAAAATGCAGCGCCCCGTCCATGGCCGGAAATTGCTGCCGCATGGTTGCGGCAATAATATCATCCCAATGCCCCGCCTGCGGGATCATGTCATCACTGGCCAGAATTAACACATCCGGCTCCATGCCGATTAGCCCCGCGGCATCCGCCAGATCACTGTTGCAGGCGTCAATTTTACTGCGGCCTGCAGGACCGATGTGATAATGCACCTCAGGCATCTGTGCCAGACGTTGCAATATGACCGGGTTGTTCATCGCGGCATCATCAGCATCTATGGCTATCAGGTATACCATCTGATACCACCATTTTAAGCCGGTTTTCATAACCGGCTTTTTTTATGCCTATTTTTAATCCATTACATTGATTTTATTGATTTTTATGCACATTATGCCATTTACCATCGATGTATCTCAATGTATTCCATTGTACGCCATTGTACTCACACCATTTAGCAAGTATTTAGCAAGATTCAAAAAGCCGTTGTCTTTTACGATTCATAAGTCTTTATAATACAAAGACTTATGAATTATCACATTAAGCAAACCATTGATTTTATTGGCTACTATTTTTTCGACATAAAAACAAGCGATAAGCAGGGCCACCGCCCTGCTTATCGCTTGTTGTGGTCAAGCCATGCCGCCAGAATATCCAAGAAGCCCATTAGAACGCCTCAGGTTGCATCGGGATACCGTCAAGCCAGTAATTAGACCATGCATTGCCAAGCCTACCTGTACGGTCAAACAATGGCGGATTAACATTAGATGGAATAATTCACATATCTTGATAAGAATTATTAAAAGATTTTTTCGATTCATAAGTCATTATGCCACAATGACTTACAACACATTCAGGATCCAAAACAACGCTAAAATCAACGGAATTCAAAGGATTTTTTAATAACAAGTCGAATATAAATATGTGTATTGATTAAAGGAATTTATGCAATAACGTCGAAAGATTAAAACGCATAAGTACCTTTGATTAGCCCACCGAATTAATACACCGGTGGGCTTTTCGTTTAATCATCAAATTTTTTATGGAGTACTTATGCATGTATCAAAACCAAGCAATTGACCACAAGGAAACATCCACAGATTCAGGCGGCCCGCAATCCCACCTGATGATGGACGTTGAAACACCCCAAAAGCAAGCCCAAACTCTACTAGTTCATATAAGTAGCTCAACTGAACAGATTTTAACCCTAAGCCAATCCCTTGAAACACCCCAAACTCTACTAGTCCTTATGTAGTACAACTGAACAGATTTTAAAAGCCAAGCAATGCACAAAGTTTAGCCGTTGCGGACGCTCCACATGCATCCATTGTCAAACATATTACCAAGGGAAGAAAGCAACGGAAGTAACGAAAAATATTAAAAATAAGGAATTGGTACGGATAATTTTAACAGTACAATCAAGCCCTGATGATAAACTGAATAATTTATTAATTAAATTATATAGATGTTTCAAACAATTGCGGCGTACAGCATTTTGGAAAGCCAACATTAAAGGCGGATTAGCCCGATTACATATCGACCATACAGGAGACAACTGGCACCCACATTTTGATATTATCATTGAAGAACAGGCTGAAAGCAATTTAAATGATATGACGCTATCAACGTTATGGGAGAGTATCACCGACGATTCACACTACGTAAACATTCAAACCGTAACCCATAATGAATTAAGTCATCTAAAACTCTCAACGTATATTCTCAAGCCAACGTTCAAGTCAATTGCCGACAATGAAACTTTAATGTTTGAATATTCGCAAGCCGTTAGGAAAAAGAAAAAACTTCAACGTTTTGGAACATGGACGAACACCAAAAACCGAAAAGACTGGATTAAGTAACATAGTTAAATATGTAATAAATTGGAGAGAGAGAAAATGAGTAATTTTAATGTAGAACGAAAGCAAAAAGCAGATAAATACCTTGCGGAGCAAATAAGAATTTGTTCAAGAATCTTTCAATGTGCGCCGGAAGATTTTCGCCTGCCAACACAAGCGGAAGATTTTAACGGAGTAGATTTATTTTACGGGAAAATTAGAATCGCTCTCAGGGTCAGGCACCGACAATTAAAAGACCTTACGTTGAGATTGTCGAAAGATAAAAATGGAATTAGTGAATTGGAGAAAATTATGAATCAAAATATGGATTACATCTTGCAATGTGAATCAGACAAATTAAGACCAGAGAAAATAAACACATGGGATTTATTCGACGTACAGGAATTGCTTCCAGCTCTGGATTCAGAATTGGTTAGCAAACAGGAATTTAACCTATCCAGTGATAAGCATTTTGTATGTTATTCCATCGACGATTTAAGCAAATATTTTCCAAGAAGTTTCTTGGCAAGGGGCGTTACCATTGAAGAAGAAATTTTGAATGATGATGATGGTACGGTCAGAGTACAACCTCGACGGGTAACGTTATTTCATCTGCGGGTGATTTGCGGGCAAGAAACGACCGCAAGCACTCCAAAAGTATAATAACTCACGAGGTCTTCCCAAAAACGCTAGTGTTGTGTCCCTAAGGCTTCTTTACACTTGGCGACCTTGGCGAGAATCGTATCGGCATCCTTGGTCCAAGTAAATATTTTAGGGTTTTCATTGTGCGCTGCGAGATATTCCT
>JAJZVR010000163.1 GCA_021847065.1 Planctomycetota bacterium | reverse complement strand
GCTACGGTAATTTGAATGGCATATTTGTGCATTGGAGCATCGGCACCGAGAATTTCAGCCGCCACAACAATATCCTGCGTGAAGTTCTTCGGCACGCCGCCGCCGATCATGAATATGCCGGTCTCGCGATTCATGAGTTTAATCTGTGTAAGTTCGCGGAAATCCTTTACCGAATCAATACTGACATGGCTCTCCGGGCGGTTGATCTGATGCACAACCAAACCGAAGCCAGCGGAACAATCGGAAAATGCCGGGCAGAAAATCGGTACGCCCTTTTCATGTGCGGTCAGAATGATGCTGTCACGATTTTTCGCATTCTTCGTCAGGTAACGTCCCATGGCCGCTATAAACTCGCGGCTGCTGCAGGGGCCGGGCGGAAGCGAGTCGGCAATGAGTCGCGTGGTGTCATCACAAATTCGCAATTCGTCTTCATCAATGTATGTATCATAAATACGGTCAATGTGCAGGTCTCTTAGCACGGTGTCATCGGCGTATTGCGATCCGAGATAATGATGAAAGCCCAGTGCCTCAAAAAAATCCTGATCCACCATATTGGCACCAGTGGAAACAATCGCATCAACCATGTTGTTGCGTAGCATATCCACAATAACTTTTTTCAACCCGGCCGAAATCAGCGAGCCAGCCAATGTCAGAATCACGGCGCACTGCGTATCACGCAACATGCGATCAAAAATATCCGCCGCACGATATAGATCGCGGGAGGTAAAAGCCATGGATTTCATTGATTCCACAAGCGGCAAAATTCCGGGCTGCCCGGTAATATCAATGTGATTGACCGTTTGCTTGAGAAGTTCCTTACGATTGACTTTGGCCATATTTGTGATCCTTTAATTGCAAATATTTAACTGAAAATCGGCACCTAATGTACCTGGATGTTTAAGATATTGTATGAAGTCTGATGTCTCGTCCCGCGAAGAAAATTCTAATCGTTCCCACTGGCAACTTTGTACATTCCGCCCGGCATTACCGGGCGGAACAGAAATTACAAAATAAAAAGCCACCGCTTTTTCTGGAAAGTGGGCTCACCGCCATCTGTCCGTTGCCGCTATAACTCGGGCACTTTCAGCACAGCCGTGTTCCACTTTTCGGTCGCGTAAGGGTCGGCATTCAGCCCCGATCCATTTTCATCTGGTCGCGTCAGAAGTTAATCTAACGACCCGGTGCCAGCGACCTGCGGTGGCTACAAAGATCAGTATAGCCGTCCGCGACTCCATTGCAAGAGAAAAATCTCTATTTTTTCTCGGAGCCTTTCCAAGTAATCGCCGGGCTGCCATAAGCCTAAGCCATTGGACGGGTTACGTCTTTTTTCGCATCAACCGGGCTGCGGTATGGTGCCCACCGATGGTCCTGCAGATTCCGGCGTTCCAGGCAATTCCGCACTGCGGCGTTGCTGTTCGAGTGCCAGAATATCGCCCACCGTCGGCTTGGTTAGAGCTTGACCGGTCATGATGCGTTTCACATCTTCAAAATCCAGCGTTTCATACTTCGTCAGCGCATCTTTCAGATTCGCTAATTCCGTCTTCTTTTCAGACAGCAGTTCACGCGCTTCGACATACGCATTGCTGATAAAACGATGAACTTCACTGTCAATGAGTTCTGCGGTTTTGTCACTGTATTCCCGGGCGCTTTCAAACCACTGCACATTTTCATCATGGCCAAAACGTATAGGCCCAAGCGCATCGCTCATGCCATAATTACAGACCATCTCGCGGGCGATGTTGCTGGCCATTTTAATGTCCATGCTGGCACCGCTGGAAATTTCCCCGATGTACAGTTCTTCGGCAATGCGACCGCCAAAAAGAATCCGCAATTCAGCCAGCAGATATTTGCGACTGTAATAAAAGCGATCCTTTTCGGGTAGAGAGAACGTCGCACCGCCATAGGAGCCGCGCGGGATAATCGTCACTTTATGAATGGGATCCGCACCAGGTGAAAAATATTGCACCACCGCGTGGCCCGCTTCATGCCAGGCGGTGAGCTGCCGTTCTTCTTCATCCACCACCCGACTCTTGCGGGCCTTTCCGAAGCGAATCTTATCGCGCGCTTCTTCCATATCCACCATTTCAATGGCTTCCCGATTCAGCATAGTGGCAATCAGGGCGGATTCGTTAATCATGGCGGCTAAATCCGCACCACTGAACATGGGCGTCTGCCGCGCCAGGCGCAGCATATCCACATCAGGCCCCAACTTCACTTTTCGGGCATGTACCTTCAGAATTTCATATCGACCCTTGATATCCGGCAACGGCACGATAACCTGCCGGTCGAACCGGCCTGGACGAGTCAGCGCCGGGTCCAACACATCCGAACGGTTGGTGGCCGCCACCACGATGACCTGATCATTGGTATCAAAGCCATCCATCTCCACAAGAATTGCGTTAAGCGTCTGCTCACGTTCATCATGGCCGCCGCTGGAAAAGCCGTTGCCGCGCCGCCGTCCCACAGCATCAATTTCATCAAGAAATACAATGCAAGGCGAGCTTTCCTTGGCGGTACGGAAAAGATCCCGCACCCGCGAAGCACCAACGCCGACAAACATTTCCACGAAATCTGAACCACTGATGGAGAAAAACGGTGCCTCCGCTTCACCGGCTATGGCTTTGGCCAGCAATGTTTTGCCGACGCCCGGAGGTCCCACCAGCAAAACGCCCCGCGGGATTCGGCCGCCCAATCGCTGAAACTTCTTGGGATTTTTCAAAAAGTCAACAATTTCAGCCAGTTCTTCTTTGGCTTCATCAATGCCCGCGACATCATTGAATGTAATATTTGTAAGCTCCTTGGACATCATACGGTGGCGCGAACGGCCAAAATTCCCCAACATGCTCATACCACCTCCGGCGGAACGGAACTGGCGCGATACCAGGAAATAGACAATCGCAAAGACCAGGATAAAGGGCAGATAGTCCACTAGAAAAATATTCAGAAAATCATTGGACTTCTTATAGTTGAAGCTCGGTACTGCGTACTGATGCGCTTGGGTTTCCATAATCGCCCAGCCGTTGCCGTCCAAAGCCGTGCGGGGAATATTGGTTTTTTCACGTAACGAACTGGTCGTCGGCGAACCGGGCGCAATTTGCTTAAGCTTGAAATCAATCTGGCCGTCACTGTAAACAACCAGTGACTTGATGTTCTTGTGCCGTAACGCACTGTAAAAAGTACCAGAATCAACTTTTTGCGCACCACCGGGGTGTTGCATCAGGATCAATGCAAATACCACCAGGCACAAAATAACCAGCCAGCCCAGCATACTGCGGCTGAATCTGAAATTATTGTTGTCCCGTCCGGGCCTGTTATTACCGGAGCCACCTTCACGCGAAGGGCCTCTTGAAGGGTCTTGCTGCGAGTCCGCCATGAAATTTCCTCATAAAGGGCGACCAGTGAAATCATTCCACCGGGAAAGCCGTTCCCAGTCATTATAGTCGGTAATGGCAGGAAAATGGAACAGCTAATGTGATAAAAACGGCCGCAGCCGGTTTTCAGCCTGAAAATTCAACGCCCATTTGGAAATTTTGGTCTGTCACCTGCCGGTGTTTTGTTCTTCGCTTTGCTGATTTAGACCGATGATTCTCCAGATTTGAACGGGTCATGCAATTCTTTCTTCCAAGAGAGTTCTCCGCATTTCCCCGCACGCGGCCCATCCTGCCGTTTCATTTTAGTTTGCAACCGCTTCAAATTCCGGCTTGGCCGAGCCTGCATTTCCGCGATGCGTTTGAACGCGGCATAACGTGTGCAGCAAATTTAATGTTTTGCGATCCACATCGTCAATAATGGCATCCGACAATTTTCCGGTATCCATAAGCACCCGGTTAGCTTTGGCAAATGCGCGATGCCAGGCGATATCCTGCTTCAAGGCTTTATCGACAAACGCCGCCGGACACGACAACGCACGCAATGATTTCTCCAGCACAATGCTCTGCTCGGCACGCGGGATTTTCCCACGCCGCGCGGCTCCGTTGCCGCGTCCGCACTCAACTTCAGCATCCGCAAAACTCTTATTGACCTTGCGCACGCGCAGATCCGCGAGCAACCGAAGATGCGGCAAAATGTTGGGCAAAGCCTTATCAAGCATCGGAAAGTTCCCGGCTTGAGTCCAAAGCGATGGAGGCTTCCAATTGGCCAGCCAATTCAACATTTCCTCAGCGGGCATGGGCTTGGCGATGGCATATCCCTGCGCCATGGTGCCAAGACCACTGGCCAGAAGAACCAGGCCCAATTCCGGACTTTCCACGCCTTCCGCCACCAGTTCCCGCTGGGTGATGCGGCAAAATTCAGATAAGGAGGTGATAATGGCATGGTTTTCATACCGCGTCCACATCCCGCGAACAAACCGCTGATCAATTTTTACCGCATAACATTCGATGCGCTCCAGGTGAACCAGCGATGAAGCACCGGTACCAAAATCATCCAGCAGAATCGGCAGGCCCAGTTTACGCGCACCGGTGAGAAAATCATCAAGATCATTGAGATCACGTTCGGCGGCACTTTCTAGAATCTCCAGGTGCAATCGGCCACGCGCATGGGGATATTGCTCCAGCAAGCCTTCCAGAAATCCCAGACTCTTATGATCACGCAGAAATATCGGAGCGAGATTCACCGATACCGGCACCGCCAGGGGCGTGCCATGCCACTGCTGAATCTGCGCGCAGGCCTGTTGCAGCACGCGACGATCAAAAGTCAGCAAATGATGGGTGCCTTCAATGGCGGAAAGGAATTCCACAGGGCTTAGTATTTTCCCATCACGTTTTACCCGTGACAAAGCCTCCATCCCGCGCAGCTTGCCGGTGCGTAAGTCCACCAGCGGCTGAAAGTAGAGCACCGGATCATGATCCTTAAGATAATTAATCAGGAATTCGCGCACTTCTTCCTTGCGGCGCATTTCGCTTTCCATGGTGTGGTTAAAGAAATTGTACCGGTCTTTACCGGCACCCTTGGCTTCATAAAGTGCTATATCCGCATGGCGTAACAAGTCCTGCGGCGTGGCGTCATCCATGGGAAACAACGTCAGCCCCAGACTGCCGCTGATGCCGGTATGGGTCTGTCCGCCGATGACAAACGGCCGATGAATTTCCGCCAGGAGCCGATCTATAATCGGCAGCACCACCGAATCACATTCCAGGCCCGGAAGAACAATCAGAAATTCGTCACCACCGAGCCGCGCCAGAGTGTCGCTGTCGCGTATACATGGCTTTAATCGTTCTGCGACAGTCTGCAATAACACATCACCGGCACCGTGGCCATATACATCATTAATCTGTTTGAAGCCGTCGAGATCGAGAATTCCCACCGCCATTAAGCGCTGCCTCCGCCGCGCATCCGCCGCACCCTGTGTCAGCCGATCCAAGGCCAACTCGCGATTCGGCAGCCCGGTAAGCATATCATGCGTGGCCTGGTGGGAAATTTGCCGCTGCTCATCCCGGCGCTTTAAGCCAAAGGCAATATCTTCCGCGAACCGGGTTAACAGATCGCGCTCGCGCGGGCCAAAGGCCATGCAATGATCTTCATACAATACCAGTACCGCTTCAACACGTCCGGCGATCCGCACGGGAACCGCGGCCAAAGATTGCAGACCATATTTTGTGGCTGCGGCACGCCAGGGTGCCATGCGGGTATCGGTTATAAAGTCGTTTACGACAACCAGTTCGCCGCGCCGCCACGCTTCTGCCGCCGGACTCCGCCCGGTTTCATCGCGCCGGTCCGCCGAGATTGGAGATTCTCCAAGTGATTCCGCGACAAACTCGGCCGCACGTCCGGCGTGAGCCATAGGCTCAATCACATCGCCCCGCCGCACGCCCACCCATGCCAGCGGAAAGCCGCCCTGTTGCGTTGCCGCCGCGCAGAATGCCGCAAAAAAGCCCTCGTGGCCACCTATCACAGCCCGCTGAACGGCAGCCAATGCGTCATAAAGCCGAGTCATGCGACGGGCTTGTTTTTGGGCTTCACCGCTCTCCATTGCCAGCGCCAACATCTCCGCGAGCAAACGCAGTCCTTGCCGTTGCCAACCAATTGGAGGCCTGTTCAGCGGATGATTCCATTCCAGTGCCAAAATGCCACGATTCCCTGCCTTGCGACCATGCAACGGCGTGTACCAAAGTGATCGGGTACCAGCGGCAATGAGTTCCGGCAACGCATCGGCTTGCGCGGCATAATCACGAATAAATAATTCTCGCGTTTCGATTGAACTTAGCTTCGGAACCGCATGTTGCATGGGCATGCGAACGTGCATCAGCTTGCCTTGAGCGGTATCGGGCAAACCATAAAAATGTGAATACCGCCACCAGCCATCAGGATCCATGGTGGCCATCGCGGCCCCGCGTGCCCCGGCAGTCCATGCCGCGAGTTGCAATGCCGACCGGATAAAGAGATCCGGTTGCGTGGGCAAACGCCGCACTTTTTTCCAGAATCGCGGATAAGTTAATAATTCATCAGGCATTTCAGTACCGCCGCGCCAGGTCACAAAAATTAATCCGGCCAGCCTAAGTTATCGGCTTAAACCGCATTGAATTTCAATAATTCGCCAATTTCGCCAAATCGTCGCAGCAACATCCGAAAATGCGAACCATTATCCGTACGCCAGCTTGCTTTTTGTCAACGCCAGTGTTATCGGACGTTTTATGTTGTTCAATTGGCACACCCCGACTTGCCAATGCGATCCAAAAATATCAGGGGCCTATCAGATTAATGGCCGGGTTTGGCCTCTATTCGGACAGGCTCATGGCGGTTGAAAAAGAAATTAACGCAATTCCCAATTGCTCAATTTCCTGACGAATCATCGGGTCACACAGGGTTTGCAGTTCCAACGGACGCTGGTCGCGGTAGTTTGAATTTAACTGATAATCGAGGCCAGGATGGCAGCTTAATTCGGTAATGCCGGGTTGAAGCTTGGTTAAGAGTTTACGTAAATTGGTAGCAGAAACATTTTCTGGCATCGGACATAAATGTTCATCCTGACCATAAAAAGCACCCCAGAAGCGCACATGCCGACTATCGCCCCGCAAAACAATGCCCATCTGGGCGGCCAATTCACGCATCAGGACTTTTACAGACACCCGCTGATGCGCATGCTGATGCGAATCCAGATGGGTTGGATCCCGGCCCGTTAGTTTTCTAAACGCATCAAGCTGCCGAACAATTTCATCTCTCACCGCCGTGGGATTGTCCAGCGGCAGCACGAATTGCGTTTGCACCCACTGATCTGCGTGCAGTTCCCATTCTCCCAGTTCAACATGCAATCCCAGGCTTAATCCGGGATCAACGGCGGCATATTCCGCCGCTTGCTTTGCGGCCACCGCGCGCACCATCAGGCTGGCGCTGGTTAAGACACCCTGCTCTCGGCATTGAATAATGCCGCGATTGGTATCGGCACTTAACCCGAAATCGTCCGCGTTGATAATTAATTGTCTTGATGATCCGGCAACGCCGCCAAACGGGGAAGAATTCAACATCCGATTTGATCCATCATTTCCCCTAACACCTTTTCCGCGGCAAAGTATTCCTCGGCGATTTCCCGGGCCGCCCGGCAATGGCCGACATAATCGGCTTCAATCGCATCAACGGCAGCAAGAATATCATCCATCGTCTGGAATGAAAACAGTCCCTTCCCGGTGGGTAAATGGTTGCTGAAGCCGGTTTCCTGATTGATCACGGGCCGACCGGCCGCCAGATAACACGCGCTGCGGTCACTGAACCATCCGCTTTTAAGGCGAATGTTCTGATCTTTGGCCACGGTAAATTCTCCGCGCGATTGCCGGATATACTGATTGTAACGCCGCATATCTCTTGAAATGTGTACCGGATCAGCCAAATGCCACCTGTGTGATTCCAGCAGTTTTCGGGTATCAGCGTCAACACCGGCGGCCAATTCAAATGCGGTATCACGGCGATCAGGCAAATCAACAAATTTAAGAAATTCGCGATCCTTGGACCAGTAATAGCTTTCACCCTGATAAACGATATCCCGTCCCACATTTTTCCAGGTTGCAATGGTGTTGAAGGCCGCACCCGATTTTGCCGGCATTGGTTCCCACAATTCCAACAGCACCGGCTGCCGCGTGGGCCGCCAGGTGTATCTTTCAGTTGGCAGGCGGCAATCAGGGCAACCCAGATTTTCGCCGTAGGTAAAGTGGTGTGTAAACATATCCAATACCGCGATGGCGTCTTTGTTACCCTGCGCAATCTGAATTTGCGAGACCACAGGATCGGTTTCCAGATACACCCGCACCGGACAATTCAGATGTTCTTCACGCAGTTCCTGCGCCCCGGTAACGTTGATCATCACATCTGCCGTCTTGTATAGTTCGGCAATCTGAGTTTCCGTCATGCCGTAGCAACTCCCCCCTTCATAATGCCCACGGAACGCCCATCGGTCCGCCAGACCATACTCGCTTAAAATAGAAGCCACCGTGTTGATATTCGCCGTGGCGTCCGGCGAACTATCCCGCAAATTAGGATCGTAAATCCAGCGTGCGGAATCTTCAATATAATAGGGGTCAAATCCCAATTTGCGCAAGCCCAGCATAAAATGCAGAAATTGGTAGGTAACACCCGCCAGTGGATACCAGAACAGAATTCCAAAAACAATTATTTTAGGTTTCGATTTATCAGCCACCGCTTTCCTCCGTTTCCCGCAAAGCGCGAATGACGCGCGCCGGATTGCCAGCGGCAATGCAATGTGCGGGAATATCCGCATCCACCACCGAACGCGCTCCGATGATGCTGCCGTCCCCGATGTGAACGCCCGGCAATATACAGCAATCAAAACCAATCCATACGTTGTTACCAATCACCACCGGGCGGGGCTTGATCGGAGCAATTAACTGCCGATCGCGCGTAGCCGCATACGCTTCAAGCATGCGCCGACGCGATGGGACATCTTCCGCAGCGCGGAAATTATCCATAATGACAACATTCCACGAAAGCAGGCAGTGCGTACCAATGGTCACAACCTGATCACAGATC
>JAJZVR010000162.1 GCA_021847065.1 Planctomycetota bacterium | reverse complement strand
TGCTGCTTTCCGGCTGTTCCGCCGGACCGTTGGGTGTGTTTCACCTGGATTCCAGATCGGATTTCAGGTATTGCCGTTTGGTCATTGAAAAGAGCACCTAAATCCTAAATATTTCCCGCATTTTTCCCGTATTGTTTTTATTGACGTATCCCGTCCGCACAGCTATAAATAGCTCCTGACATTTGCCGAGGTTTCGTGGAATAAATAGACGCCCATTGGAGAATACCCATGGCTGACAACCCCTACGCCGAATCATCCACGCCAGCATCACCTCCGGGGTCTGCGACCCCGGCACCAGGCATGGTCCAGTGCAGCATTACCAAAAAATGGTTCCCCGAAGATGAGGTTGTGACGTTCCAGGGCCAATTGGTCAGTGCCGAGGGCAAACAAATTCTCCTGGATCGCCTGCAAACCGGGGCCGAGGCACCTAATGAATTTGTGCGCCCCGGCGTGTGGCGGCGGATCGGGTGTATTTTCTTTATCGATGGTATCCTGCTGGGGATATTCGGATGGGTTCTGAATTACATGTTTGGCATTAACTTTTTTACTCCCGTGACCGAACCAAGCGTGATGTCCCGCAGAGTTATTGTGTCGGTCATCGCGTTGGTGGTGGCCAACCTGTACTTCGGCTTGCTTCATGGATGGAAGGGCCAATCTTTGGGGAAAATGGCCGGCAATCTGCGCGTCATCAACATGGACGGCACGCCGATCTCCAAGCCCAAAGCATTTGCCCGGGCCTTGGCGTACACGTTCGGAAACGTGTTGACTGTGCTGGCATTGCTTGCCGGCGCACTTACAAAAAATGTGGCCATTATCTCCGTGGGGGTTTTCCTCGGCGGCATTTGGGGATTGGTAGACGGTATTCTCGCACTCGTGGACACGCGCATGCAGCGCACGCTGCATGATAGAATCTGCGGTACGCGGGTAATCCTTTTGAACAGTTAAACGGGATCTATCCGCCGGCATGTAACAAACCATCAGCGGTTGCTGGAGATTGAAAGACCGCGGACGGCACGGATAAAGCGGATACGAGTGACAAGTGCCACGGATCACTGATCACGGATCAATATTTGCTTGGTCCAGCGAAATCCGCGGTTTTTACAACGTTGCGTAGGAAAACATCAGTGAGTCTGGATTTTGTCGAGATTCCAAATGACTGATCAACCGCCCAATTCATCCGCCGTACCCGGTGCATTGGTGCGCCCGAGCGGCTGGCAGAGGTTTTTCAGCACCTGTCTGGATTGGGCGATTCTCTTCCCGATTATCCTGCTGATTGCCCTTGAGGTTAGCACGCTCATGCATAGTACCGCGGCAGTTGACTCAGAAGTTCACCAACGGGATATGACATTAATCGTGCATACCCTGGGTCTTATTTACCTGCTGGCGACATTGGTCGCTATTTTCTATTATTCAATCTTCCATGCCTGGAATGGGCAAACAATTGGCAAAATGGTCTGCAAGCTGCGGCTAGTGAATCTGGATGGATCACACGTTTCGTGGCGCAAAGCATTGGCACGATCCATCGTATATTACGGACTGACGTTTATTTACTGTATTATCTTTTTTACCGCAAATGTCGCCGCAATCGGCATCGCGGGATTTATTGAAACGGCGTGGGTACTTATTGATATGTCATTCCAGATGTTCGACACGCGCACGCAACGCTCACTTCATGATAGAATCTGCGGGACGCGGGTGATTAAAGAGGCTCTGTAAAGGGTGCATTATATGCTGCGTTATCGCCTGACCACACCGGAGCAGGTCTGCTTCAGCTATCAATTAGCCGGGCTTTTTACGCGAGCTATCGCCTATCTTATTGACACCGCCATTATGGTGGCATTTATTATTGGTTCGGCTCTGGTCTGCTTGGCCGCTCCGGGGGTCTTTGGCATTGTATTGATTCTGCTGATTATTTTTGCCACCTTTCTCGGATATTTTATTTTGTTTGAAACGCTTTGGTCCGGCCAAACCCCCGGCAAACGCGCGATGAAGATCCGGGTTATGGATGCCTCCGGCGGTAAACTTTCCATGGCCAATGTCGCCATTCGCAATCTGATCCGCATGGTGGATATGCTGCCCATGCTCATGTTTCTCGGTGGGGTGGTGGCGTTTATGGATCCGCACCATCGTCGACTTGGTGATATGGCGGCCAATACCATCGTGGTGCGCGACCGCAAAACCGGCCTGCCGAAATCAGTGGTGCGGCGTGAAGCACGGCACAACAGCTTCCGTGCGGATCCGGCTCTGCGATCACGGATTATTGCCCGCATTGGCCGGGCGGAACGTGATCTGATTATCGACTTGACCCTGCGGCGCGATCAACTCGATACACCCGTGCGCGAGCGCATGTTCGCGGATATGGCGGCTCATTGTCGCAAGGTTCTGGGCATGGACGATGGCAGTGATTTTTTAAGCGATGAACAGACTGTTTTGAATATCGCGCTGATTTTGCAGGATGGATGGAAAGGAGCATAACATGACCCAGGCACCCGTGACCGACCCTATGCAACGGCAAGTAATGCAAAAGCGGATTCTCCCCTGCTCCGGTGATCAATGTCGCGGGTCTCTGACCCCGGCGGCCAACGGAACATATCATTGTGACACCTGCCGTATGCAGGTAAACGCGGAATTGTTTAATCCTGTAACACCGGTCATCCAATCTCCTGAACTGGCCATGAGTGAAGATGCCACCTGCGTTTACCATCCGCAAAAAAAAGCGGTAACGGTGTGTCAGGGCACGGGTAATTTTATCTGCGCCCTGTGCGCAGTGGAGGTCAAAGGGAAAACGTACAGCGTGCAATATCTGGAAAGCAATGCGGGCAAAAAAGCGACGGATGAAATTATCAACCGATATTTGCCCCGCCCGGATCGGGTGGTCAATAACATTTTAGTGGCATTGTTTATTCCGTATGCGGATGCAGTGGTTTTTATTCTTTTCCCGCTCTGGGCGGCGTATGGATATTTACAATGCGGCAAAATGGCGAAAATGCGGCGGGAGAACGCGCTGTACCATGATCTGGTTGGGAAAGGGCGCATTATCACCGATGCCGTTTTTCTGTCTGTGGTGTTAGCCGGTTGGCTGGTCTTGGCCGTGCTGATAATTGTCACCGGCCATTTCCACGCCGGAGTCACCGTGTTTCATACCGGGCCGTAATGATGTGTGGATAAGGATTTTTAACAATGGCCAAACGCGAACAATTCCGATTCTTTACGCTTTTCAGGCGGATCACCGCGGTGATGGATGATGACGCTCTGGTATTGCTGGAGCACCAATATACCAAAGATCGCATCCGTAGAGTTCCTTTTGATCAGGTGGAATATATGCTGCATTGGAAAGGCCCGGCAACAGCCCGATTGCTTGGACTGCTTTCCTTGACACTGCTGCTGTTAATTATTGGAATGACCACGCTGGGCAACATGACCCGCCGCAATGGTTTCTCCGAGGGCTTCGCCATAATTGTACTTCTGCTGGCGGTATTGACTGCGGTGCTGTTTTTTATCACCCTGGAACGTGGGCGGCGGCATGTTTTGGTAAGCCGTGCCGGATCAAAAGTGCATCTTAGCGGAATTATGCGCGCTGAAAAATTCCAACGGCTGCTGACGGATATGACAACCCGTACGCGCGAAGTTCAGGCAGCATTGGCCATGACTGCCGGAGCGACCGCCAACCCAACTCAACTTCCCCCGCCGGAAAATCCCACACCTCCGGCATCCGCCGTAACCGTCGCGGAACCTTCGCCCGGTGAATCAGGCTCGTGATGATGTTGCCGGATTCGCTTCATACGGTCGGCGGCGGCCTGTTCCGTCTTTTCCAAATGATGCACGCCATGATTATCTGTGCAAGACCTAACGCAATATCCGCGACACCAAGTTCTCTGTCGGTCTTTATCCAATGCCAGCCCGTCGAGAAAAAGAACAAACCCAGCAGTCCGAAGTAGAGGGCGTAAACGCTTCTTCTCGTCTTGTATGGCGGCATGTACGCCTCGATTCACGGTCTATAAAACTTCCGTAGCAATGTCGCCAGTGCCCCCACCTGCTGCATCGGCAGACGAACAGTGGCCAAGATGGTCGTGGTGCCACCGCAGGTCTGCTCCAAGTAAAGGTTATATGCGACCACTAACGGTTTTAATAATTGGTGGGTGATCCAGCTTCGAAACAGCCATCTGCAATTCTCCCATGATATTGTTTCTCGATTGCAACTCATTTGGCAACAATTAATGTAACGCACTGCTGGCCTTACCGCCAGAGAACCGCCTCTCCACCCGATGCGCCACCGTTTCCGCGAGCGGTGCAAAGCCGCGCCCACAGGAAGGACACTAAAACATCTTTACGGCCCGAGGCAGGGTGCCCAAGCCACATTATAAGCGCGGTGTGTTGGCAAGAAGTTCCTTGAGCAAAGCGGCAGTTCCATGCATATCGGTCCATCGGTAGAGGTAATTTAAATCCAGGTCGTCGGTATCTTGTACCGCAAGAACACTTTTGACATCGGATAGATCCTTGGCACGTCTCCCGGTTACCGCCCATCGGAGTTTGGTGATGATGACATCCTCAACAGTGGGGACGTAGGCCGGGCGGCCGAGGAACTCGATCTGCGTCCGTCGGTCAAACCGAGATCGGTCGTGGGCATCGTCGGAAAGTTCGAAGAATTCAATGAGAAATCCGGTTTCGGCATGGTTCAGAACCCGGCGAAGGGTGAGCGTAATTGATTCAAAGGATATTTGTGGATCAAGCTTATATGAGTCTCCAAGAATTGTTGAAATTGATTCCGCATCTGCGGTTTGCGGCGCGAGAACGAAATCCGCATCATTGGTATTGCGCGGAATGCCGTAAAGATTTGATGCCAGTGAACCAACGAGCATGTAACCGGCCTTGCAACGGTTCAGTGCATCGATTACTTCCACCGCAACATCGAGAACATTCATTGATCCGCTTCCAGTTCCCGCACTTTTGCCAGGCGCTTCAGAAACAGGGAACTCAGCTCGGTTGCGTCCGCTTGCGGATGCTGCGATTTCAACGCTGCGAGAATTAAAGCCCGGTTAAGATCAAATAATTCCAAGCCGGCGCGCAGCTTGCGATCTGGAGACATCGCGCGCGCATTGAGAATCTTGTCTCGCTCAATACTGTCCATAGGTACATTGGGCTTTTCAATCATACACATCCCGGTCCTGTCCGCGCTGATTTTATAATCGCGGTATGCGTGCAAACATTATAACGCGGACATGGGCATCCACCATGTTACGCCACACGTGACAGAGCACTACCATAGTGCCGCGGAGCAAGCTGCGCCTTATAATGACAGCAATTGTTTGGTGTTTAAGGATTATCATGAACAATCAAAACGTATCTGGCGGCCGACCAGTGAATTGGTTTTCTGTAGCAGCGGTGATCTGCCTGATTGGCGAGGCGATTTTGCTTTTACATGCGAAACCCGCAACCGAAGCTCCCCCTCCGGTAAGTGTGCTGATCTTGTCCCTGATGACATTGTTTCTTGGCGCGGGTGCCATTATTTACCGTATTCAGGAGAAGCAGAATTGGCTTTTTGGAAGATGGCTGGGTATTGCCGCGATGACCGCAGGTATGCTGATCTTTGCGGTGCAATCCGTGGCGTTGCATAAAGCCAGGGAAGTTTCGCAGTTTCGGCATATCTCCGCCATTGGTAATGCCTGTCTGGAATATGCCGGGCGGCATCAAGGCCATTTTCCGCCCAATCTTCTGACACTGCTTAATGCCAAACTCATTACCGTAAGAGACCTAAGCGATCCGACCAATGCGTTGGCCCCCATTATGCTTCCGTCCAATTGGGATCATGTCAAACGCAGTGTTCAGATTGCCGCCATTAACCGCAACAGCGATTATCGTTATGTCGGTTCTGATTTAATTTTGCCCAACAGCGCGGCCAAAGGAAAACTGCTGGGGTCTATTATTATTCTGTTTCGGAACACCCAAACCATGACCAAGGGTGGCCCGCTGGGCTTTGCCGATGGCCACGTCAAATATTATGCCTCGAAGCAACTCATTAACGTATTGGCGGCGTGTGATAAGTCGCGAAAACAATTGGGACTGCCAGGAATGTCATTTGCGGGCATTGATAAAACCGGTGCCGCGAACGCGCGCCTCACGGCTAACCGTATCCGTTCCCACAGCAGTAAGCGCACGGGCGGCCATTGATACCTGGGGGACTGTATAATCTTGTGGACGTAAAACAATGACGCATCTTAACGGCGGCATTTGTGTCGCAGGTAAGTCCCGCGCTATTGCAGATGGTTGCCAGCGATCTGCCGCAGGAATATAGTGAAAAACTCGTTGCGGCTTGGCCGCACGGCTCCGCATGAGGTGAAAAGGCGGAAAATGATGGGTTCATTTGGGAAAGTGGCTGTGAACGCCCTGGCCCAAGTAGTTGCCGTATTATGAAGGACACAAAGTTATGGCTAAAGCGTTTGATTTTGATCTTGTGATAATTGGGGCGGGGCCCGGTGGATATACCGCGGCTATTCGGGCGGCGCAGTTGGGCATGAAGGTGGCGTGCGTGGAAAAGGATCCGAAGCTCGGTGGCACCTGCCTGCGCGTAGGGTGTATTCCCAGCAAAACGTTGTTGGAAACCACGGAGAAATTTGTAACGGCGCGCGACCGCTTCAGCCGGATCGGCATCAAATGCGATAATGTAGCCATGGATTTGCCTGTGCTCATGGCCCGAAAGGATAAAGTTGTTGATACGCTGGCGACTGGCATCGCGGGATTATTCAAAAAAAACAAGGTTGAACGTATCGTCGGAACCGCGACTTTTACCGGCGCAAAGACCATTAAGGTGACATCGGTCACGGGAGAAAAATCCATCTCCGCGGAAAAATTTCTCATCGCCACCGGTTCCGTGCCCATTGAATTGCCGAATCTGAAATTCGATGGCAAGAAGATTATAAGTTCTGATCAGGCCATTGCATTGGATCGGGTGCCGGAAAAAATGGTGGTTATCGGGGCAGGGGCGATCGGATTGGAATTGTCCTCGGTTTGGAGCCGCCTGGGTGCCAAGGTAACGGTTCTGGAGATTTACCGCACAACACTGCCCGGTGCGGATGAAGAAATGAGCAAGCTGATGGAAAAGACCTTGCGCGAGCAGGGAATCACCTTTCATTTTGTTTCCCAGGCAACCGGGATAAAGGAAGATAAGACTGGCCTGAAAGTGCGCTTTGCGGCGAAAGACGCCAAACCCGGTTCCGCGGCGGAAACCGAATTGCCGGCGGACGTGGTGCTCGTGGCGGTAGGCCGAAAAGCATATACAGGAGAGTTAAACTTGGCCGCCGCCGGCGTGCAGACGGATTCCCGCGGTCGAATTACCATTAATCACGCGTTTCAGACAACCGCAGCGGATATTTTTGCCATTGGCGATGTGGTGGCCGGGCCCATGCTGGCGCACAAGGCGGAGGAAGAAGGTGTCGCGGCGGTGGAACTGATGGCGGGCAAGGCGGGGCATGTGGATTACAATACCATTCCGCTGGTGGTGTATACGGCCCCGGAATTGGCATGGGTGGGCAAAACCCAGGAAGAATTGACCACGCAGGGCGTGAAATTCCGGGTCGGAAAATTTCGCTTCACCGCCAATGCCCGGGCAATGTGCATGGATGAAGCCCATGGCGTGGTGAAAATTCTGGCCGATGAATATTCTGATCGTGTTTTGGGCGTGCACATTCTCGGGCCGCAGGCATCAAGTTTAATTGCCGAGGCGGTAATAGCCATGGCGATGGGAGCCAGCAGTGAAGACATAGCTCGAACATGTCATGCCCACCCAAGTTTGCCGGAAGCAATCCGTGAAGCCGCGCTGGCGGTAGATGGCAGAATGATTAATTCATAAGGGCGGCCCATTGGTCAGCGGCCGTGTTGGATTTGCAGGAGCCAGTTATGCCGATCATTGATTCTGCGGTAATCATAGCGGTGCTGATTGTATTGGCGGTTGGAGCGACTGTGGCTTGGGGCTTTGGGTGGATTGCCCGGCGCGGCGGGGCAGATGCGTTGTCAGATGTGGCCGAGGAAGTGTTCGACTCCGTCCATGCCGTTGAGTTCCGCACAGCAAAAACCGCCGAGCGGACAATTAACGGAATAAGAGATATGGCCCTTGACCGTCGGGCCATTGTCCGCGTGGCGGCCTACCTGGTCTTGGCCAGCCTGATGGCTTTGTTGTGGCTGCTAATAGGCGCGCAGGTGGCTAAGCTATGTGAGCCATCCGCAGTCGCGTTTATCAAACATGGGGGGGAGATTGCGACGTACAAGCTGCACCTGTATTGGCATATTCGCATGGCTTTCGGGATAGTGGGGTTCCTGCTGGGACTGGTAGTGGGAGAAGGGGTGTATATCCTGCTGCGACCGGTGATCAAGCCGGAGTAGCCGTGAATGGACATCGCCGGTCCGGAGCGATGGCGAAGGCCCGGCCGAAACGGGAGTTCCTGGCATGTTAAGCTACGTTAATCGGAAACTTGTGACCTATTACCCACATCTGCGCAGAACCGGTAGTGGCCGGGAGGTGTTTGTTATGACACGCTCCAGAGATGGTGCGTTGGAGCAACTTCCGCCGGGAATGGAGATTGTGGAAAACGTGAATGCCCAGGTTTCAATAAGAATGCGACGACCCCGAAACATTACGGCGGAAGAGGAGGCATTGGTTCGCAATGCGCTTACGAAACTTAAGTTAACCGATTATCGCCTGGAGATAAAAGACCGTGAAATCATTGTTTGCGAGCCACGATACGACAACGAGGCGGCTATAAACTCGGTGCACAATTGTTTTAATTCCGATTCCATCATGGCAATAGCATGGCAGCAGGCACGAGCCGTGGTCGGTGACCAACGCGTTGATGAATATCTGAAACAGCGGCGGGAGGAGGCTCGCGCAGCGCTGCAGCGCGATCAGGACTACGAACCGGTCTTGAAATTTACCCTTTCCCGCCAATCCGGACGATGCTTTACGGTGGAGCGGATGAAATACACCGGTGAAGGTGGTTGGAGATTTGTGAATGTGGTAAC
>JAJZVR010000161.1 GCA_021847065.1 Planctomycetota bacterium | reverse complement strand
CGCCGCTCAAGTGCGTCATGCTGAAGCCGCTGATACGGCTCTGCTGATAAATATAGTAACTGTTGACGTGCATGTCCGGACTTAATTCCACCATGCCGAAGGGCGCTATCGCCCCCGGTACAATGTCTCCGCCCGCCGCCGTTCCAACAAACGGATTAACCAGTGCGGCCAAGTCCGCACCGCGGGCTATGCCGCCGGCCGACGTCATCAGCACCATACTGACAATCACAGCCTTGACCGCTGTAGAGAAACACAAAAACCGTTTGGACAACATAATAAACTCCATAACTGTTCACGCCCCGGTTTCGCCGGCAGCGCTTTAACTTTTTACCAGCAGTTCAACACCCGATGGTTTCAGCCTTCGCAATGACGTACCATCAAAGGCCGAGCGGAGTATATATTGAATATTTAGTCCGTTGTGGAATGGCCAGTCGATCGCCACCGCCCAGACTTGTGGGGCTTGCCGATGACTTGAATACGGGCGGCTTGTGGTGAATGTTTCATGGAGGATTGTCGCGCCGCACAACTGGCCGCCGCCATTAGCCCGACCAGCACCAGGGCACACCGCACTCGCCGCATATTACGCTCCTGCAATATTGATCCGCAAATTGATTCAGCCTGCCTGAACGCCGCCATAAGACCGGTTTGTTGGCGCACATTTTTCCGTGACTATACTGCACATGGCCACTGCTGGCATCCCGGCGCGCCGGGACGGCAAAAAATGTATCATCAATTGCCGCGTGCAGTATAACCATTCACGGCCTTTCGGCAAACTGTAACGCGCATCCTCATTTTAACTCGACCGCCTCCGCAGAACTCAGCGCCACCGGACCGACAAGACCCGATTCCGCCAACGGATCGTTCTTATTCCAGAGTCGGAATGTGGTAAAGGTGAGCCGCCCGGTGGGGCTGGGCTTGCCTTCCAACAACCACTGCGGCCATTTAAGCAAACTCCCATCCGGGCCACGGTCGCTGTCTTCCGGTAATTGCTGGTCGCCAATCATCCGGTTGATCCAGAGATTGGTCACACGGATATCGAGCTGGTTGCGGCCAGGTTTCAGAGCGTCGGTGGCGTCCAGTCTGAACGGCGGCTTCCACAATATGCCCATGTCATGGTTATTGAGCGTGACATGGGCCATGACCGCGACCTCGCCTAAATCAAGGTATATCCGCCGATCCGGTGTCAGCAGCCCGGCGGGAATCTTAAATTCCGTCTGATACTCGGCGGTTCCGGAGAAATAGCGAACGCCGGCATCGGGATGCTTGTTCCATGCGATCAGCTTATCCAGATGAATCTCCGCCGGGGCACCCCAGCCAGCGGGAAATTTCACACTCCACGGCCCCTCAATGGCAAGGGGCTTGGGAATATCCGAGACGTTGATCATAGATTGTTTGCCGGAAGCGAACACGCAATCGTATTTGCCCGGCTCCGTGACAATGGCCTTGAGGTGGCCATTGTTCTCGGCCTCCAGCGCAACGATCGGGCGATACGCCGGTCCGACTCCGGCGAAGGACACCCAGCCGCCATCCTGCAATTGGATATGGCCCTTGTGGCCATCCGCCGTAAAGTGAATATCGAGCGTCTTGACCACGCCGGGATCCGGATCGCCCCCAATCGCGACCATTTGCACCACCGGGAAATCGTTGTTGCCCTGGTTGACAAGCTTTTGCACGATCGCCGTCACGTCGCGCGTGTGGGCGGCATCCCCCGGAACGCCGTAGCTGGCGGATAATATCTCAATATGCGGACGAGAAGCTGAGGCGACGGCGATGAGCATTTTGCCATTGCGGCTGACGCTCCGGACGGGATCCACAACAGCCGCCGATTTGCCATGCCGGAATACGACAAATACAGACCCTTTGGGCTGGAACGCAATTGGAATATGGGTCATGCCGCCGGAAGATTCATAAGCGGGAACCGGTGAAATTGTTCCGGTTTCCGGATCCCAGAATTCCGGTTGAACACCGGTGGAGCGAAATGCGCAATTCGTCAGCATCGGTCTTCCCGCGAACGGCAGCTTATCCGCAACTTCGCCGTTGGCGACAAAATAAAGATCCATGTCCGCCGTGCGCCGATGCGCCCAGCGCACCATGACCTGATCGCATTGAAAATCAGGCTTGATGCCCTTGGCGGCCAACACCTGGGCGGCTGTTTTCCCGGCGATGATTTTGCCGGAGGTCCACAACTCGTCGGCGAGTTTTTGAACTTCATCATCGCAATGGGGAAAGTCACTGAGGCTCGGCGACTTTTGGGGGCGGGGGCCGATAACGGTTGCGCCAGCGTCGACCAGTGTTTTTATTTTCTTAAGTAATTGCGGCGTCACGGTGGGTGAATCGGGCAATACCAGAACGCGGTACTTCATGCCGCTAGTCAGCGCGAGAAAGCCATCCTTATATTCCATGCGGGTAAGCACCACTTCGGCCGGGCAGAAGTCATAGTTGTATCCGGGCCGCCGGGGTGGATTGCCGGGGACACCATCCAAAGTGGCAAACTCCTGCGGCGCACCCTCCGCCTGCATGTAGCAAACATCGGCGTCAAAGTGGCCCTGGCGCAGCAGATATTGGCAGCGGGCCACATAATCATGCCATGGTTTGGTTAGATGCCACCACGTTTCCGTGCGTTCGTAATGCATTCCAGTGAAAGTATACGACATGCCCGGCGCATAATGGGAATTCGTCCACGGCTGCATCGCAAAGCGATGAAAGACAAGACGGTTCACGCCCTCGCCAAAGGCCCAATCGCCAATATCCTTCACCACCGCCGGATAAGCCTGCCATTTTTCACTCGGAGCGGCGGTGAATGTTTCCTGGCCGATGATGTTCCGTCCGTAGACGTGCCCGGCGGAGGTCATTTCAGCTACAACGAACGCGAGGTTCCATCGCGGGGACGACCACAACTCCGACATTGGTTCATTGGCTTGGCCGCCATAGCGTAATTCATCCGCCGGAACGCCCGCGTAACCCTCAATCGAAAGCTCAATGCCGTGCTTATTGGCCAGTTCGCGCATACACGCGGCATAATTTCCAATCAGCAAATCGGATATGGTCTGCCGAAAATCCCACAAAAAGCGATTGGACACTTCCAGATTTTCAACCACCCTACCGGCCACTACCGGCAAATACGGCGCGATGTCATAACCGCGCAGACGCTTAAACTCCCGCGGAAATTCCAGTGTCCAATTTTGTGAGCCGGACTCCCAACTGTCAATATGCATACGCACAAACGATTTGCCAGCCAACGGCCCGACATTGCGAATCAGCCGGAGTATCAGGGAATTAAACTGCAGTTCCGTCGCCTTGCGGCTGAGCATGTCGATTTCCAGGCCATTGCCACCCCACGACGCCGGGTGGACGTCCCTTCCGGTGGAGGTGTGGCCAAAACGAATAATCGTCCAATCGCCCATCGGCGCTTTCCATTTCAGCCGTCCATAAGAATCCATAAAGCGTGATAGGTCCACCAACCCGGCCCGTGGGATTGCCTGGCCGGGTGTCAACTGCGGATAATTTATCAGTGTGGGCATATTGTCTTGTACCACATATTCCGCCTTGGCTTGAATGTCCGGTATGCGGTAACCGTGGCCGGTCTGGTCAGCCCGCGGTGTGGGAAACGCCAGCACGGCGATGTCGGCATAATAATCCAGAACCGCTTGCAACTGAATCCCGGTATCCGCCGCCGTTGGAAAAGGAGGATTGTGCCGCACAATCGGCTTTGGCTGGGGCAACAGCACATCAATGGTTGTGCCGCCATGGAGTTGGGTTGTTGTAAAGGCCACCCGCTGCATGGAAAGCTCCGGCGTGACCCAGGGGCCGCCGCTGCCGCAATCACCGGCACCGTTGTTCATGTTGATATGCAGTCCCAAGCGGGCCGCCTCGGCACACGCAAAGGCAAACATCTCACGCCATGCAACGGTGCCGAATTTAACCGGCCCCGGCGGCACGCCCATTGCGTATGAACCTCCGGGGTCCGTGGAAACACTGAAGATCAACGCGCCGCCGATGCCGACGCGCCGCATCGCCTCCAGATCCGCCGTTATGCCGCTGCGCGTAATGTTGCCACCCATCCAGAACCAATACACCCACGGCCCGCAATCCAACGGCGGAGAGGCGAATTTGCCCGCCACTTCTCCCGCCGATGCCGGGGTGGTTGCGTTGCCGACCGACGGTGTGCCGGACTTTGCCGCACATCCTGACGGCAACATCATCAACCCCGATGCGGTCAGGCCCATGAGGCTTACAAAATCCCTGCGATTTAGGTTCGACATCACAATGTTCCTTGTAAAATAAAAAGCAAACCCACAAAAAAACTTTGGCCGGCACGCAGGTAGGATGTTCGCTCACCGAGGTTCTATACATATGCACGCTGCGAATCATTACGCCTTTGACGCTCTCGCTTGATTCTCTTTATCGATGGCCGCCAGCGGTGCGCCCGCCGTCTTGCCGCCGAGCGGGAAAACTTGCCACCGGACACCGCCGCGGAAGCGACACTGGCCGCAAAGGTTCTTGCGCATCATGAACAACCATGGCCCGCTGCGCTGCGCCAGCGATTGCTGTCCGTCATGGCACCGGCAAAAGCACCGACCGCGGCAGCCCCCGCCGCCGCCATGCACGCCTTGAGACAATCACGCCGCTGAAGGATCTCTACAACCCGTACCGCCATGGTGTCCTCTTTCCGAAACGCTACACTTTACCAACCAAAATAGATACTGGCACCAAAAAAACGGGCCTTGATGTTGGACATCGGTACCCACCGAACGGAGCCGTCATTGTACATCTCGTGTTCACCCGCGGGCAAAAAGTCCCCCAGTGAACCGTCGACGAAATTGGAATCGGCCCCCGATACCCAATAATTCGACAGCCCCATCGCTGCGCCGGCGGTCGTAAAGGCGTTCTGAAATAAGGCGTTGTCCGTTACCAGAAGTGTTCCGGGGCCAGATTGTGGATTCAAGGCCGGTTCGTGCTCTGGATCGGCATTCATAAAGTACCAGTAGTTGCTTAAATTGCCGGCTTGCGTGGTACCGGAGGGCGTGAAAATATGTCCCCATGTCAAGTAGGTGTAGTCATAGGCCGGTTTGTAGTCCAAACCGTAATCAACCCAGTAGCATAAACCGTTGGAAAAAGACCAGTTGGTGAGAAGTCCCTGTGCGTTATACCAGCTTGGCGGGATCTGCTGCTGTTGCAGACCACTGCCGGTTTCTGGACAAAACAACATGCTAACGCCGGACGCTGTCGGATTCAAAATGCCGGGCCTAGCCGTTGACGGGATCATGTTTCCCGACGGAGTCTTCGGATCGCCGTTTACTCCAAAAGAGTCGTAGTAAAGCAGGCCCAAGCCGGAAACCGGATACGTTTCGTAGGAGGCCGCAATATTGTCACCAAATGGGTAGTCGCTGACCTGGGCCAACGGATACTGCCCACGGTAGGTATTGGCGTACTCCTGCAAAGCAATGCCGATCTGCCGCAGATTCGAGGCCCCCTGTATTCGCACCGCCAATTGCTTGGCCCGGTCCAGCGCCGGCAACAACAGGGCGATGAGAATGGCGATGATGCTGATGACCACAAGTAATTCGATGAGGGTAAATCCCGCGCGGCGATGCCGCGAGAAGATAGATAGGAGATAGGAGTTAGTCCCGGCGCGCCGGGATTGAAGCGCTGCGCTTCCCTTTACTTCTTGCTCTTGGATTCTGGATTCTGGATTCCTCATAATACACCTTCTTTCTAAACCGCGACGCTTCATGATGAATCTCCTTGTCCAAGTGTTCAGTGTTCAGCCGCCGTTGGGAAAAAGGGGGGCCGAGAGCTCTAATCTCATCGGCCCTCCCGTTATCATCCATTTATTGGCTATCGGCGGTTTCTCAAACCACAAAACTGCAGGTACTAAAACCTGCACCACAAGGTCGGCTGCGGCCGACCAACGGCGGGTGGGGACACCCGCGCCCCCAAGGGGCAACGGGCCAACGTCCCATTCACACATCAGCCCCCGGCTTCGCCGGGGGTGGGCGACGGCTCGATTGCTCGCCGTCGACCGCCGCGTCACACCGTCTTCCGGCGCTTCAGCAACAGCAGGCCCAATCCGCTCACCGCCACCAACGCCAGCGTGGCCGGTTCGGGAACGGAATTCGTTAGCGTAAAATCCTGCACCGTCCCAGCCATGGTATCGGTGCCAAATCCGACCGTGTTGATCGTCGGATTCGCATTTGAGCCGCCGTAGGTGAACGTCTGGAAATTAGTTTCACCGGCCACTCCGTCCTCGCTGAAACTGGCCGTCCAATCGCTTTGGGTGGTGTTGAGCGTTATCGACCACGTTGTATAACCCGTGCTGTTGGGAGAGGTCGGTCCGTTGGCCCCCACTTGATCGCCGTTGAAAACCTGGCTGCCCCGGTTGTCGCGCTCAAGCACCACAACGCCCCCCCCGACAAGCGGTGCGCCACTGGCATTTGACCCGCTTTGTGGAAAAAATCCGAGCGCCAGCCAGTTGGTAGTTGTGCCCGGCGTGGGATTCAGGCTCGCCGTCAGAGTGTAAACGTTGCCGCTCACGGGAGTAAAGGGCAAATAGGCCATCGAGTTTGCTGACGTAAGACTCGCGTAACCACCGGAGGTGGCCGTGGTGGTGATCGAACTGCCGGCGGTCCAAGTTGCGCCACCGGTATCAGTGGGCGACGGCGTTGATGCGTTTAACAGGCCGGTGCGATTGAAGCTGTCCTGGTAAATGATGTTACTGGCCGAGACCGCACCAGCCGTCATGCCCAGCATTGCCAGTGTTCCGATGGCTATCGGGACGATAGCCGCTTTGGCCACCAGAGAAGAACCATGAGAAACTGGGAAAGATTTGCAAAACATAGAAAAACTCCTGCTCCCTTCGGGAGCCTCTCGAATTTCCCGCCAGACCGGGCGGGTTACGGATCCACACGCCAACATGGCCATGGACATTGACTACTTTACTTCAAAGCCACTCCCGGCGTCCTGGCTCGCCGGGATAAACTGCTGGGACCGCCCCATGAAACAGGACTCTTCTATCCCATACACCTCCATCTTTTTTTCGATCGCGCCATAGCCGATCTTGAACACATAACTTTCCGTAGCCTTCGGATTGAATATGATGACCAATCCGAATTACCAAGCGTTAAAGCAACTATAGATCAGGTATCATTGAAATGGAATTAAATTAACGCCCGTCGCGATCTTTTGTTTACCATAACCTCGATAATCCACAGGTTGCCGTGGAATTTTCAAGCCGTCGAGGCACGCTATCCATGCACCACAACGGGCGCGGGCCGCACTTCGAAATAATCGCTATTTCCTTGTACTAATGCCTATTTTAAGCGAGAATGCCGCTCCTATCCGCAAACCATCCGGTGCCGGGAAGGACAAACCCCCATCCATCCAATTAATTTTTGAATAATGTTACCGTAATTCCTTACAGCGGCGGGTAATGAGATGGCATTTTCTTGTGAAGTCTTCTGTTATGAGTCTGTCCGAGTAACCTTCGGTGGTGCGCCAGAGTAACTCGATAACGTTATTTTTGGATGCGTCGCGGTGAAACCGCAGTTCCAGAGGAGACTCGGACAATCAGCTCGCCGCTTAGCTCTGAGTGAACCGGCGGCAGAGCTGGCTCTTCAATCCGCTGCATCATGGTCCGGAAGGCCAAATATCCCAGTTCCGAACCCGGCTGACGAATCGTGGTAAGCGGCACAGGCAAATGCGCAGCGCTTGGAAGGTCGTCAAAACTGCCGACGCGAAGTTCCTGCGGAATTTTAATACCGGCATCCTGCGCAAAGCGCATCACGTACGCCGCTCGTGAATCACTGACCACGATAATAGCCTCCGGGCGTCTGCGTATGAGCGTCTCGGTTACAAAGGCGCGATCGAAAAGATTGCCGTGATGCACACCGCCAGTATCGGCGCGAATGCCATGAACCTCCAGAGCTTTAAGATAACCCGCTATACGGGATTCCTGCGTGGGCACGCGTGTGGAATATGCAAAAAAATCAATCTTGCGACAGCCCAACTTGATAAAATGTTCAGCAAGGGTAAAACCCGCCCCAAAGTTGTCAAGGCCCACCAGATCCACACGGCTTCGCGCGGGATACCGCACGATATCGCGGTCAATGAGCACCACGGGTATCCCAGCAGCATTAAAATCATCGACAATTGCAGCGGTAGAGGATATGTACTGATCCGCCAGAATATCCTGCGGCATTAAAAATATGCCCGAAACTTCTCGTTGAATAAATTCCTTTGCAATCATGTTGTATCGACCCGCTAATCCCGATTCTGTTGGATTATCAGTCCAAGTGGGATCATGAAGTACTACAGACCAACCTTCAAGGCCGGAGCGATAGAGCAACTCGCTACCCGCAGTTCCGAATGGCGATTCTTCCTGATGCTGTCGCGCCAATCCCCACAGTACAGCGCCAAAAGTAAGTTTCGGCCTCGGCGGCGCGGCAACGACAACTGATCCACCCTTGCCATTTCGCCTTATGAGTTTCTCCTTAACCAACCGATGAATAGCGCGGCTCACAGTGGGCCGAGATACATCAAATCGAGCAGCCAGGACACGCTCAGTCGGGATGCGATCGCGGACGCGAAACCGCCCCAATTCGATTCCGCGCAGTAAGAAACGATAAACATTTTCTGACTCTTTTGGCGTTCGCATTACTTCTCACAATGGCGTCAATCCGTGCAATCAGTCGCGGAATTTAGAATCTCGGCACCAAATGTGACGGAAACATCTGGCGTTTCGATACATAGACTATTCGCCACAGCGCGTCTCCGCAACATCTCTTTACGCGGCGGTACGATCAGCGCCATTAACGTCCGCTTGTAATTGGACGGCCTGGCAGCTATCTTATCACCTACTTATTTAGGCTTTCTTAATTAGGAGTACCATTCCATGGCCCTGCCACCGCCTGCCGCCATTGTGTACTACATGGACGCCGCCGCCACGGCCCCGGCCTCCGCGCCGGCCACACAAGCGGCAACCACCGAGATCGAAGCCCCGACGGGATCCGGTGCCTATATCAATA
>JAJZVR010000160.1 GCA_021847065.1 Planctomycetota bacterium | reverse complement strand
AGAATGTGGCTCCTGTTTTGCCGCAAAACCTGCCCGTCGTTGAATACACCACCGTTGTGCCGCCCTCAGTGAGTTCGTGGGATCAATCCATCCTTCAGGGTGTTGGCATCAATGCCTCTAATTCCAGTGCTCGGCAAATTCTCGCCGGAATGATGGGAGCCACCGTGTATGAAAATGGTATGTACGGTGTGGGTGGCGCACAGGCAGCGTTGCCGGCCGGGCAATTTGCGCCCGGTTCTGTGCAGCAATTCCTGAATGTTTATCACAAGCTCTTCAGCTTTGAAGTGCCGGCAAATTACTCACCTTATAAGCCCAGCGGCTGGTTCACCCGGCCAACTTGGTATGAAGTTGCGGGCCGGCATCGGGACATCCACAACACATTGTCTCTGGCATACAGCCTGTATCAGGATTCGCTCGGTGCTTCACCGGCTAATGATACATTCTTGCAGTTTGTGGATCACAACCGGACACAAAGCAAGATATTCAAACAGGCGGCCAACTATATGGCATCTCTGCAACAGCTTAATGAGGCCATCTATCAGATGGGCATTACCCCCAGCGAGTTCCAGGCAATTGAAGTTAAATTCTTCAAGCCTCTGGCACCCGATGGCATGCCGTTTGGAGAATTTATGTCCGAGATCGCCCCGCGGCAACTATTGACCACCGGCCCGACCGCGGAATAACCGCCCGTATAGCCGCCGGCTCTGCCGGCGGTGGAACAATGGGGAACGGAGCAATTGCGCGACATTCGGATTTGGCCAGGAATGTGGCGAAGTTTGAGGCGTGGTCGCCATCGGTAAATTCCGGCGGTGGAATCTGGGACGACAAATCAGGATGAGAAGTTATGATCTACATCGATCCGTGCTTTTGATGCGTGGCCGATGTTGGTTGTTGGTCGTCCTCCCCATGCCTCTGCTTCCTCCTTGTGGAAACTTTCCCGTCGTATCCGTGTCATCGGTATGATCCGTGGTTCCGTTGGTTATTGGCGAATGAAGTTAAACCGATTTCCACGCGCCACAGCCTCAGCCTCTCAACACACACGAAAAGTAGACAAAACATGCAGGTTTTCGTCACGCCAGCCGCCGGCTTCGCCGACGGTGAAATTCAATGCCAACAACAATACCACCCCGCCGGGGTACTGTTCGACTCCGTGTTGGCCGTCAATGCCACCGGGGGCAATTTAATTCCCGAATTTCCGCCGCCGCAGCGTCAGCAGCAGGGGGGCAGCTCCAAGGAACAGAATTGGTAGAACACCGGGTTCGGGAACGGTCCCGCCGATGCCGCCGGGCGGGTCAATTGCCGTGATCTGTGTATCCCATTGATTTTGATTGGTACCGTTCGGCAACTCCTGGAATATCCAAAATTCGCTGGGATTATTAGGATCGACCTGAACAGTGCTATAATCACCCCATCGCGCCGCGGCACCCGACGCCAGGCCCTGTTGTAAATAGATTCCCGTGCCAGCATGTAGCAAGGTGGGCGTCCCGATCGTAACGTTAGTCCCGTTGAACGTTCCCGTTGCGATGTAGGTGCTGATGTATTGCGCAGAGCCGCTTTCAGCAAAATCAATGACGATCGCGCCGGTTGTGCTTACGGCGATCGATCCGTAGTACAGTGAATTACTGGAATTAGTTAAGATTCCCTGGGCCAAGACGGTATTATTCGAGGGGTTAATGGCGAACCATCGAACCGCATCCAAGGTGGGATTGGTGGGATTGGCCACGGTCTGCGTTCCCCAGATTAGGCCTTCCGCCGTGGTTAGGTTGGATGAGAGTCGAAAATCCCCCACGGAAATTGAGCCCGGCAACCCGGGTTGGCCTGCCGCCGGCACTGCGGTGTTTCCGTTGCCGACATTCAGTGATACCGTGGATCCGATTCCCTGTTGCATTTGGTAATTTCCGGCAGAGGTACCAACCAATGTGGTCTGCACCAATTGGTTGAAATTGCTGTTGGGGGTGCCGTAAAAGTATCCCGTAGTTGTGCTTCCCGAAAAATTCTGGGCTGCCTGATTGGTGAAGCTGGGGATGTTATGCAGGACTTGGTATCCTCCGACCGATGGCATCGCCGCCAGCAAGGAGCCTTTAGGGATCGCCAAAATGTTTGATGAGCCAATGAATGTATTTTGCGGAAATCCCGCATAGTATCCGCCCGTGGATGGGTTAGGGGCGAAGTACAGGTTACCATTTAGATAGAGGTTTCCCCCGTTTACGCCGAGGGTGTCAAAATCAGCCCAAGCGTTCACGGAGTAAGAGCTTCCTGAAACTGGCTTAACCGTGGCGACTGGCGTTGGTTGTGAAGGCACAACGAATCCGCTCCAAGCCCCGTTTGGGTTAGAGGTTCGGGATGCCCCCACCAAGAATGAACTCGAAAGTATATACTGTTGATGACTGGTGGTATTCGTTGCTTCAACCACCGCAAGTGTGCTGGAAAACCAACGGGAAGATGATGGATCGTAAAGGATTCGTGGATCTGTGAATTCAATAGACAGTTTGGATTTCGAGTCGTACGCACCGCTAGATCCGGCGAGTCCGAACTGCGCGCCGGTGGGGTCACCCACTAGGCTGCCCAATGCGGAGTACCCCGCCGCGCTGGCCCAGAATGTATTCATGTTCTCTTGGGTACTGGCAACTCCTGTTGGACTGTAGACGCCGTAATACCCGTTGATCATCTCGGTTACGTATTCTGTGGTACCACTATATCCCACCGCTCCGTTTACATCGGGTGGCGTAAGATTATTCTGTATTCCAGTCGCTGTTGTGGAATACTCGCCAGAGCCACCCGCAAAATTGCTGGTGACATTAAATCCAAACGATACCCCGGACGACACCGCTAAAGCGATCCCCGAAGCCGTAATAGCTGCTAATTGTGACCTACGCATTGAAACCTCCGAGCCTAAAAGTACCTAAATGTGGCGCGAGTCGGCCACGAATATTCTGTCCAATCGCCCCCCGTTTGTGCTGGTCCCAATCCAAAATAGCTGCCAAATGTCTGGCCAATAAAACACGTCGCCATGCCCCGTGTTTCGATTCGATACGCGATTTATACAGCGCGCCTTTATAAATGTAAAGAAAATTCGGACCTGCTTTATTCCGGCAGTCCAGCGAGCAAGCCCGACCACCTGTTCGTGTGGCTACGCCCTCCTCTGGCAATCCTCGGCGGTCGGGGGCCGTTTAACCCGGTATTACAATCCACTTCTCCCCCGAAAAAAACCAGGGCACCTGTTGCCAAGCCGAGTGCATTTGTCCCCCGCCGCCTTGCCAAGCTGTCGATATCGTCGATAATTCATCGGTTATCCGGGAGCCTGCCCAGCTAGTCGCCGGATCGCATCCTGGCAATTACCTGGGCCGGCTTCCAAGGTGTGACGTCGCACCGGACCGCTGTTATTTGGAGATATTTCTATGGAATTTCTGAAACTGCTTAGTGAAACGCCGGGCGTGCCGGGCCGCGAAGAATTGGTCCGCGATGTAATAAAAAAAGAAATCGACGGGCTTTTTGATGAAGTCCGGGTGGATAAGCTCGGCAGCTTAATTTGCCTGAAAAAGGCGTCGAAAGCGCCCGCCGGTCGCCCGGCTCAAAAAGTTATGATCGCCGCGCACATGGATCAAATCGGATTTTATGTCCGGCATGTTGATGACAAGGGCTTTATCCGCGTGCATAACGTGGGCGGCTTTGATACACGGAATTTATCCGCCAACCGGGTACTGGTGCAGGGTCGCAAAGATCTGCCCGGTGTTATGAATCCGGCCGGTAAACCGATTCATATCGCCTCTGATGAGGATCGTAAAAAGCAATTTCTTGTCAGTGATTTTATGGTGGATGTCGGCCTTCCGGGAAAGAAAGTAAAAGAACTGGTACAAGTTGGTGATCCGGTCACTTTGGTGCGCGAATTTTCCCAAATTGGTGATTTTGTCTGCGGCCAGGCCATGGATAATCGCGCCGCGGTCTGGACCGCGGTACGCGCCATTCAACGCCTGAAAAAATCCAGCTACGACATCTACGTGGTTTTTACCGTGCAGGAGGAAGTTGGTCTGCGCGGGGCTGGTCCGGCAACATTTGGTCTCGAACCGGATATCGCCATCGCTCTCGATACCACCTTGGCCTGTGATACGCCGGGCATTCCGGAAGATCAGGCTGTCACACATGCCGGCAAGGGTGTGGGAATTAAGGTTATGGACGGGGCCTCCATCAGTGATCGGCCTCTGGTGGACAGTTTTGTCCAAACCGCCAAGAAAGAAAAAATCGCCTGTCAGTTGGAATTATTGCCGCTGGGCGGAACCGATGCCGGTGCCATGCAGCGCAGCCGCACCGGCTATCGCACCATCACGTTAAGCATTCCCACGCGGTACATCCATACCGTAACGGAAATGGTACATCGTGACGACCTGCACGCAGCGCGTGATTTGTTGGCCGCATGGCTGGCGGCGTAAGCACGGCGTAAGCGCACTATTTTCACGATTGCCCCGTCCGGTTAGAATCGCCTTATGAATAAATCGCAGAATAATATGCCGACGGTAATTCCCGAACAGACCATTCCAATTCTGGATTTTGGCTCACAATATGTGCAGTTGATTGCGCGGCGAGTACGGGAGGCCGGCGTTCATGCGGTGCTGGTAGCGCCGGATATTTCCATCGCCAAATTGCGGGAAATGAACCCCATCGGGCTGATTCTCTCCGGCGGCCCGGCCAGCGTATATGAAGACGGTGCGCCAAATTGTGACCCGAAAATTTTTGACCTCCATATTCCCGTGCTGGGAATCTGCTACGGTATGCAGATTGCAGCTCAATTGCTCGGCGGACAAGTCAAGCCCGGTGCCGCCGCGGAATATGGTGCCACGCGCCTGCATGTACTTGATGATGGAGCGGCGGAAGGTCACAGCGGCGAATTATTTGCCGGCGTACCCACAGATACCGGCGTGTGGATGAGCCACGGCGATCAGGTAAAAGAATTGGGTTTGGACTTTATTTCCCTGGCTTCCACCCCAACATGCCCATTGGCCGCCATTCGGCATAAAACCCGGCCTTTCTACGGGGTGCAGTTTCACCCCGAAGTGACACACACACCGCATGGCGGAAAAATTCTGGAGAATTTCTTATATCGTGTTTGCCATGCCGCCGGAACGTGGCGCATGGGGAATTTTCTCGATATCACCGTTGATAAAGTCCGGCGGCAGGTGGGTTCGGGCCGGGTGATCTGCGGATTATCCGGCGGCGTGGATTCCGCGGTGGTGGCGGCGCTTTTGCACCGGGCCATTGGCAATCAGCTTACGTGTATTTTTGTTGATAATGGCCTGCTGCGAAAAAATGAACGTGACGGCGTGGAAAGCACTTTTCGTGATCATTTTCATATTGATTTACGTGTGGTCGATGCCGCGGATGAATTTCTAAATGCCCTGGCCGGTGTAACCGAGCCGCAGACCAAACGCAAAATAATCGGCAAGGCGTTTATTGATGTATTCAAACGCGCCAGCGGCTCCATTGCCGATGCCCGCTTTCTGGCCCAGGGCACGCTGTATCCCGATGTTATCGAAAGCGGCCAGGGCTATGCCCGCACCGCCGCCAATATCAAACTTCATCACAATGTCGGCGGCCTGCCGGCGGAATTGGGCTTTGAACTCGTCGAGCCGCTGCGCGAGCTGTTCAAGGATGAAGTGCGGCGCCTCGGTGAGGTTTTGGGCTTGCCGGAAAATATGGTCTGGCGGCATCCCTTTCCCGGTCCGGGCCTGGCGGTACGTTGCATTGGTGATATCACACGCGAAAAGTTGGCAATTTTGCGCGATGCTGATGAAATTTTACTGGAAGAAATTGTCGCCGCCGGCTTGTATCGTTCCACCGCGCAAACATTTGCCGTGCTGCTGCCGATAAATTCGGTCGCGGTCATGGGCGATGGCCGCGGATATAAGCCCGTCATTGCCTTGCGCTCTGTGGACTCCACCGATTTTATGACCGCAGACTGGAGTCGAATCCCGTACGATGTTCTGGCGCGGATCAGCAGTCGAATTGTCAATGAAGTTCGCTCTGTAAGCCGGGTAGTGTATGATATTACCAGCAAGCCTCCGGGCACGATAGAGTGGGAATAAGGTTGCTGGAGTATTCATGACCGCCAATACGCCGCCATTGCATCCACATGATGTCGGGCTGCCGGCTTCGGTAGTCCGCAAGCGGAAGCACTTTCGCCGCATTGGCTATGTCATGCTCGCGCTTGCCGTGCTGACCGCCGCGCCGGGCTGGTATTTGTACGGCGTATCCATTTGGGGAACGTTTCACATTGGCCGCTTTACCACCATTCAGGCCATCGTGGCATATTCGCTGCTGATTGTATCAAGTATCACCTTGGTACTGGGGTTGTGGTATCTGCTTTTGGCCCAGGTGCGCCGGCTGGCGCATATTGTGGAAGATACGCAGGAAGCCTCCAAAACCCATAACTGCCCCAATTGTGGCTGGCCCCATGATTATCCCGACCGCTTCTGCCGCCACTGCGGCAAACCGCTGGCCACCCGTCCGAATGATGGCATCTCCGAATAGCTGCCAGAATTGTGATGGGTCGTATATGCGGCGGAGCATTGAGCCGATTCTCAACGATGAGCCGGCGCGTCCTGCCACCGTAAAAATCAGCAACTTATTATCGGAATTCGGTTCAAAACCGTGTTGAAAAATTCCACGCTATACAATTTGCCCCATCTGCCATTATAATCTCATCGGTAATTGAATATTCGATCTTTGCGAGGACGTGAAAAATGCGGAAACAACACTTAGCGGTTTGGACCACCTTGGGCGTTCTAATGCTCGGTTTGGCCGGTTGCAGCAGCATGATCAGCAGCAAAGCCGTATTATCCAACCCGCAGAATTATTCTTCCTGGCGGGTCATGAAGGACGAATCGCAGATTTCCACCTTTGCTTCGTTGATTAAATCATCGGGCTTGGAATATGCCATGAAGACCGCCGGCAATTACACCGTTTTCGCTCCCACCAATGCGGCCTTCAAGCAACTTCCCAAAGGCACGTTGAATGAATTGACCAAAACCACCAATCGCAATGAGCTGCGCTCGCTGCTCTGGCACCACATCGCACTTTATCAGATCAACGCCGCCAGTGCCCCGATGCAGAATATGGGCGACGGACAGAATGTTACCATCAGCTCCAACGGTCAGAAGCTCCTCATGGTGAACAGCGCCCATATCGTCGGCGGCCCCATTTACACCCACGACGCAACCATCTATATGATTAACAAAGTGCTGATCCCATCAGCCGGAAAGTAAGCCCGTCCCGGGGGTATCAGTACGCCACCATCGGCACCATAGCCTGATGCGGAAGCATCACGGTTGAATGCGGAATCAGGCCACAAAGCAGGCGGCCAGTTCCCCTCTGTCAATTAACACGCCGCCACGCCTACCCATAGCCTGATGTGTAAGCGTAATGGCTTTAGCCGTAACTCAAAGATTCCCCAAAACAACCCAGCGATTACCTGGACCAGTTCCTTGGCGAAATGCGCTGCCTGAATACTCGATGCTCCGCGAAAAAGGAAATAGCCTATGGAACTCGAGGACGTACTTACCCGAATGGAAAACACCTTCGGCGATTACGGTGTGCCCACAAATGAAGGGGACCTGCTGCGACTCCAGGAGGCGACAGCTCCGTTGCCCGAAAGTATCCTAGAGCTATACCGAAAACGGAACGCGTCAACAAAATTGGCACGCATTAGCGGTTCTCAGCTTACCGCCCGCCTGATGCCGACTGGCGAGGCGATCCAATTCAACAAGCGCACCGCCGAGTTCTCTCAGCATCTGCCCAAGGTCGCTAACGTGGTCTGGCTCTGGACTGACGATAACTCTAACTACGTCGGGGCCTACACAGACGGCCGACTCAGCGGGTGGCTGACACTGTTGGACCACGAAAAACCGGTGTTGGTACCCGCATTCCGTTCGGTTGCTGGATTTCTTACCCGACTGCTCAAATTTGCTCCGGGGCGTTCCGCCGAGTATGAGGCCGCATGTGATCTGCCCACCGTTCCGCGTGAAGTGCCTGCGATCGAGGACGATCCGCGGTATATGGCCAGCGACCGGTCGCTTGCCACGGCATTCCGCGAGGAGTACCTGAACGGAAATGATGTTGAAAAGCGCCGCCTTAGCGCAATGTGTGCAATATGCCTGACTCCGGTAGCCGACACGAGCCTCGTTTTGGAATTCCTGCGTGACCGAGATATGTGGATCCCGGAAACCGCGGTTAGCCTCCTGGAGCTCCGAAATTTCCGCGAAGGTATTCCATATCTTGAGGCGTTGGCACGGGACGGGACAGCGAACGGTGATTCCGCCGCAATGCGCCTGCTCGTGCGGATTGGCACGAGACCGTCCCAGATGGCGATTTCCCGCCTGAAAAATTGCCTGGACGGCCGAAAGCTTGCAAGCTTGGAGATGTGGACGGAATTCCGATCACGCTTGCAACCTCCTCGTTGGCCGTGAACCGTGGTCACATGGAAAAAAATCCGCCGTGCGCCCCTTGGAACATGTTATGCACCTTGAGTAGGACGTCTTTACGACAGTGAAGAATATGCCTGCATCAATGGCCCCGTTACCGCCATGAGGATCGCTATGTATCCGGTAAAAAATCGACGCCCGCGCCCCCGCTCTGCCCTCTACTTTCACTTTTCTCTGTTCTGTGGCGAAGCCCCCCCCCTTAAAACATCTTGAGCATCTTGAATAAAACCCGCTAAAATCAACGCTCCTATCAACTTGCTCAACTTGAGCACCTTGCCTCCCGAACTTGAGCATCTAGAGCAAGTTGAAATTCGCAAAGCCTTCTAACTTCTAATTCCTGGCCCCGTAGGGGCCCCAAAAACAACTTGGCCATCTTGGCATTCTTGCCCCAGCAGCCCGAAAAACTGTTGACCGTTGTTCGTTGATCGTTGTCATATTGATCCGTGATCCGTGAAATACTGAAACCTTAGAGGTTATTTCGGTCCCGTTCCTAATGAACGGCGCATCACTGCCATACCCGCGATGCGCTGGAGACGGCAAGTTCCGGAGTTATGCCTGCACCGACCTGGGGTATCTATTCTTTGCTTCAGAAACGC
>JAJZVR010000159.1 GCA_021847065.1 Planctomycetota bacterium | reverse complement strand
ACACGGAAAAAGGTTTGCCATGAGTCATGCAGTACAAGTCGCGATTAAATCTTCTGATGACCCAGCCGCAGTGGCGGGGATTTCGTCCGGCCATACAGTGGCCGCAGACGGTATCGCGATTATTGGAACCCATGCAGGTGCAGACGTTTCTGGCCCGCAATTGGGCGGAAACCGAAAGTCTGGTGCAACGCCATGAGATGCATGTAATGGTTCTGGATTCTCGAATTACCGAGGATCCTGATGTGCATGTGGATTTCTCGACGTTGTTACGGTTAATTCAAAGTGTTCGCCCCGCGGATGCGAAAGGCGAATCGGCCCCGCTGGTTATTGTCCTTTCGACGCAGTTGTCGGATCGACTCATGCGGGAGGCGCTGCGGAGAAATGTGTTTTCCGTGTTGCCCGAGCCGGTGGATGTCAATGAATTGCTGGATACTCTGGCCCGTGCGTTACGGCGTTTTTACGGAGATCAATGGCCTGCTTAAATGGCCGGAAAAAATAGTTTAAACCAATGCCGACGCCCGCGGGTGGTGATCGGAAAAATGTGTTTGAAGTTCATTGGGTTCTTTTTAGGAGTTTGTATTATGGCTGCTGGAGTTCGTCCCCTCGGCGACAAAATTCTTCTTAAACGTCTGGAAGCGGAAGGCGTCACCAAAAGTGGCATTGTCCTGCCGGAAACTGCCAAAGAAAAGCCGAAACGCGGCAAGGTTCTGGCGATTGGTGATGGCAAATTGCTGGACAACGGCGAACGCGCCAAGTTCCAGGTGAAAAAGGGCGATGAGGTCATTTTCGCCAGCTATGCCGGCACGGAAATCAAAGTTGATGGTGATGAGCTTCTGATTCTCAGCGAAGATGAAGTCCTGGCCATTGTGGAATAAGCCTTTCGCCGGTTCCTGTGAACCAGTGATTTATTGAGTTAATGTTTATTATACGGAGACACAAACTATGTCCGCAAAAATGATTGAATTTGATACAGCCGCACGCGAAGCAATTCGGCGTGGCGTGCACACGTTGGCCAAAGCGGTCAAGGTGACGCTTGGCCCATCGGGCCGTAATGTGGTTATTGAAAAATCCTTCGGCAGCCCCACCGTCACCAAAGACGGTGTAACGGTAGCCAAGGAAATTGAACTCGAAGACCCGTTTGAAAACCTCGGTGCACAGTTGGTCAAAGAAGTGGCCAGCAAAACCAGCACGGTGGCCGGTGACGGCACCACCACCGCTACGGTTTACGCGGAAGCCATTTATGAAGAAGGCCTTCGCAACGTCACCGCCGGCGCCAATCCCACGCATCTGAAGCGCGGCATTGATAAGGCTGTGGAAGCAGTTCTCAATTATCTCAAGAATATCTCCGTGAAAGTTGAGAATTCCAAGCAGATTGCCCAAGTGGGCACCAGCTCCGCCAATCAGGATTCCCAGATCGGCCAGATGATTGCCGATGCGATGGACAAGGTTGGTAAAGATGGCGTGATCACCGTTGAAGAAGGCAAGGGCCTGGATACCACGGTTGAACTTGTGGAAGGTTTGCAGTTTGACAAGGGCTACATTTCCCCGCACTTCGCGGATCCCAAGACCATGGATGCAACCTTTGAAGATTGCTATATCCTGATCCATGAAAAGAAAATCAGCTCCATTAAAGATATGCTCCCGATTCTCGGCAAAGTTGCCGAAGCGGGCAAAGCGTTGCTGATTATTGCGGAAGATGTGGAAGGCGAGGCCTTGGCCACCCTGGTGGTCAACAAGCTCCGTGGCACACTGAAAGTTGTGGCCGTCAAAGCCCCCGGCTTTGGTGATCGCCGCAAGTCCATGCTCGAAGACATCGCCATTGTCACCGGCGGCAAGGCCATTTTTGAAGAGCTGGGCGTTTCACTGGAAACCCTGGATATCAAAGACCTTGGACGCGCCAAGAAAGTCCACATCGAAAAAGAAGCGACCACCATTATTGAAGGTGCCGGCAAAGGCGACGCCATCAAGGGCCGCATTGAGCAAATCAAGAATGAAATCGACCGCACCACCAGCGATTACGACCGTGAGAAGCTCCAGGAACGTCTGGCCAAATTGGCTGGCGGCGTGGCGCTGATCAAAGTCGGCGCGCCAACGGAAGCGGCCATGAAAGAAAAGAAGGCCCGTGTTGAAGATGCCCTTCATGCCTGCCGCGCGGCGGTTGAAGAAGGTATCCTCCCCGGCGGCGGCGTAAGCGTGCTGCGGGCGATTCCTTCCATTGACAAGCTCAAACTGGAAGGCGACGAAAAGATCGGTGCCGATATCGTCAAGCGGGCGCTGTATGCCCCGATCAAACAGATTTCTGAAAATGCCGGCATCGATGGCAGCATCGTGGCGCAGAAAGTTCAGGAATCCAAGGAGACCAACTTTGGTTTCAACGCCTTGACGCATGAATATGGTGATATGCTCAAGATGGGCGTGATTGTTCCCACCAAAGTGGAACGCACCGCCCTGACCAATGCGGCCTCCATCGCCAGCTTGTTGCTGACCACCGATGCGGTTATCAGCGATCTTCCTAAGAAGGATGACAAGAAGTCCGGCGCTGCCGACCACTCCGACGAGTATTGAAAAGAGTAAATGAACGTCCGGTTAAGGGGATAAGCTCCGAAACCGGCCGTTTTTTACATACAGCCCGCGCGATCTGATCGGATCGTGCGGGCTTTTTTTTTTGAATTGCGATTCGGGAAAGTCCAGCTTATCGCGTTGCTATGAGGATTTGGCCAAGCCGATTTTCAGCGGCTGATGACCGCACGAAGGTCATTTGGGGATAGCTGACCACACCCCGCTGTGTGGTGATGGCCCGTTTAACTAACTCCAACGCATGTTGACGCTTTTTCTTGGCGGTATCGTCGAAGGTACCGGAATGTTGACCACAGGCATTATGCCAGCATGAATCCGACGATAGTGGTTGTCTCATGTGTTTTGCAGCAGCGCGAACGCCGCATTGGCGGCTTGCACCGCTTCCGCCAGGGTGGGGGCGGTGTGAATCATGTGACCCATCTTGCGGCCCGCACGCGGTGACTTACCGTACAGGTGGCTCATGCCGCGGCCATCGGCGAGCACTTTGGCAAAATCCGGCTCGCCGTTTACCCACAGGTCGCCGAGCAAATTGGTCATGACGCCGGGTTGCAACGTATGTATTTCCGGCAATGGCAAACCACAGATCGCGGCGATGTGCATTTCAAACTGGCTGCGGCTGGCGGCGCGCATGGTCACATGCCCGGAGTTGTGGGGGCGGGCCGCCAATTCATTAATTAATACATCTCCATCCGGCAATATAAACATCTCCACCGCCAGCAGACCCACTACGCCCAAGGCTTGGGCTGTGCGGCGGCCAAGGTCAATGGCTTTTGCGGTGGTGGCAGGGGAGAAATCGCCGGGCATGCGGGTTTGAAATAATATCCCGCGGCGATGTTCATTTTGAAATACGGGAAAATGCGTCATGCGGCCATCGGCTGATCGTGCCACGATGACCGATGCCTCAGCCACAAAATCAATACCGCTTTCCACCACCAGCGGTGTGGAACCTAAAGCGACCCATGCGTCTGCCGCTTCGGCTGCCGAGTGTATCCAGCGCTGGCCTTTGCCGTCATAGCCGCCACGGGCGGTTTTTGCCACCAGTTTTTTAGCACCCGCGGCAAATAGTGCTTCAGTTGCTTCCTGCATCTGTTTTGCGGACTCTACGGTGGCAAAGGGGCCAACCGCCAGGCCATGATCGCGAAGGAACAGCTTCTCCAGACGTCGGTCGCGCACCGTGCGCTGCACATCTGCAGATGGCGCAACACGGCATTGAGCATTGGCGGCTGCTTCCAGGGCCACAGGTTCGATGGATTCTGCCTCCACGGTTAATATTGCGGATTGTCGGGCCACGCGGGCCACCGTGGCAGGCTCACCGGGATCGGCAATCAGATGATGATCGGCCCAGCGTCGAGCCGGGTCTGTTTCGTGGTTGGACACACAAAATGTGCGATAACCCATGCGTTTGGCGGCCTCACAGAGCATGGAGCCAAGCTGTCCGCCCCCCAGGACGGTTATAAGTTCCGGCGGAAGAATGGCTGGATGCGTTATTGGTTCAAGTTTTGACGTCATGGCACCCTGTCAGATTATCTGAAAAGCAATCATTGTGTCTGTGGCATGGGCCCGCGGTTACGCTGAAACATCGTCCAAGGTCTCGCCACGAATTTTTTCGGTGATGGATTTGCGGTACGCTTCATAGCGTTTTCGGATTCCGCCATCCGACAATCCTAATATCGCCGCCGCCATCAGCGCCGCATTGATAGCCCCCGCTTTGCCGATGGCTAATGTTCCAACCGGCACGCCGCCGGGCATTTGGACAATTGACAGTAGCGAGTCCAAACCATTAAGTGCGGCACTTTGAATGGGCACCCCCAAAACCGGCAAAATTGTCACCGAGGAAATCATGCCGGGCAAATGCGCCGCTCCACCGGCGCCGGCGATAATAACTGCCAGCCCCCGCCCGGCCGCCTGCTGGCCATACGCGATCATATCCACGGGCATCCGATGGGCTGATACCACTTTGGCTTCAAAAGGTATTTCCAGCAATTCCAGCGTTTCCGCTGTATGGTGCATGGTGGGCCAGTCCGATTTGCTTCCCATGACAATGCCCACAAGGGGCGTTGGTGCCTTTGTTGATGTTGTCATAACCGCTCCCGTTAAGCCGCCGTCCCGGCGCGCCGGGACCGATTCGCGTTCGTCAGCAATTCACTGTACTATAACATTTTTCGTGAAATACGCCTTCTAGGAGCCTGTCCAAGTAACGGCCGGGATTGCGATGGGTCTGAAATGTCCCGTATGCGCGGCGGAGGATCGAGCCGACTCTGAAAGATGAGTCTGCGAGATCTGACAACAAAGCAGGCGGGGCATTTCAGGCCCACCTCCCGGCGGGGCGGCGTGCTTTTTGGCCCCCCTCTGCGGCGCGGCTCCTCGGAGTACCATCTTCGCCACTTCTTGATGGAGGCCAAAAATCAGGCCGTCGCAACTCGGCGATTACTTGGACAGGCTCCTATCGCCCCGGCCATGCGGCGACATTCCGAACCAAGCCGCGGTTGCTCGCTGGATATATTGGCAACTTTATGGGAAAATAAACAATTGAAATCGGTTGAACGCTCCGGGCCAACGGGGTTCGGAATCTGAAAATCAACCGGTTTGCGGAAAATTTATTTGACACGCAGTGCGTGGGCGGATAAAAAACACCCGATTTAACTGCGGGGCGGATGTCTTGCTTTGGAGGCTATTGCATGAAACGGTACGCGGCACTATTACTTATCGTTGGCACAGCGGCCATGTTGCCGATGTTGGCGGGTTGTCAAACCCTGACCGATACGCCGGGACAAAACGCTGTCCGCATTGATCACGCCATGGCGACAGACTGGCTGCAGGTTCCGGAAAATGCCGAGCAAGTTCTTATGATTAATCGTCCGACGCAGTTGTCGGACGAGCCGGTGCCGCTGCAGTAACGGGTTATTGCCTGTTTATTCGCATTGCCATGATATCGGATGGATTGTCCGCGGACGTTGCATCCTTTCTTTTCTTACGTCTGGCGGCATAAACTTTCGGATGCTTTTTCTGATTTGTGGCCTTGGCGATTTGCGCACCGGATCATTTGCCCGTAACTTTTATTGGCCAGTTTTTCTCGTTGAGCCGATAATGAAGTGGTTGGCCTGATAGGCGGATCGCCGATACGGAAAATCGGACTTATCGGGGCGGCGGTTTTCGTTCCCGCCGCAGAGATGCGGGTTGGAATTGGTGTAATTGACAGGCTTTTGCTGGCCGAAGGGTCTCTAAGATGACGAAGCGTTCTATTTTGTTGCCTTTTGCGATTATCAGTACGCTCTGGCTTGGCGGGTGCAGCAGCCAGCCAAATACCTCAACCGCGATTAATCATTATGTTCGAGGCGAGTTGGACGCCGAAGGCGGTAAAACCCAGAAAGCTCTGGCCGAACTCACGCAGGCGATCAGCCAGAATCCGAATATGGTTTTGGCCTATGAAGCCCGTGGTGACATTTATCGCAAACAGGGGCATATCCATAGCGCCATTGATGATTATCAACGCGCCGTAACATTGAATCCAAAAAGCTTTCACGGCTGGTATGAACTGGGCGTGAGTTTCCAGGCGGTGCATAATTTTCAAAGCGCCGTTAAGGCCTATCAGCAGTCATTACAGGTTGAACCGAAAAATGCCCACGCCGCCATGAATCTTGCCGTGGCGTATGCCCAGACCGGGCAGCCTATTTTTGGCGTCATTTATGGCCGTCGGGCCTTATCCAATGGCGCAAATTCCTTTGCGTCATTAGCCAACCTTGGAGCTATTTATGCCGAAGCCGCCAATGTTGATCCAAAGTATGGCCGGAAAGCACTGCATTATTTCAAATCCAGTCTGGAGTTAAAGCCGCATCAGTCGGCCATATATCTGGATATGGCGGCGGTGTATTTGCAGGGCAAAGACTATGCCATGGCCTCGCGCGTGCTGAAGACGGCGGGCAAGCTTGCTCCATCAGCTCTGGTGCAGGAGCGACTCGGCTACGCCTATTACCGCATGGGCAATTTGCCGCGGGCGAAAGTGGCCTACCATGCCGCATTGAAAATCAATGCCAATTACCCGCCCGCGCTCAATGGCCTTGGTGTGGCGGATATGGCCATGGCGTTACAATCGGCAAGCGGCGATTCGGCGATGCGCCGCAAAGCGATTGGCTATTGGCGCAAGAGTCTTGAATTGAATCCGGACCAGCCGCTGATTGAAAAGCTCGTCAAGCGTTTTTCGCAATCATCGCAATAGGGCGTGGAACTCATTGGCCCGCGCTTTTCACCGCCCTGACCCGGGCGAGACAGGAATACAAAACGCATGAATCCCCTGGAACGACTGCGAAAAAATATCCAAACCGTATTCTTCGGGCGTCCCGAAGTGGTCACACACCTGCTGGTGGGATTACTGGCGCGGGGCCATGTGCTGATTGAAGATGTTCCCGGTGTTGGCAAAACGGTTCTGGCCAAGGCGCTGGCCCGCAGCATCAACTGCCAGTTCAGCCGCATTCAACTTACGCCTGATCTGCTGCCCAGCGATATTCTCGGCGTTTCGGTTTATAACCAGGAAAGACAGGAATTCACATTCAAACCCGGCCCGATTTTTGCCAATATCGTCCTCGCGGATGAAATCAACCGCACCACCCCGCGCACGCAAAGCAGTCTGTTGGAGGCGATGAACGAAAATTCCGTCTCCGTTGATGGTCAAACGCTTCAACTTCCCCGCCCATTTATGGTCGTGGCGACGCAAAATCCATTTGAGTTTGAAGGCACGTATTTCCTGCCTGAAAATCAGTTGGATCGTTTTCTGCTGCGCATTCAGTTGGGCTATCCGGAGCGCGAGCGCGAACTGGCTATTCTGCGGGAACAGCCGGGACAGCATCGACTCGATACACTCGACCCGGTACTCTCCAGCGAAGAAGTGGAAGCGTTGCAGGGGCAGGCCGCGCAGGTAAAAATTGACCCCCTGCTGCTGGAATACATGATGGATATTGTAACGGCCACGCGCAAGCATGAATTGTTGCATACGGGTATTTCGCCGCGCGGTTCACTCGCGCTGACCCACGCGGTGCAGGCCTTGGCGCTGGTGAACAAACGTGATTATGTCACGCCCGATGACATCAAGGAAATGGTCGTTCCGGTTTGCTCGCACCGGGTTATTACCAAAAGTTACATGGCCAACGGTGATATTACCACCGCCGTTCGTATCATGCAGGAATTATTGCAGAATATTGCCTGCCCCATGTAGTGCTTGCCACCGGGGCGTAGCCGGCAGGATGCAGCGATTCATAAATTTCAAGGCGATCCGCGGCCATGCGAAAACACCGGCACATGACGTATTATGAACTGACCTTTACGGGGTTTGTTTTTGCCGGCGTTACGTGCTTTGTGTTGATCGCGGCCCTGAACAGTCAAAACAATATTCTCTTCTGGGCGCTGGGAATTGTGCTGGGAACGCTTCTGGTATCGGCGGTCCTCGGTGATCTGCTTTTGCGACGATTGGAAGTCACGCGATCTGTCGGGGAGCACGCCGTCGCCGGTGAGTCGATGGAAGTACATTACCGCATGGTGAATCATAAAATACTCTGGCCATCCTGCGCTGTTCGCATCACGGAAGCCCGCTTTCTGGGGGCGGTATCTGTTATTCCTGAAGGGTATTGCCTGCATCTGGGGCCGGGGCAGACCACGCTGGTGATGACCCATCTGGTCCCGACACATCGGGGAATTATTGAACTGCGCGAGCAGCGAGTATGTTGTTCATTTCCGTTTGGATTTCTCAATCGGGCGGTGCATGTGCGGGCACCGCGCCGCATCACGGTATATCCGCGCATCGGCATGTTGAATCGTGAATTGCTGGCCCGCTCGCGCACATTTGCCTCCGGCGGTTCCACGACTTCACCCCGGCGGGGAGGATCGGATGAATTTTTCGGCCTTCGTGAATATCAATCCGGAGACAGCATTCGATCCATTCACTGGCGCCGCAGCGCTCACACCGGTCAATTAATGGTCAAAGAAATGACCACCGATACGCCACCAACCATTGTTGTTACCCTGGATTTGCGGCAATGGGCTACCGTGCCCAATGGCCCGGCGCTCGCCGAGCGCGCTATTGAACTGGCCGCCGCATGGATGTGCCGCGGATTAATGGATCACTTTTCCGTTGGACTGCAGATTGCCGGCTATAGCCGACCGATACCCACTTTGATTACCGCCGGTCGCAGCCAGCGGCAAATACTTCTCGAGGCGCTGGCCACCATTGACCTCGCGGCCATTAAGCCCGCCGCCGCCGATGCGGCACCGCCGCAGGAGGACCGCTCCGCCCGGATTGCGGAACATGTCGTTATTTCTTTATCTGAAAAAACCGCCAGCCTCGATATGGTGCCAACAGGTTGCAACTATACACTTCTGTGCATGGACGATCCGGAAAGCCAATATTGGCTCTATTTTCCGTCTCAACCCGGCCCTTCCGCGGCCATGGCGGACTTCGCCGCACCGTCGCAAGCCGCCGAATAAATTATCCGCGGCAAATATTGGAAACCGCAAACAATTTGGCCATGGAGCCGGTTTCAACACAACGGAAAT
>JAJZVR010000158.1 GCA_021847065.1 Planctomycetota bacterium | reverse complement strand
CGGAAGTCAGGGGCAACAATCCACACAACATGCGAAATGTTGTGCTTTTTCCCGCACCATTGGGTCCCAATAATCCAAAAATTTCTCCCCTTCGTATGTCAAAATTGACATGATCTACCGCAACAAAATCTCCAAATCGCCGGACCAGATCATGCACCTGAACGACGGATTCACCGGATTGGGCCCTCGCTGTGACCGGTGGCACGGCTTGGGGTGGGACGCCTGCGGTATCAGCCTTATCCACGGTCTGCCGCAGAAGCACCATAAAGCCATCGGCTAATTTTGGTTTAATCTCGGTGGCATTGGCGGCATGTGGTATTTGGGCAAGCCCTGTCGCATCCGTCTTGAGCACCAGCCGAACATCGCCACCCTCCGGCACGGCGTCGGCAACCACGGGCGAACTTAGCAGGGTCGCCACGAGTTGCCGAGGTTTTATTTCCGGCGGAGTAGTCAAACGAAATGTGCGGCCTTTGGCATGATCCGCCACATCCTGCGGGGAACCTTCGGCCAGTGTTGTGCCCCGATACATGACCACAGCGAGATTACAGAATTCGGCCTCCTCGAGATAGGGTGTGCTGATCAGCAGCGTAAGTGATCTGGTTTTCACCAGGTTCAACAGAATAGCCCACAATTCTTGCCGGGATACCGGATCAACACCGACGGTGGGTTCATCAAGTATTAAAAGCTGCGGCGACTGCACCAGTGCACAGGCCAATCCCAACTTCTGCTTCATTCCGCCGGAAAGCCGGCCCGCCAACCGCTTGGTAAACTGCCCCAGATTGGTCATGGCAAATAATTCCGGATAGCGTGTTTTGCGATCTGATGCGGAGACACCGTGCAGGTCGGCGTATAAATCCAGATTTTCCTGCACGGTCAAATCTTCATACAAACCAAATTTCTGTGGCATATAGCTTACGTCTGATTCCGCCGCATGGGGATGTTGAACAATATCATGTCCCAGCACTTGAATATCACCGGAATCCGCCGCCATTAAGCCCATGATCAGTCGAATCAGCGTGGTTTTTCCGGCGCCGTCGAGCCCCACCAGCGCCACCATAAGACCGCGGCGCACTTCCAGCGATACACCCGCCAGTGCGGCGGTGGTGCCGCCATGCCCGTCGGGAAAAGATTTGTGAATATCCCGGCACAGAATAATCGGCTTGGAGGCTTTTGGAAAGGCATCCATTCAATGCCCCTTTTCGGTGGACTGTGTAGCAGCGGCCTTGACCGGAATATTTACCGTTGCCGGCATTCCCAACCGCAGCAGATCATGCGGGTCTTTCACATAAACCCGCACTTCATACACCAGACTGGTGCGCAATTGTGTGGTTTCTACAGATTTGGGTGTAAATTCTGCGATTGGTGAAATGAACCCTACCCAGCCGGAGAATTTCTTTTTAGGAAAGCTGTCCACTGTGACCCACGCTTTGGAACCGCCATGAATAAAGCCGAGATCCTTTTCCGGGATGTATGCCCTTACCCATTTGGGGTTCATAATGGCAATTGTATATACCGGCGTTTGCGGGCTGGCCATATCGCCGGGTTCAAGAATTCGCGTGCGAATGATACCATCCGTCGGGCTGATGAGGTTGGTATCCGCAAGGTATTGTTGCAAAAGTGCCAATTGCGCCTGATCGGCGTGAAGTTTCGCCGCCGCCTCGGCAATGTCTTCGACGCGCGGTCCCAATACCGCCAGACGCAGTGTTTCCCGCGCCGCCAAAGCTTTCTGATGATCCACCGTCCACAACGCTTTGGCATTGTCATAGTTGATGCTGGTTATATCGCCGGTGGCAAGCAGCTTTTTATACCGATGTACGTTGACCAGATCATTAGCGGCCTGGGCCTTGGCGGCGGCATACAACGCCCGATCCTGCAAAATTTCCTGGGGCCGACTTCCATTCTTCAATCGCAATAAAACCTGCTGCTGTTCTGCCAGCACAGCTTTTGCCTGTGCCACCTCATGGATCAACCAATCCGTATCCAGCGTGGCCAGAAGCTGGCCTTTTTTTACCGAAGCCCCCTCATGCACCAGTTCGCCCATAACGCGCCCGGATTCCTTGAAGGCCAGTTGAACATCGCGTTCATCCATATTTCCATAAAGCCGGACATTCGTAACAGGCCCCTGTTTCCGGCTTTGCATCCAGCGATACAATCCATACGCCACGGCGGAGAGCACCAGAAGCAGCACCACAATTCGAATCACGACACGCTTCATAAAGACTGCCTTTCAACGCCAGATAATCGACCCGGCACTAAAACATCTGCCGTATCGGTGATGCCAGCCACGCATCGAGTTACCCATCTTGACCAAACTTTCCCCTGCATATTTTACGGGTTCTTAAGCGTATCAGCCATTGAGTTCGATATCACCTGGCCAATTGGGACATGCGGTGCTGAGTGCACGGTCACCTGCGGTGACATAGGTTTAGCCAATCAATGCAATTAACACACGTCCTTGCCGGGCGACGGCCTTGAGTTTTTACTTTTTCACTGAACCGGGTGTGAGAACAGTCAGAACAAAAAGATGTTTGGAGGGATATTTTGAAGGTGGCATGTGATAGGGGATAATTCTGGCCGGAAGATGGGCCAGTTTTGGAGATACAAAAATGAGATCCGTTGGCCATGGGCTGTAAACATGGTTTGTATAGTTCTCCCAAGTCCCCCACTGCTGGCCCGGCTTATGCAGTGCATAATTGAAGGTATCCGTTAACGGTACCGTGGTCGGCGTACCAAGTAGAGCCTGGTAGATGGCCTGATCTGTGCGAGAATGATTCATATCACCCAGGAGAATGGCCTGGGCGGAAGGATAACGGCGTTGCCACTTTGATAAAATTTCATGGAGTTTCTCGGCACTTTTTACGGCATTGGTTTCCCAGTGCCGCAGGTGCACATCCAGCACAATAAAATCGGGGAATCGTTGAGTCTGATCGTGCAATACAGCAAGGGAAAAATAGGTATTCTCGGTGGGATTGCCTTGCGGATGATGCGGGCGCACCATGCCAAAGGTACCGGCAATGCGGCGGAAGCGATCACGGCGATACCAGATTTGATTCCAGGTGCTCAGCGGGCCGGCCAGCGCGGAAATCAGGCTGGTGTGAATGGCGGCACCATCCGGAAAATGGGCGTAGGCGGGCAAGTGTGTGATCAGCCAGGCGGTTTGGGCGGGCGTTGAGGCCTGCATACCGATGATGTCGGCATGAATATGCTGCAGCACTTTAATGAGCATGATACGTCGCACCGACCAGCTATGAATTCCCTGATGCAGGCGCAGCAGATTGATATTGGCGGTAAGCACACGTATATCCGGCGAAGTGGGTATGTGTATGGTGGGTTCGGTGATTGGAACATACAGGTTCGGCCTTAACTTGATAAACGCAATGACTGCGGCAATTGCAGCCAAGAAAATGATAAACAGTGTCGTTCTATGAGGCAGATAGCGTAAATGCATGGATTAAACTCGTTTCTGAATTTTATTTTCGGCGGAAAAACTCCGCTTTATCTGGCGGTCCACCAGAGACGGAAATGCGGCGGCAATGGCCAGCGCATAACGTACCGGGGCATAAGGCCATAATTCAGGCTGGGGATGCTCAATCAGGCGAACAATTTTCTTCGCCACCAATTCCGCACTTTGTGTTTTTCCCAAGCCATCGACGCGCTTTCCGCTGCGTTTTGTGGCCTGTTGAAAAAATTCCGTATCGGTTGTGATCGGATGCACCGTGCTGACATGAACGGATTTGCCGGATAATTCAATGCGCTGTGCCTCTGCTAACGAAAGCTGGGCCGATTTGGTCATGGCATAGGCTCCCATTTGCGGAATCGAACGCCGGGCGATAGCTGAGGAGACAACGATAATGTGGCCGGCATGTTGCTCGATCATGATCGGTGCGGCGGCGGCCATGACATACCATGTGCCCATGACGTTGACGCGCCATATATCCTCCATCTGTTTCTCCGACGTCAGATGAACGGGTGCCCGAAGTCCATAACCGGCATTGGCAATGGCAACATCCAATCGGCCAAATTGGTCTTTGGCGGATTGTACGACTTTGACAACATCATCGCGGATGGCAACATCGCAAGGCGCGATAATGACCCGCGATCCCAAAGCTTTTGCTTTATCCGCAACGGCTTGAAGTTTATCCATGCGCCGCGCGGCAAGAACCAGACTGGCACCGCGCTGTGCCAGCGCCAGGGCACACGCCGCACCAATTCCTGAAGAGGCACCGGTAATTAACACAACCTGTTTTGATATATCCAAAGGCATTCAAGATATCCAATCCAAAATATTCCAGCCCATCAAGTATATTATAGCGGAGGTTCTCACTGAGCATCCTGAGTCGTTGCCGGCGGTGGCCGCGGAACAAGTACTTCGTCGGACCGCACATCCAGATACGCTCTTGCCGCATCAATACGATGATATTGCTGATAAACATCATTAAGCAACTGCAACTTCCGCGACGCGGGTACTTCATAAAAACCTTCTTTACCCGGCGGAAGCCCCCAGTATATTTGCGTTCCAAAGCGCGTTTTGAGGACTATTTCAGGTGTGGTTGATGGAACATGGGCATACATATTGGCCAGATTAACGCATTGAATCTGGCTGGAAAATGGGTGACCAGACAATAATGTAATCATCTTCAGCCCCAGTTTAACGCCCTGGCCAGCAAACGGCTTGCCTGGTGCCGGGACTGCTACTGTAATTCCGCTGATACGCATTAACCAACTGAGTTCCGGCAAATCCATCGGAGCGTATGCGCCAGGGAGGCGAATGGCATGAGGACTCATGAGATAATATTTTCCGTTCACTGAAATCAGAGCGGCAGGCCGACGGTACCGGCAGGCGATTTCAATAATCTGTTCATGCGGCAGCCAGACCCGTCGCACATAATCGACGCGTTTGATCCAGGCATTAAATCCCTGGGCCTGGTCGGTGGTAAAATGTCGCGCAATAATTTGGAGTATTTTGCCATTTACTGGATTACGCAGCTCGGCGGCGTACGCGGGGTGCCGCTTGTTAAAAACCGTGTATTGCACGGCCTCGGCGGCCAGAGAATTCAAAATAGGTCCCGCCAGCCAATGCGGTGCGCCGATCATCACGATACTTTTCAACGGCCGATCGCGTGATCGTTGTGCCATGAGCATTTTGCCGTAGATGTTCAATCGTGAAAAACCTTCCACCAGCAAGGCTATTACCAGCAATATCAGACATAACATCAGGGTGCTGCGAACCCAGGGAGTCTGCCAGGGGCGATGATATGTCGATCTGTAGCGGTTTTTCGTCATGACTATTTCAGCGCCTGTTTCAATTGTGTGTTTTGGCCTGTGCATCGGTCAGAGCGGGCGATCGATCACGAATCGCCATTGTCGCAAGCCGTTCGCATAACTCTTCAAAGGAGATGCCAGCCTTAGCCGCAGCTTTCGGCACCAGAGAGTGGCTGGTAAACCCCGGTAAACTATTGAGTTCCAGAACCATTGGCTCCATGGTGGCCTGATCCACCATAATATCCACGCGCGCCAAATGGCGTGACCCGATACATTGGTACGTTTCCAATGCCATTCGGGCGACTTTCTCCAAAATGGCTGGTGGAAGCGCGATATCAAAAAGATATTCGGTATCTTCTCGCGTATATTTGGCCTGATAATCGTAAAACGCCGCCGCCGGGCGAATTTGAATAATCGGCAACGCCAGCCCATCAAGAATGCCAACGGTTAATTCGGGGCCGGAAATAAATTTTTCCACAAGCATGGCACCATATTGTGGCAATGATTCAGCGAGGTGAGCACGGGCTTGGGAAATATTGGTGCATATTCTGCAGGCCATGGAACTGCCGTCGGCAATGGGTTTAATTACACAAGGGTACCCGATGCCGCTGCGCGGGGTCCAACTGTCTTTGTATTTTCCACTGCTGACAACCTGCCAGTTCGGCGTTGCAATACATTTTTCCGCCAGCACGCTCTTGGCGGCCACCTTATCCATGGCCAATTTGGATGCTGCCGGCCCGGAACCCACGTAAGCGATTCCCCGGGACTCCAGAATTTCCTGCAATTGACCGTCTTCACCAAAAGTCCCGTGCAGAGCCGGAAAAACCAGATCAGACGGGCGATGATCCAATGCCGAAAGATTATCCGGAGCAATATCAGATTCAAAAACCGTGTGTCCTCCGGCGCGCAGGGCGGCGGCGATCTGCGCGCCGCTGGCCAAGGAAACTTCGCGCTCTCTGGATACACCGCCTGCCAGCAGTGTAATATTCAGCGGCTTAACTAAAGCGTTCATGATGTTCTCCTGAAATCAGCGAGGCCCGGTGGCCATCTCATTTGGGATATCGTGTAACAACGCCGATCCACCAAACGAGTATATACGCAACGTGCACGCAAGCGTTTACCAGATCACCACTTCACTTTCCAGTTCGATACCGGTTTTATCACGTACGGTTTTTCTCGCCAATTCCATCAAGGCTAAAACATCAGCGCTTGAGGCACCATGCCGGGCAATAATGAAATTGGCGTGATGCGTGGAAATCTCGGCACCGCCGATCGTGCTGCCCTTTAAGCCAGCTTCATCAATAAGCTTTCCGGCGGACATACCATCGGGATTGCGGAAAATGCACCCGGCACTGTTGTCTTTAAGCGGCTGGGTATTGCGTTTGTACATCCAGATTTCCTTGACTCTCTGGCCCAGACGATCCGGATTTTCCGGGGTTAATTCAAAAAGCGCATCGAGAATAAATTTAGCATTGATATTGCTGCGGCGATAGGTAAATACCAGATCATCACGCTGGCGCGTGAAAATCTGCCCGAATGAATCCATAACGGTCACTTCCGCAACGCTTGAACCGATATCACCAAATGCGCCACCGGCGTTCATGCGAATTTCCCCGCCGACGGTACCGGGAATACCAGCCTGACATTCCAGGCCCGCCAAACCGGTTTTCGCCAGCTCTAAAACCAGCTTGAGAACATCTTTTCCAGCCCCCACGCGTACCATCCGGTCATCCATGACGACCTGTTTGAATGCGTCATGGGACAGCGAAATCACCGCGCCATCGACACCTTGATCGCGTACGAGCAAATTAGCCCCCCCACCGAGGACATACATTGGTATGTTATTTTCATTCAAGCGCTGCACGACGGCCGCGAGTTCTTCGTGGCTGCGAGGCTCAACAAAGTAACGCGCCGCGCCACCGAGACGAAACCACGTCTTGGGAGCCAAAGGCTCGTCCGTGCGAACAATATCTTCAAAGTTGGTGTACCAATTCATGCGTTATTTTCCAAACCGGTCCTGCACCCATGGATACTACAAGATCACCCGCTTTTAATTCCGTTTTAAGCGCGGTTACAACCTCCGGAAATGTCGGAATATAGCGTCCGCATCGACCATTGGCCACAATGCGATCCACCAGCGTTTGCGCGTTGACGGCTTTAATATCCGCCTCGCTGTCACGTGCGACGTAAATATCCGGGATAATGACGATGTCCGCGCTGGAAAAGCTGGCGGCAAATTCCTCCAGCAAGCTGCGCGTGCGGCTGTGCTGATGCGGCTGGAATACGCAAATCAGTCGCTGGGGCTGGTATAATTCGCGTAATCCAGCCAAGGTTGAGAGAATTTCCGTTGGATGATGGGCATAATCATCGAGAATGGTTATGCCGCGAATATCGCCCAGCAACTGGCTGCGGCGATCCGCTCCGGCAAAGTCCTCAATCGCGGAAGCAATCACATCCCAAGACACATGACAATGTCTGGCTATCGCGGCGGCCACAAGACTGTTTCCGATATTGTGCCGTCCGGGTATCCGCAGAGCCAATTGGGCGGATCGTCGCCCCTGGTATGACACCCAATAAGAAAGTCGGCCATGCGCGGATTTAATGTCTGTTGCCAGCCAGTCCGGCGTACCACTTAGGCCATAGGTTTCCACCCGGGCTTTGGCCACCGCCGCAGCTTCCTGACACCAAGGATTTTCCGAACTCGTGATAATCACTCCGTCGGGATCAACCTGCGACATAAACTGCCCAAAGGCTCCGGTAATGTCATGAATATCGTGATAATAATCCAGGTGATCTGATTCCACATTCAGTACCGCCGCAATGCGCGGATGCAGATTCAGGAAGCTGCGATCAAATTCACAGGCCTCGGCGATAAAATAATCTCCTGATCCGCCATGGGCGGAGCCGCCCAACTGCCGCGAACTCGCCCCGATAATATAAGAGGGATCAATGCCCGCACGCGATAAAATATACGCCACCATTGACGTGGTTGTTGATTTCCCGTGCGTGCCGGCTATGGCGATACCATGCTTAACCCGCATAACGCGCCCGAGCATTTGAGCATATTTGAATATCTTTATGCCAGATTTCTGCGCTTCGAGTAATTCTGGATGATCCGGGCGTACCGCGGCGGAATACACCACATATTGAGCTTCGTGCGGAAAACTGTCGGAGGTCTGTTGATATGCTATCTGAACTCCCAATTTAGAGAGCTTTTCGGTTGCGGCAGTGGCGGTTCGGTCGGATCCGGAAACAACCGCTCCCATTTGCGCCAGCATTTGAGCCAGGCCACACATGCCGCTGCCACCGATGCCGATAAAATGCACCCGATGTCCAAGGAATTGATTGTCCTGCGTGTTCCGGGTCGTCGCGGTTGGCATTTGATCCCCTGGAAAATCAGTGTGGAAATCAACAACTTCCAACTTTTCACCTAACGGCTTGGATAGCTTTCTGTCGCTAACTGTTACCATGATATAGCCTCCTTGCGCTGTGGCGCCGCGGAACACATCCGCCACGGCTGGTTAAAAACCGAACATTCCGTGTTGGTGTTCATGAGTGATCTCCGAGGGATGATCGTATCTGCGCCAGCAGCCACCGGGCCACGATGTCTGCCGCCTCTGGCCGGGCCTGCGACTGGGCCGCCAGCGACATTTCACTGAGCCGATCCGACTCGGTAAGCAAACGCATCAGCACCGGCTTTAGCTCGGTTGCATTGTGCGACGGATCTTTCGTATCAGGCACGAGAATCGCAGAACCAGCAGCACAAAGTTTCTCGGCATTGGCGTGCTGATGACGATCCTTATGGAACGGATACGGCATGAGAATAGCCGGCACTGCCATGCACGATAATTCCGCGCAGGTACCCGCGCCGGCCCGGGCAATCGCTAAATCCGCCATCGACCATACGGCGGCCATATCAT
>JAJZVR010000157.1 GCA_021847065.1 Planctomycetota bacterium | reverse complement strand
CCTGATCCGGATTGGGAAAGTGCCTATGAATTTGTCTGCTGGAATCAGTATCTTTACTATGGCGACGGGGGGATATTGCGTGAGCACTACCATGGCCTGAAACGCTACTTTCGTTTTGTGATGTCATTTGCCCCACATGATATTTTGCCTGATCATGCCGGGATTGGCGACTGGGCCAGTTCCGCCAAACATATGCCGCCGATTTCCTTTACCTCCACCTGCATTCTGTATCATGACGCGGTGCTTCTGTCCCGCATCGCCACCGTGCTGCACCGGCGGAAAGATGCCGCAACATTCACACTGGATGCGTCAACCATTCGCCACGCGTTTAATCAGCGGTTTTACAGGGGCAATGGCATATATGGCAATGCTGGCCAAACCGCACAGGACATGCCGCTGTATTATGGACTGGCGACCAGAGAAATGCGTCCACTGGTGCTGCAACGCCTTGTGCAAGATGTACACCAACATCAGGATCATCTGGATGTCGGGATACTGGGTGATAAGTGTTTGTTTCGCGTTCTAAGCCGTTACGGACATACCGCGTTGGCGTACCGCGTCGCCACGCAAACGACCTATCCTAGTTATGGCCAATGGATACTGCATGGTGCCACCACACTTTGGGAAGGTTGGGGGTTGCAGCCGGCTTCCATGAATCACATCATGTTCGGCGACATCTTGGGCTGGATGTACAACGATCTGGTGGGGATCAAACCGGATCCGATGGATCCCGGCTTTCATACGATATTGATTGATCCACATCCGATTCGCGCACTGCCATGGGCGGCTGGCGTCCACGAATGCCGATTTGGTATTATTCGGAGCCAATGGCGCTGGATCGCTGGGGATCTGCGATTGGATATCACTATTCCACCGGTAACGTCCGCGACCGTTACGCTGCACGGCGCCGGACACGCGGTCATTCGGTGCAACGGCGGCGTGTTGGGTTCGTCTACGCCCGGCGTGCGCACCATCGCACGGTCCGCACGGAAGAATGGCCCAACCACTGTGACCGTGGGACCGGGACGGTACGAATTTGCTTACAGGCCGCGCAGTCTTAATCGCGCCAGATAGTACTTCGCACGGACGAATGGGAATTTTGGATACAGCCCAAGCGATTCAAGAAATTAATCTAATAGGTACTGCGGATCGCAACGAAAATCCGGAAACGCCGCCGGGGTACGTGGAACCGCGCAACCACGGGCGCAACCATGGAACGTGCTTTTCAGGGCATATTGGTACATCAGTCCGCACATCGTCGGACGGTGATCCACTGGAATCAGAGGATCATGAAACTATTGAAAATACTGGTGTTTGCGCCATTACTCGCAGCGGTGCATTGAAAGCGGGCGATGGGATTCGAACCCACGACGTCCAGCTTGGGAAGCTGGCATTCTACCACTGAATTACACCCGCAATGCGTCAATACGCCAGCACCAAGAATATCAGAGCGGCCCCGTGCCTACAAGTCATCGCGATGACAATGTCGTGATGACAAAAAAGAGTGCTAAAATATCTCCAAAAATATCTCCAGAGTTGCCATGAATTGTTTGCCCGGCTACGCTAAGGGTGTACGAGTAACGCAAGAAGGAGCGTATTGAATGAAATTTTCCAGTGATCCGGCCTCCGTTGTGCGAAGCACCATGCATACTGAGCCATCCGCCAATAACCTGGTTCCGATTGTTGTGGAAAAAAGTGGTCGCGGCGAACGATCCTATGATATTTTCTCGCGGCTGCTACGCGATCGTATTATTTTTCTCGCCGGCCCCATTGATGATGACATTGCCAATCTGGTTATCGCTCAGTTGCTTTTTCTCTCCAACGAAGATGCCAAAACCGACATAAATTTCTACATCAACAGCCCCGGCGGATCTGTTACCGCCGGCCTGGCCATTTACGACACGATGCAGTTTTTGCGCTGTGATGTCTCAACCACCTGTGTTGGCTTGGCTGCCAGCATGGGGGCGTGGCTTCTGGCTGCGGGCAAAAAGGGCAAACGCTATGCGCTTCCGAACAGCCGCGTGATGATTCACCAGCCGCTGATCGGTGGCGTGATGCAGGGCACCGCCACGGACTTGGCCATTGAAGCCAAGGAAATGATTCGCCTGCGCCAGCGGATGTATGAAATTATGGCTGAACACACCGGACAAAGCGTTGAGAAAATCCACCGGGATTGCGACCGCAACCTGTGGCTTGAAGCGGATGAAGCAATTGCGTACGGCGTAATTGATAAGAAGCTTGGCCGGATGGAACCACCGCAACTGGGGCGCGGTGGCGATCTGGCCCCGCCAAGCGCGGATACCGAATCGCCGGATCAATAACAATGGGGCAACGCATGGCGAAATCAACAATGCTACGTTTCTTCAAACGCCCCGGTATGGTCGTGGCAACACTGCTGGGTGCTGGATTATTTATGCTCGGTGTTGGCGGATGCGCAAACTACAAACAAAATGCTCCGCTGTATCATCAGAATGTACTATTGCAAAACAAAAACACCGCCTTGCAATCTACGATCCTTCAGCAACGCTCCACCATCGCACAACTCAAGGCGCAGTTGGCCGCCCACACCCCGCGGATTGCCACGTTACCCCCCCGGCGATTATCCGAGATTTTTACTCTAAGCGCTGTGCGGATTACCGCGGATACCGCAATCGCCCACTTGAAAAACGCCAAAGCACTCAACGGCTTTCGGGTATTTGTTCGCACGCTTATGCCGGGTAATCTGGTACTGCCCGCAACCGGTACAGTCACCATAGAGGCTTTTGACCTGGGCATTGCCCATGGTTCCCAACGGCTGGGCAAATGGGTATTTACACCACAACAGACCAAGAAACTCTGGTACGGAAACTTTGGCCTCAATGAATTTTGTTTTAATTGCCCGTGGAAAAAGCCGCCGGTGAATCACAGCATTACCTTTCACCTGACATTCCAGGACGCTCTGACGGGCCGGACGTTCACCGATCAGCGGGTTATTAAAATCAAGAATGTGCCAACGATGCCAGCCGGCAAATAACCGCCGAGTTTATCGGTGATGCGTTACATATTGAACCTCAATGGGCCGGATTTTAAACTTTGGGTTCTGCCCGAAAAATTCCGCCGGATTGTTGTGAAAAACCTTCAGCAGTTCAGGCAGTTTATGCCCGCGCCGCTGCGCCTCGAGCATTGTCCGATGCGTATTTAATGGATCACTTACGCCCCAGTCGGCGGCGGCATTGACACATAACCGTTCGGCACCGTGCATTTCAATCATATCCACCGCACGCGCGGGCGTGGCTTTGCTGATTGGATAGATCGTCATGCCGACCCAAAAACCCGCATCTTTCACCAGGGAGATGGTGTGCTCCTCAACGTGATCTATCAGCACCCGCGCGGGATCAATGGCCGAGCCAAAGTCGCGCAGCATATCCAGAATCATCCGCGTGCCCTTGAGTTTGTCTTCCAGGTGTGGCGTATGAATCAAAATCAGCTCGTGTTTTGCACCGTCGCGCGGTTGATGTGCTGCATCAATGGCAATCTGCACATGCTGTTGAAACACTTTGGCTTCATTGAGGGTATTTTTATTCAATCCGATCTCCCCCACGCCCAGCACACTGGGGCAGGCTAAAAATTTCGGTATCTCCGCCAGCACTTCACGCGCTTTGCCCAGATCCTCCGCCTCCTTGGGATTCAGACATATCCAGCAGTAATGCTCAATACCGAATTGCGCCGCCCGGCGCGGCTCAAATTCCGTCAATTGCCGAAAATAATCCATAAAGCCGGCCGGTGAGCGGTCAAAGCCCGCCCAGAACGCCGGCTCACTGACCGCCACCACGCCTGAAAGCGCCAGCATTTCATAATCCGCTGTGGTGCGGGAAACCATGTGTATATGTGGATCAATAAAAAACATAATCCAAACGCTCCGCGTTACGCCATTACTTCAACGAATAAAGTTCCTGAATTGCCTTGGCCCGGCCCGGTTCCGACCGTTGCAGAATCTTCAGCGAATCCTGAATAAACGTCAGCCGCGGATCTGCCCGAACCGCTCCCGCCCCCGGCGCACGATCTATACGATCCAAAGCCGCCGCCAAATCAATAAGCCGCGCCCGCGCCTCAAGAAAATAGGTATCAAGAACCTGCACCGCCGTTAATCCACCCGGCGATTGTTGTGCCATTTCCATTTTCACACTCCAAAAAGCCTCAATCCACCACCGCCGGCAAATAATTGTAGCGGAATCACGTCCCAAAAGCGTCAACGCTCCCTCGTAACGGCCCTTCCGTTGAGCGCCATCAATCGGCACTCCCCTTAAATTTAGCCCGTATCCCTTGGCCGCTGGACCACGGCACGCTCAGCGCAACCGAGATTAGTGGAACCCTATTTGAAAAAGATAGATCGCCTTGTTTCCAACTGCCGCGATCTTCGTACCGCTCGGAGAAAAATACAGCCCGGTAAGCACGTCGCGGGGCGCGCGGCAGGAAGCAATGGCTTTCAGCGTGCTGGTACCCAGCAGCAGTAACCGAAAGTGAAGATGCTTCCGACGATCTTGGTGAAGTAGCCATACCGCAAGCAATCGGCCATCCGGGGAAACTGTGGGAGCAAGCGCCGCACCGGGCGGCCCCAACGCCACCATACGCGTAACGCGGCCCGTAACGGGCGCTATCTCAGCAATTTCCGAGCGCCCGCTCCGGACATTGGCACTGAACGGCAGTTGGGCGATCACGAATATCCTGCCGCCGCGGGGGGAGAACGTCGCCTGTCGCAAAATCGCTTTGGGGTTAAGCGCGGGAACCCGTATCCGCCGAACCCGAATCATCTCTGTGTCGCGGGGTTTTTGGGGCGTGACTCGATGGCCACGGCCCTTCCACGCAACGGCCCATCTAGTATTGGACACCGGCATAAAGCGCAGGATATTGTCTCCAGAAATCAATCCGGGGCCCCCACCGACCACTACTTGCGCCAGCCAACCCAAGCCGGACCCGGTTGGCGACGCAAACGGACACCAGGGCGGCGACCGAAGGCGGCCGCTTTCCGCCAACCGCCGGCCCGTGGCAATGTCAAATATCACTATGGGGAAGGAAATGTATTGAACGTGGCCGCTGGTGGTCGACGGTAGTTCCTCGCCGCTCGTTACCACCGCAAACCAGGGCCCTCCCGATGGAATCAAGATTCGGCACCCGTCCCCAAACGAATCTGATTCAACTTCGCGGGCGTAGCCTGCCACCGGATCCCCAACCAACTTGAATGGCTTCCGCTGCACCCGCCAGGCAAGCACACGTAACGTCGTCCGGTCATGGTTTGCTCTAAATGGATTGAGGCGCCTATTTGTCGCCGTGATACCAGGTGGAGCTTGGAGTGTGAAATTCCGGATTGGGGCATGCCCAATCGTATTTTGGAATATGGTGACGAGTTTACCCCCGCTGAATTGCAGCCCACCAAGCCCCCACCCGTTGCCTCGTGCCGACTTCACCCTTCCACGCGCCGCAACGTCCGTTCGACCACCCAAACCTTTATTTAGTATTTTCGCAATCGTTGGGATATCAAATACCAGTGCAACCCGATGCGTGCGGGTGTTCCAAAGGAACAATTTTCGCGGCCCAGAAGCGTTAAAGCGATGCGCTCCCGCAATCAGAAAATCATCAGTTCCCGGGACCCATGCCCCCGGGGGACAAGGCTGAGGCATCGCGTGTAAGGCTTCCTTCGGCAGTCGCTGCGTTTCAATGAGTTGAATGCTAACGGCCGAATCCACAATCCCATGTCGTGAAGGTGCCGCGCTGGCAGCCGGAACCAGCGGAAGACCCGCCACCAGCCAGAGCAGCGCAAACGCTCCCCAATAGCGAGCACAGTTCCCGCGACGCATGTCGGCTCTCCGCGACTCAGGCCCCGTAAACGCCGCCAGCGGATAACGCGCCGGAAAGAAAAATACAATCCGATGTTTTTTCCCGCCGCTCCAGCATTCCAATATGCGGTTAGCCATGCCCATCCCCTTGAACTACGCTGCGCCGAGTTTAGCCATTCAGGGCACCAGCGGCAATCGGTTTCCAACCCGGTAGCACACAAAATGATTGTTAAAAAGTCTCTTCCTTCTGCTGCTTCTCTTTGCGGCTCCATGGCTTTCACCGCCGACGCCGCTGCAACAATTGTTTATGCCTCAATAATGCGCCAGGCTTTTGCGATGTATTGCCAAGCGGAGACTATGGTCACAATCAGCATCGCCCAGATGGCGATGTTACGCGCCCATCGGAAACATTCCAGCACCGCCTGATTTTGAATCTCGTAAACCAGCGCCAGATACACCAATACACCAACCACGGCGGCACATTGCACAATCATTTTGACTTTGCCGGTCCACATGGCGCGAAAATCAATGCCTTGGGATTCCGCCAATCCACGAATGCCTGTAACCAGGAATTCCCGGGCAATCAGCACGACTGCCATCCATGGCTGCACGCCGGTAAGTTCAGAACCTTGCGCCACGGGGGTGAGGGAAAGATGCGGCAACATCAGTTGGGGTGCGGCAAAAAATATAAAAGCACCGCAGATGAGAATTTTATCAGCGAATGGATCGACCACGCGGCCAAAGGCGCTTTCCACTTTCCAGGATCGGGCCAGGTAGCCATCCAGGGCATCGCTGGCCACCGCGAGAAGAAAAATAACCAGAGCAGTCCACATGCACAGGGAGATATTGCGCTGCTGGCCGGCAAAATTAATGGCAATAAAAAATAGTGCGGTAAGCACCAGTCGGCTTAATGTTATTAAATTGGGAATTTGCCGGTACATATCATTTCACGCCTGCACAGAACCACTTTGCCACTTCCTTAGGGCTATTGTACGCCATGGCGGGGCAAAGCACAGCAAGCCATCGGGCAACCCGCTATCGGGCATCCGCGGAAAATACCGGCAGACTTAATGGCTTATGGCCAGCGCGGATTTTTTTGTAGTTGATCGGCTTGGCAAGCAGGTCGTAAAGCTTCCAATCTTCAATCTCGGCCTGAATTAAATCGCCCGCAGTGGCATCAATACCGTGTAAGAGCACCTGCCCATCAATATCCGGAGCCTGTCCGGCATGACGCCCCACCGCCGTGCGGCGCTTTTTATCCGCGGCGTCAATAAGCACAGCAACGGTCTTACCAACCTGTGCCTGATTTACCTTGAATACCACTTCCTGTTGGGCCAGCATGATTTCTTCCCGCCGCCGTTTGGCTGTTTGAGCGTCCACCGCATGGGTTTTCCACAGCCGCCCCGCCGGGGTTTCCGGCTCGGGCGAATATTCAAACACGCCCAGGCAGTCGAATTCAAACTGCCTTACAAACGCCACCAATTCATTGTGTTGCGCCTCGGTTTCGCCGGGAAACCCGCTGATAAAGGTGGTGCGAATACTGATGCCGGGAATCCATTTGCGGAGTTTTTCCAGCAGCGTGGTAATTTGCCGCCGGGAAGTTTTGCGGCGCATGGTGTGGAGAATATCATCATGAATATGCTGTAAAGGCATATCAATGTATTTGACCCATCGGTCGGCATCGGCCAAAGCTCTAATCATGTCATCGGTAAAGCAGCTTGGATAAGCGTACATCAGGCGAATCCAGCCAACGCTATCGAGTTTATCGAGTGTTTTAATCAACCCGGTCAAACCTTCGCCGGGGCCGTCATAGCCGATATCACTGCCGTAACTCGTGGTGTCCTGCCCGATCAGATTGAGTTCAAAAGCCCCATCGGCAACCAGCTCGCGGGCCTCATTAACGATATCCGCCAGAGGTTTGCTGCGCATGCGGCCACGGATACTGGGAATAGTGCAAAACGTGCAGCCCTGATTGCACCCTTCGGAAATGCGCAAATAGCCATAATGCCGTGGTGTCAGGCGCAGGCGGCCCGCATCGGATTCAAAATAGCCGACCTTGCTGCGATCATGGCGATGAATCATCTGGGTAACGGGGTGAAAATCCCCCATATCCGCACTGGCGGCGGCGACGGTTGGCCCGCGTACCGCGGTAACGATATTTTCACGATCAAACACACCCACGAGAGCATCAATACCGGGTGCTTCATCCAATAATTTAGAGCGTTGCCGCTGCACCAGGCAGCCGGCCACGATAACCCGCTTGGCGCGGCCTTTTTTCAGCGCTTTGTTTTTTTCGTCCAGGGCTTCGTTGATAACTTCCAGCGCCTCGGTTTTACTGGCTTCCAGAAAGCCACAGGTGTTAATGACTATCGCATCGGCGGCGACGTGATCATCGGTAATGGCGATGCCGTCGGCGGCCAATAATCCGAGCATGCGTTCGCTGTCAATGAGATTTTTCGGACAACCCAGCGAGACCAGCGCCACCCGCTGTACAGAGGGGGGCACCTTCATTTTGGATTTTATATTGTTTTGTGCGGCCATATTGTTATCACTTCAACCATAATCAGGGAAAACACGCAATTTACAGATGTTGGAGGATAGCAGAAATCCGGCGGCAAAACCAGCGGAAAATGTGATGTGGAAAATGTGATGCAACCCTGTACGGGCAGGGCAACCTCATATAGAGACGTGTTAATGTTTTCTCATCCATAATATTCGTATCCATGGATGTGCGTCAGAGGCGCCCTTGCGGTACAAGTTTCATCCGGCAGCAGCCCATCGGCAACATATTTCTTACACGCAATATAGGTTATGGCTGCCTTTGGAGAGCCATTAACCGCGACTTCAACAGCCAGCCGTGAGTAGTGGCCTGATTCAACTCCTTCCAATACATCTAACTGTTTAATCTGTTCCTCGGTCAGGTGGTAGAGCACTCCTTCGACAATGCCACTACGTGCCGGAATGATATTTGCATATCCGATTCCAGCTTTATTTTTGGCCGCCTTATTAAACCGGAGGCTAAACCCGGCTAATTGAGCTGCGACTTGATTTGGAAAGACGCCCACTCGGCAACGCAGGCGGACCTCATTCATATTTGAACCATAGGCAAAGTAGTAGTGCAGTTCCGGCATCGAATGCTCTTATTTGACCGTTTTTGCTGTTTTTAGCGCTCGGTAATTTCCCCAAACTAACTACGACAACCTCTCCACTACATTAGCCAATTCCTTTTCCGCCCCTTTGATCCGCATCAGCGCGGCTAGAAGATGCCATGGTGTATCACGCTGCGGAGCAGCCCCTCAAACCTGGCCAGATGGATGAGGTCGATGTCGGCACCCAGAGCGAAGTTGTTGGCAGGTATCTGGATGTAGCCGGATTTCATATCAATCCACGGATATTCCGTGGTTGGGATTTTTAATTCCTGCCACACTAG
>JAJZVR010000156.1 GCA_021847065.1 Planctomycetota bacterium | reverse complement strand
ATAATCCACTTCTGTTTACCCGCCGGGGTTCGACGCGGACCGGCATGGCGCAGAGCCTGATCCAAAAGCGTGTTGGCATATTCGCGCAGACTCGTTATATCCGCAAATTCAGCGGATACGGGATTCGCCGGCATAAACCGCATGGTCCGGCAAAAACCGGCGTTTACAGACAGCGTTGTACCTTTTTCCGCCAGCGCCCGCTGCACACCAGGCGTGATATGAATGCCCGCATAAACCATCGAGCCAACTGCCCCCACATCAATACGTGGCCCGGTTGGATAAAGCCGATGGGGCAACTTTTTAAAAATAGCCAGCACCGCATCCGGATATTTTCCGGCATTCATAATCAGTACCACCTGCGGCAGTGCGGTCACGTTGCGAATACCTGTGCTGATAGGACGAAAATACAGCGCGAAGGGATGCGTCATTAACAACGATGCGATGGCGAAAGCTTTTTTGAATTCCGCAATATGCAATTGTGTATTGCGGGCTGCGGGCAATTCATTGATCCGGTGCAGCAGCACCGGCAGATTGCCTTGGATGAAATCAGCAATATGCGTATGCGACAATACCGTTCGGAGATTGGACGTTTTATATCCGGGCCATTTGGCCACCGGCCCCGCCCAGCCAAAATATAGTTGCGCATTGGCCGGGATGCGGTCCGCCAATGGTGCCCGGAATGACCTGCCAGCATCGGCACGCAGTGGTGGCGAGGCAACACACACAGCGCTGGCCACCACGAACAATGATGACATGATACCTACACAGCGCCTCATGATGTTACCCCGTTTGCACGTTGGAAAATTATGGACTCGCCGGTTTTGGCGGTGGAAGTTTGGCTTTCAGCGCATTGGCTTTTTCAATAAGCTCCTGCGTCGACAATTGTGGCACCTTCGGCGCGACAAACGCCCAAATCTGATGATCCTTAAATTCTATCGGCAAAATACTGGCGAATAGGTCCACGCCGTACCACTGGAACCAGGGCCGCGGCATGTTTTTATGCGTGTGCAGATAGTAATAAACATATTTGGGCTTCAGCGGTGTTCCAATGTTCTGCGTTTTCCGCAGCCGCACGCTGTAATCGCCGTACCATTTGAACGGCACCGTGCATGGCGTAATTCCCTGCTGAACATCGTTTAGATAGATCAAACTTCCCGGCGGATCGCTTACCAGCGTAACTGACCGCTCCACGCACCCCCCCAGAGGAAGTACCAAAGTACAGAGCAAAGCCCCGAACAGCCAACCGCCAACGCGCCGAACACAATGATTCTTTTCCAATATCATGCCGTGAATTGTAACCATACGCAGAGCCTTTAGGCCAGCCACCGGGCAAGACCAGTAAAAATATTCCCGGCGTATCACTGCAACAAGCGATTTTTACTAATGCCCGACTGTCAAATACCAATTACCTCGCACCAGAACCGCCAGACGTTCCTGCGGGGTTAATACTCTTGGATCATACGCCAGACGAATGCCCACATCCGCAAAACCTCTAGCCGTTCGACGCAGATGCCAATTAATCGTAGCAGGCGTAGCCGGAGACACCGTACCCAGCGGTGCCAGCGCAGAGCCGCCAATCACGTACATTTTCTTCAGAGCCGCGGGTGTTACTAGGGCGGTAATCGCGGCACTATTGAATGTCGCCGGATTTTTAATCCAGCCTTTAAGTGCATTGTGGTAAACAGGCACGTCGTCAAAAACATACACCGCAACATTTCCAACCAGATCGACAAAGGCGTTTTTTGCGGCGCGGGAAGCGACCGGTTCAAACCAGACTACCGGATTGCTATTTAGACCGTACTGATGCAGAAACGGTGCCAGCGCTGGCACGGCGTAATTGTATATGTCCCAATAGCGCGGCGTTGGCAGCCGGGCATCCCGGCTTGAATTTACGCCTTTCAGATAGGCCACATAAGCCGCCAGCGTCTTGCCGGCCAGGTGGGCCGTTGCGAGATTCTTATGGCCATTGATTTCATACGCATATTGCCATTCACCGGCGGTGGGCAAGCGGCAACCCAATAAACCGGCGACATATATGGCTGCCCCGGGAGGCAGATACTGAACCGGATCATTTAAATTTGGCGGGCCGCCGGCCTTTTTACTTAGATGCCCGCCTGCCTTCGCCAGCATATCCGCCGGATAGTGTGGCGCATTGTAAATTTGATTCGTATTGGTAAACCAGTGTTGGGCTAACTCTGCCTGCCCGATATTTTCATGGTAGACCCATGTATGCGGGCCAAAATAATTACCATTGGGCTTGATCAGGCTGTAGAAGGAATTGGAAGGTTTTCGGATTAGATTATCGCTCGAATTCACGGCATCAAGAAATTCACCAACACTCAAGTCGGTTGTGCATAAATAGAACCGCTTAATACCGCTGGGGTTCATAAGCCTGAATGTCAGCGTATTCTTTCCAGTTGGACTGGTAAAAATTCTTACATGCCCCGCGGCCTTGGCTTCCTTCCAACCCGCAAGTGCCGGCCCGGATGGCCGTTGTGCCTGCGCCGGATTGGCTTTAACAACCCCTTGCAATCCATGAAGAAATTCCGCTACTTCCGCATTACCACGCAACGATTGCATGGCCGGCTCGCTTAAGGCCTCCGCGAGCAAACGCCCCATTCCGGCAGATAGATTTTGTGCCACGCTCGGCGTTTTTACCCCCGCTGATTGCCTGGTAAACTGATACAATAAAATATTAAAACGCCCTTGGGCATGAAGAGCTTTCAAAGCCACAAGATCATCCAATTGTGGTGATCGCGCCAAGCTCACGCGGTAATCGCTGGATGCTCCTATTGTCTCAGTAACCATTGCCGGCGTAACAGCCTGATTCATTCGCTGCTGCCAACGCACAGGATATTCTCGGCTTAATTTCTCCAGCAACGCCCGTTTCCGACTTGTGGCAAGTGCGGAATCGGCCTGCAACAGGTCATCAAGTTCTTTGGGAATCTGCCGCTCTATCACCAGCGGGGAATTCGCCGTTGAAGCCGGAATCGCCCCGAGCCGATGCCAGATAGCCCGGATATATAAGGCCTTATGTGACGCAGCCGACAAAGCCCGCGTGTAATCCGCCGGAATCGCAACCGCTGCCGCGGAATTAATTGCGGCAAGCTCCTGCAGCAATGCAAGCTTTGATTTCAAGGCGGATTGAATCTGCGTGTTGCTCCACCAGGGATTTTTCTGCACGGTTTGATACAATTTACTAATTGTCACCCCGGATGAAAGACGGTCCATCGGAAGGTGGCATTCATCCAGTGCGTCATCGATCGTGTTGAATCCCGCTAGCAATTGCCGGAAATTGTGGCGTTGTCGCGCCCAATCGACAACATCCTGAGACGAAATCATTGGCGTCAATCCAGACCAGGATAATGTCGCAAATGCCTTCCGAATAATAGCCGCGCGGGCCGGCGTAAATGTGTTGGAAATAACCACCTTATTCCACGGCCTGCTAAACCGGCTTGGCGACTTAGACACTGTGGCCGGGAAATCACGGGCCAGTAATGCTTGCATATTGGTTCGTATTGTTTGAATATGTTTACTGATATCCGGCACCCGCCAGCGCCGCTTGCGCAGCGTGGCTGTTAGCAAGTTGTAACTCTCCTGATTGGCCCGAATGGCTGATACCGGTGGCAATGCCGGGGCGAAAATCACAGCGGCTATTTTTTTTCGGTAGGCCGCATTAACGGCGGGATTCTTTGAAATCTGCAAAACACGCGGATTGATTCGATAATGCTGACCTGCGGGCTGGAAACCAAGGAATTCGGCCACCCATTTTTTGATATTAATTTGAGAATCAATGAATGCGGTAACGGTCCGATTCAATTTCGTAAGCTTACGTTCAGCAGTCATGACGGCTTGCTCGATCTGGAGGCGATTTTTCCATATCCAAAGATCATGATTACCGATACCGGAAAATGTATTAAGAATTGTTTCCAACTGTGCCTGATAATCAACAACCGGTGGTTTAGGAAGCTTTAACGCGTGAAGAATTCGTTGATGAATCTTTTGGGCTTCAAGCGTAAACTGAACATGGGACAACAGGTATGCGTTTTCGGGCCCGGCGAGCTTACGATATCCCGCGAGATCAGGAAAATACTTTTGCGGCGGAAGCATCTGGCTGCGTTCCGGCAATCGCGCCACCAAATCCCAGCGTATCTGCTTTCCATACATGGCCAGAGCCTTGGCTTCCCGCCGGGCTATGGCCAACAAAGCGGCAGCCCGAGTTTGCAAGCTGGACGCATCAGAGCAAGCCACAAGATACCGCTTGGCATACGCTGGAAATGTACTTATAAGCGGCTTTGTAATTTTAGAAAATTGAGCCAGCAATGTTTTCAGAGGTGGCCAAATATGGCCAACCCGCCGGGCACTCGCCACTTGCGCAAGCCACTGCGCCGGAGATAATCCAACGGTGCCTGCTGCAAACCGCCGCAACTTTGGCTGCGTTGCCCAGGAAGCCTTATAGAGCTTTAGAAATGGCGCCAGCGACTGATCCTTCGGCATGGCCACCAGAACGTGCTGATCCAGGCTCCGGGCCGCCAATTGCCATCCGCGCTTTTTCCAATGGCCTGCCTGCTGTTGCAATTTTGGATAAAGTGTCGCGAAAATACGCTCCGTACGCATCAGTAATACAATGGCATGTCCCAGTATTTGTGATTCGTGGGGATGTTCGGCCAGATCCTTTTGAATCTGCTGATTCGATAAAAGCCCTGTGAATTCATGAAGAATATCATCTGGATTTAAAATAATGCCATGCGTTAATGCCGCATTAATGGGTGCAAACTCCGGCACCTTGGCCAACGCTTTGCGATCGGCGGTAAAGGCTTTAAACCACTGCGTGTAGGCGGCGGCATAGGGCGCATAAGCACCATTAAAGCGGGACATCTCCGCAATGGTGCGGACATGACGCACGTAACCCAGAGCCGCCACGATAAGCAGCACTACTGCGGCGGCAACGCCAAAATAAATCGGCCTGCGACTTTTTCGAGGCTTTAACCCGGCGGTGCGATCCAGAGCCGTATTTATATTGCGCTGCTGATCCGGCAAGTCTTTATTGAGCAGAAAACCGCAAAAATCACTCCATGCCTTCCCCTGCGATCCCAGAGATTTAAATTCCGCCATTCCAGTATCCAACGGGGTCGTGGGTGTCCAGCGACGACCGGCCACAAGCTCACAAATAATCCTACCCAATTGCGCCAGATCATCCGAAGCCACCATCGGCGCATTAAATACGCTGGCCGTCGGATTGGTCAGTACCACACGAGCCGCAGCCAGCGAGCCGCCGGAGGCCTGAATATGTTCGGCCCGCAGGTTGCCATGGGTCCTCGATGTAAGTTTTTGCGCTTCGATTAATGCGGACAATACGCTCGTGACCAGATGATGGAGATCTTCCGTCGTCACAGTCACATGCAGGCGGATCAATCGGCTCATGGGCCATTCAAACCGCTCCAGCACGCAAAATGCGCTGTGATTATCACCGGCCTGAAGATCATAGACTTTGGCCCAGAGGTTTGACTGCCCGGCGATTAATTTCTGAAAATCATACCGTGCAATAAACGACGACTGCGCCGCACGCCGGCGCGTGGCGCTCCAGATATCTTCGCTTTGACTGAAATGCAAAACCGCTTTGGCTGGTGGATCAACATTGTCCAGCGCGTAGAGCGTCTCCAGGGCCTGCCGGCCTATGATGTGATCGGTTTGATATGGACCGAAAATCGGCAAGCGGCAATTCCATAACCCGTCGCATTACCCGGACGGCTCTACGATGACATAATCAGCTCTTCGGTTTGGGCGGCGTTTCACAGACCACGCCGCTATTTTTGATCAGAATCTTTATTGGATTGGCTGATCCCGGCCAGCGCGATTTTTTCAATGGCAGAATCAGGCGACGCGGGTCTTCCGGGCCGGGCATATCCTGGCGGATTCCGGGAAGCTGTGCCAGCACAAACAGATACGTGTCCCCATCTTTTTTCCATTTTTTCCATATCGGATTGTGCTTGGAAAATACAATCGTGGCGGATGCTCCGGGGGTAAAGTTAATCGTCGCCTTGGTGGCACCGGATCGCATCAGATCGCCCGCGGAGAAATACTGCGTCATGGAATAGTTATACCAGCGCTTATAATCCGTAGCGTTGACCCCAACAAGATCCACGGCAATCGTGCTGGTGGATTGATTATTCACCTGCAGGCTGTTGCCCAGCGTGAATTGCGTATTGCGGTCAATCGGACCGCTGGAACACGCGGTTAACCCCAAAAGCATCAGCATCATCATGATACCGGCCAAAACTCTAGTGCGTGCGATACATGTCATACGTCGTCCCTTTTTTTTATACTACGCTTAAGCGCGGAAAATTCCCTTACATCCCCATCTGAAACCGTCGGATCACCGCATGAACCTCTCGGTTTACCTGCCAGTCAATTACAATCAAACTCCGTGTTTGAATCAAGAGCCGATCCAATTTGTCCGTCACTGGATCAAACACATTGGCCAGCGCAGCGGGAGCAATTGTACCGTATGCCCGGCAAATACTGTCCGGCCCGACGGCGGGAATCATCTGAACAACCAGCGCGAGAATTTCGGCCCAGAGTTGCAGCGGAATCAGTTCGCCGTCCTGTTCTTCAATATCCGCGGCATGAAAAACGTTTTGGGATCCCAGAGATTTATTCCAGCGCTTATCACGGGTAATTAGATCAAGAATTCTCGAATAAACAGGTCGATCATCTGAATATTCAGTTGCAATCTGCCGCGCCAGGCTATGGAGTTCATCCACCACCACCGGTAATGGATTCGCTGAATGAACCACGAGTGCCCTTAACGCCACAACCGCGATGGAATACAGATCATAAGCGGTATCCATGCGTGCCACGCACTGCATCCACACCGGTTGCAAGGTGGATCCCGCGGCGGTCTTAAGGGCGTCAGCCAGTAATGGGCTTACCGGTTGCCGCATCGACCGGAAACGGTACTCGCCGGTTGCCAAAGCAGAATCAGATTCCACCGCCCCCGCCAGGAGAATGCGTTGATTGGCCACGCCCACGCGCAGGCAAACCAGATCATCCGTTCGCGGGACAACGGCTTGTAAGTTGCTTAATGTCCCCTCAATGAAGCAAGTGCCATCCGTTTCCATTGTAACGCTGCGCAAACGCAGAACGGCCTGGTCGGTGGACATATCCCGGCCTTCAATTATCGGTTGATAAACGCCGGGCGCTATTTTGGTTCCACGCATGAACACCACCGCGTGCGCATCGGAGAATTCAAGTTTTGTCGCGTCACCGCCATCAATAAGTCGCACCCGCGCCGTCCATAGGAACGGCAGTGCCACCGCAGGATTTGCCAGATCTATTTGAAAACTGGAACACCGCAAATTCAATAAAGGGCGTTGCAGGCTCCGTATCATCATCTGTGTCTGCCGCACGGCATCCGCAAGAAATTTTAGCTTAAGATGCAGGCTTTCAATGACGCGTCCGCGCTTTCCGTGTCGGCCCAGAAATACAGTCCCGGAGGTGGCCATTTCACCGGTTTCGCGGAGCAACTCGCCGATGCGGTCAAAATCAGCCGGTATTTTCCCAACCGGCAAACCTTCGTAGCTCGAGCCACCAAGAACATCAAGAAAACATTCCGTAGATAAACTGCTGAATGTGCGAACATGTAACAGATAACCACCGGCATTCCAGGGTATCAACCCCTGCGTTGAAACGGCGTCGCGCAGGGTTTGAACGTTCTGATTCTGCGGCGCATCATCCTGCACCGCCAGAAAAAAATCCTGGCCATCTGCGGATTGAATATGAAGGTAACGAAATAAACTCGTGGAATAAGCAGGCAATTTATTACCTGCCAGCAACGCATCATCCCGGCAAAGAGTCCATGTTTGCTTGGAATCTGTATCAACAAAAGCGCGCAATTGCTTTGCCGCCACATCCAAAAACAACGGCACCGGAGGGTCTGTTTCCCATGATCCGGTAATCACTGAATCCTCCGCTCCGGCGCTCGCCGCGCGGCATGTGGCTTTCCATCGCATATCCAGAAGATTATTGTTCCAATGCTGCCGCAGAGACTCCGGGCCATCAATCGCAAAATCAGGACTTTGGACAGCTATTTCCACCCATTGCAGCACAATACCCCGCTGATCAGTAAGGCAGCCAAGAAAAACGCGAGCTTCGAAGGTTTCGCGGATCAGCAAAAACCACCCGGTAATCGGGTCAGGCTTCACGCGGACGACCAGACAAAGCCGCACGGCTGCGTCAGCCGGAGCAATTAGTGAGCAGGCTTGAAACCCCTGTGGCATGGATGCAGCAAGCTGGTTAGTCAATATAGATCAAGCCTCCGGACTCTATTTTATTTTTCACATTCTAAATATCAGTATAACCGCTTCGCAAGCATTGCACAGCCCGGCACGAATTGTCGCGTAAAGCTTCTTTGGCGTTCTGAAATTTAGCAGGGTCAGTCGCTTGTATTCCCGCCACAGGCAGCCTATATTTTACGCATTAAACTTGGCTGTAGTGATCGAATACAGATCGATATTTCAGCCGATATTGCCCGGAATTGCGTGTTACCAGGGGATGCCATGACCTCAACGGAATTGGATATTTCGCGGCAGGCCGCACAACTGGCCAATCGTCTGCGCGCCATTCAGGTTGATCTTGCCGACCACAATTCACAGTCGCGTCAGGAATATATTTCCGATGAAATCAAACGGATTCTTGCGGACATCCCCCCCACGCAACGCCCTGAATTTCTTTCCACCCTGGCAGAACACTTCCCATCTTGGGATGACAATGTAGTGGCCCGGCAGCGGATCGGTTCCGGCGGCCAGACCGAAACGGTCGTGGGGTCGAAAACCGACGCCGCGGAACTGCAGGATCCGGCATTTCTCGTGCAGCGGCTTTGTGAATTAGCTCCAAAACTGCCCCAGGCTCAAAAAGAGGCACTTGTCGCCCGACTTATGGATGCGGGTTTGGCACCGGCCTCGGGGCCGGCTTGGCCAACCGAACCGCTGAACAAATTGGCAGCGCGATTGCAACTTGACGACGGTCTACAGCCCCATGCCGGACATACGCTCGAACTTCTGCAGATGCTCTCCGAATTGGCCATGAGCATTGAACAAATCGCTTGGAACATGTGGAAGGCCATCGTGCCAAATTCCAATTTAAGGCGCGGCACGCCCTTGCAACGCCTGATGAGCCGGTTCCTCGCTGATGACCCGGATGTACCGCGCGGGCAGGTATCGCAGGAACTTGAGCGACTTCGCAAAATTAATGCCGCCCTGCTTTCTTCTGTCGGACAAACCGGACGGCAATTCGCCCATAAATATGCCGCACGGCTTGCCCCGGCGGAAATTGAAGCCGCAGTACGCGCCACGCCCAAAAAAATGTTTGCCGCCATTGAAGTTTCCTGCTGGAAAAAATACACCGAACTGG
>JAJZVR010000155.1 GCA_021847065.1 Planctomycetota bacterium | reverse complement strand
CTAAATCCATGTTTGATCAAATGAGCCTTGGCGAGTGCATGGTACGACTTTCACCGCCGGAACATGGCCGCATTGAATTCGCCAATTCACTGGAAGTATGGGTTGGTGGCGGGGAATACAATGTTGCTTATGGACTGCTCACGGCCATGAGTCCGCAGGACGCTGTTGAGCTGGGAACCGCCCATGGCGCACTGCTGCAAAGCACCCGTGGCGATACCAGTCAGATCAACCTTTCCGAGCTGATGCACGTATTTAATGGTGGCAGCGCCCGGATTATCCGTTAATGGCCGCGTGGTCCATGGGGATAATATGGCAGACAGTCTGCGGAGCGGCGTGATAGCGTTGCGCTTTGGCTTGGGATAACGCGACGCTGGGCCGCGCTTCGCTTAGAATCAGAGGCAATGGATTTGACCAATAAAGACTCTGCTCTACGCGCTTCGACGATGCTCTGGCTTTCGTTGCTTACGCCGTTATGCCTGACCTTGGCTTTTCCCCCTTTTTATCTCTGGCCGCTGGCCCTGATAGCCTTGGCACCATTGTCCATTTGCGCGTTGCGTGGCAAAACCGGATGGCGCTGGTGGGCGTGGTATTATCTGCTGGGATACATCTATTTTGCGGTTAATTTATATTGGCTGATCATCGTTACGCTTCCAGGTTATGTGGTGCTGTGCTTCTATCTGGCCCTGATTTTTCCACTTTTTGTCCTGGTTCTCCGCGTGCTGGCCAAAGATCTGAAAATTCCCGCCATCATCGCTGTACCTGTGGCGTGGACCGTGCTGGAATTCTTGCGTGGCACACTGTTTACCGGATTCCCATGGTTCAGCCTGGGCGTGGCTCTGGCACCGGCGACACTGCTGCTGCAATCGGCTGATCTTTTCGGTATGTATGGCTTGACATTTCTGGCGGGGATTTCCGCCGGGGCCATTACCGATGCCGCGCGCACGGGACAGACCCGGCGGTGGATTTCTCCGGTTGCGGCAGTTCTGGTTCTTCTGGCGGCAAGCTTTTATGGATTCTATCGACTTTCGCAACCGCTGAACCCGGACGGCCCGAAAATTGCCGTCATCCAGCGCTACATACCACAGAATATCAAAAATTCCCCCGACACCACGCAGGAAAAAACGATGGTCAATAAATACTTCGCCATGTCCCGGCGGGCTGCGGCGCAGCATCCAGATTTGATCGCGTGGCCGGAAACATCCGTTCCCGGCTTTTTGAACTCCGCGTGGCTTAGCCAAAGCCCGGATGAATTTTCCCGCGCCGGGCGGCATCTGCTGGAAGCGGATCAACATTTCGCCTTGCAGCTTGGCCGCTTTTCCATGCGCCACGATGTCAATTTGCTGGTGGGTTCCAGCGCCATTCATTTCACAGCCACTGGCAAAACGCGAAAAATGCAGAATATTGCGGTACTTTTCACCCCCACTGCGGGGGAACTACCACGGTACTATGCCAAGAGACACTTGGTGCCTTTTGGCGAATATGTCCCGTTCAAAAAAAGCTGGCCGGCATTGCATCGCTTCTTATTGGGTCTTACCCCCTTCGGCCCTAATGATGATTATTCATTAACGCCGGGAGATAGCTGGAGCCGCTTTACACTCACGGCGGAAAAAAACACCTGGCGATTTGCCGTGCCGATCTGCTATGAAGATGTCATGTCACATCCGGCACGAATGTTTGCGCGCGTGCGAAATGGCAAAAAGGGCGTAGAGTTTCTCATGAGTATCAGCAATGACGGCTGGTATGACAGCCGACCTGAATTGCAGCAGCATCTCCAATCAGATCAGTTGCGTGCGGTGGAAAATCGCGTACCCATTGCGCGGTGCGTTAATGGCGGATATTGTGGATTCGTTAATTCCGACGGGCAGATTATCAAGCTGGTAACAAACCATGGTCACAGTGCCTTTGTCCGGGGAATCGCCGTGGCCCGATTGCCGCTGGATTCAAGAATTACATTGTTTTCCCGCATGGGGAATATCTTTTCGCGGTTGCTGGTTATACTAACCATCGCGGCGCTGGTACTGGGGCTGGCCAAGCGGTTTTATCTCCGCGACCAGCAGACACTGCGGGACAAGACTTCTCCAGATGCCCGGGCCAGAGACGAATAAATTTGCTTGACGGAGTACGGCTTATGCGGAGCGCAAAGAACATGGGCGGATATCTTGAAAAAGTTTCCAGAGCTGCGGTTATTTCCATTATCACGCCGCTGGCTTTAGGACTTGGCGGTTGTGCCGCGACGGCAACATCCACGGCTCCGCCGACAATTCATTTGCAAGGACCCGCGGCTGTGTTGCGTGCGGGCTTTGCCAACCCGGATGCCGGAATTCGCGCTATTACACTTGAAAGCCTCAAACATCTGCACCGCCCGTTGGCACAACAATTGGTAAAGCGCGGCTTGTCTGATCCTTCGCCGATGGTGGAATATACCGCTGCGATGGTGGCGGGCAATCAGAAGATGACGGCGTTGAAAAAGCAACTCATCCATTTGGCGCACAGCCCGACCATCAGCGTGCGGCCTGCGGCGATTTATGCGCTGGCTCGGATAGGTGATAACACCTATATGAACACACTACCCAAGATGCTAAGTTCCAAAGACCCCATTGTTCGGGCGAATACCGCATTCGTGCTGGGGCGGTTGGGAGATAAATCCGCCATTCAATTGCTGCTTACCGATGCCAGCGATCGCAGCCACGCCGTTAAACTTGCCGTTACTTCCGCACTGGCCCGACTGGGATACCGCCGGGCGGTAAATTCCATTGTCGCTTTAAGCTTAAGCCCTTATGCCGGCAATCATCTGGCGGCCTTATCCACCTGCCGCACACTGCAAAATCCAATTGCCGTTAATGTGCTGCTGGCGGGCCTGAAAGATCCGTCACCGCCGGCGCAGCTGATCGCCGCGCGCGGTTTAGGGCAGCGCGGCAGCACGTTGGGAGAAAAGCTGGCGGTGGAGGCATCCAAAAGCCCAAATTCACACCTTCGCGCATTGGCCGCCTTGGCCTTGGGGGCCATTCCCGTTTCCTCCAACGCGGAAAAGCTTGAAACAATGCTCACGGATCCCAACCCACGCGTGCGCGTCGCCGCCGCATCGGGATTGATTCACCTGCACATGCTGGCGCAAATAGCCCTGCACGGCAAGCCTTAATAAGGAAAACATCATGGACATAAAACGAAACGGCTCACTGCCATCGGCCAAGGGACCGGCAGAATGGTTTACCGGGGCAGTGCGGATTGACTCGCCGTTTACGGGCGGCGATCCCGCGCGTGTAGGCGGCGCAATAGTTACATTTGAACCCGGCGCCCGGACCGCGTGGCACACACATCCGCTGGGGCAAACGCTGATCGTGACGGCGGGTCGCGGACGCGCGCAACGCGACGGCGGGGCGATTGAAGCAATCCACCCCGGCGATATTGTGTGGTTCGCCCCGGGCGAAAAACATTGGCACGGTGCCGCCACCACCACGGCCATGACACATATCGCCATCGCCGACGCTCTCAATGGCAAGGTCGTCGATTGGCTGGAAAAAGTCAGCGATGAACAATATCTGGGATAAAAGGTCATGTTGACCCTCCCGGTTCAGCATCAGGTGACTGGTCTCGGTCATTACCGGCCAAGTGGTAATAAGCGGCTCATTTAAGTTTATCCGCCAATTGTTTGATGAGCTTTTTAATGTGCCGGGCGAGTTGATCGAGATCCTGCTGACCGGCCATGCCTTCGGGGATGATGGTGACGAGTTTTTCACCCTTACGTTTGGCGACATGAAGTTTCAGCGATGGCTGGCCCTTGGGTCCAAAGGAACTGGCTTCCACGGAGACGTCTCGAATCTGCTTCCAGAAATATCGCCTCCCGCGCACGTTGATGCAGTCATTTTGCACCACCGCCATACAGCCCAGCGAACTATTAAGCATCAGAAACATCTGAATCACGCCGGCCAGCAGCATAATCGGGCCGATGATGTAGGCTGCGTGCGGGTCCGCCAGATGAAACCAGAGCGGACGGAATATCAGCAACATGGCAAACGCGGCTGTTACCATCGCTACCAGTACCGACATGCCAACGCGAAACTTGAGCCAGAACGTAATAACCGGGCGATAAATAAATATCTTCTTGTTGTCGATGCGCCAAAACTTCCAATTTGCGTCTTTCCTGTTCTCACCCATGGGTCATACGATCCTTCCAGATGCTGCGTAAAGAACGAAACATTATCAGACTTATACCAGCCGCCGGAAGTAATTCTAGGTGAATGCGGCGCGATCAGCAAGGAAAACTCCGCGTTGCGTCAATGGTGCCAGGTAAGTGCAAATAAAGAGGCCTGAGCCACCACGGGTGGATTTTTACTGAAGCCAACCCGCATAGTACGGTCATGCTGTTTAACAAGTTGCAGCGTAACCCGGTGGGCTTTAAGTTTGGCAAGCACCTGTTGATCGAAATGAGGAATTGGTTTATAACCAAAATGAATAATCCAAATTCGCCGCGACGACGGCTCAATCGCACCGGGAGACAGAGGAACGCCGGTTTTATAAGCATGGCGTTGCGTATGAAAATACCAGGCGATTTCCGACGCAAATAAATCAGGCTTATGATTGACGATAATAATTTCAGTATTTTTGCCGGCATGGTTGAAAACAGACCGGGTTAAATTACGCACCATTCTTGGTCCAGGCCCAACCCATGGATGATCAATATCCAAGCCGACACATATTGCGACTAAAACCAGCATCGAAGCAACGACGCCGCCTGTTACCGCCCGCCACACCGCAAGCGAATGACTCTTACGCATTATCATTGCTGCGATGGTGAGAGCACCGATGGATGATAGCAGCATAATAGATGGAACCAGATGCTGCTGCACGCGGGAACTTGTTCCATAAGGGTACGCGCGAATCAGCGCGGCGAAAAATGTCAGGGCAAATGGAGCCGTCAGCAGCACAAATTCCGCCCGCCGGCATTTGTGCCATAAACGCCAGGCCCCGACGATGCACAAAGGCGTAATAAGAAGTGCGATTCCCTTTTTTCCGCCCAGTGGATAACTCATCATGTTCGAGACATGGGCCTGGATCAACCATCCAAAAATATGCCAATTCAGCGGCGGAAACGCATTTCTCCAATACACATCCATACCGGCTTTGGTATGGTGCATCTGACCGAGCATAAAACCGAAAAACAAAATTGCGAAAACACCCAACGTCAGAACGTTGAATCCGACAAAGAGCCATCGACACGTTTTATTGGAATCTTTGATCTGCCTGATCAAAAGTGCCATACTCACCGCCACCGCCATGAAAATAGCGGGAAATGAAAAAAACAATGCCAGAGGCGTGAAGAGTATCAGATAGATCAGCGGTTTGGCATCTTTGGGTCGTCGCAACGCCCAAAAACCCATTCCCACATAGCTCATAGCCACCAGCAGATCGGTGGAATAGGGTTTAAAGTCCGTGCTGTAGCGCACGGTGGCCAGTGAACAAGCCAGCATGGCCGTGGCGATCACCCCCGCCCGTCGCCCGGCCACCCGATGAAAAATCGGCCACGCGATAAGCACAGCGGCTACTCCGCAGAGAAGCGGAAAAAAGCGAAGCGTTAGCGCCGAGGTTCCCGCCACCGAGGTCATAAGTTTGGAAACCCACAGAAAACCAATAGGGCAAACCTGCGTATGGCCCAGGGGTTGCAGTAATTGCCGGTAATTGCGAGTAATGATATTCATGCCCAGGGAGGCTTCATCACCCCATACCGGAAACCGCAGCACATAATCAATAAGTCGCCACGCAATTCCCGCAACCAGTGCCGCCATCAACCAGAATCGCCACCTGCGAAACAGATTTTCAGAAATTAGCGACGGCGTTTTCATGCGTATCGGTTCTCAGGAGCAGCCCAGCGAATCACCGCAATTCAGGCATTTGTAGCAACTTCCATTACGCACGGTGATGCTGCCACACTTGCAAACCGGAGCATCACCCATCAAGGTGGCCATTTGCTGCGAAAGAGCACTGGCGGAAGAGGCTTTTTCAGGTACCATCCGACCTGCCGCGGGACGGCCAGCGCCGGTTGTTGCCCGGTTGGCCGCAGCCTGCAAGCCTGATGACGCAGCAAGATCACTGGGAGCATCTTCCATGCGGTTATGGTGGCCATTGCCTTTTCCGTTGCCATTGCCATTACCGCTGGCCTTGGCCACGGTGGCGGGCGGCGCAATCTGTGCAACAGGTTCCAAGACCACGGCAAGAGGTTCTTGAGCATGGGTAGCATTGGCGTGTTGCCGCCGGGGGGAATTGGCGTCACGATACCCCGCAATAAACTGCATGCCCAGCCAGCGTACCAGATAATCAATGGGGCTTTTAGCAATGGGAATATCCGCATTGGTGGTCATACCCGCCGGTTCAAACCTCATGTGTTCAAACTTGCGGACAATAGCCTCCAGCGGAACACCATATTGCAAATTCAGGGACACCAGCGTGGCAATGGTGTCCATCAAGCCACCGACGGTGCTGCCCTGCTTGGCCATGGTGATAAACACTTCACCGGGGCTGTTGTCATCAAAAAGACCGCAGGTGAGATACCCCTCATGGCCGGCGATATCAAATTTATGTGTGATGCTGTTGCGCGTGTCCGGCAGGCGGCGGCGCAGCGGGCGATGCACTACTTTTTCGACAATGCGTTCAACAACCTTGGATCCGCCGGTGGAGCCGGTTTCAAGCGTACCGGCGGGCACGGTTCCATCCCCTAATAACGATGGACTGGGGTCTCCACAGGTGGTGCAGGCCGCCGCTGCTTCAACTTTCAGAGCGTCGATATCCGCATCATCGGATGCATCATCATCCGATGTGGAATTCAGAGGTTGACTTAATTTGGAGCCATCGCGGTACAAGGCTACGGCTTTGAGACTTAGCTGCCAGCTTTCCCGATACGCTTCTTCAATATCGCCAATACCCACTTCGTTAGGCAGGTTGATGGTTTTGCTGATGGCTCCGCTGATAAATGGCTGGGCTGCGGCCATCATGCGGATGTGGCCCATGTGATGAATAAAGCGTTTGCCTTTGCGGCCACAGCGATTGGCACAATCAAAGACCGACAAATGCTCGGGTTTAATATGTGCAGCGCCTTCAATGGTTTGTGAACCGCAGATGACATCGCTGGCTTCGCGAATCTGCCGCTTGGTAAAGCCCAACGCCCGCAGCAGATTAAAATTAGGCTGCTGCCATTGCTGGGTGGTAAAGCCAAGGCGGGTTAAGGCCGCCTCGCCGAGAGTCCAGGTAGAAAAGGCGAAGGCCAGCTCGAAAACAGAAGGCAGGCATGCCTCTATTTTTGCCAGTTCTTCATCCGTGAAGCCCTTCGCCTTAAGGGAGTCGATATTGATGTGCGGGGCACCTTGCAGAGTCAATGTGCCCATCACATACGTTAGCATGTCTTTAATCTGATCCGGTGAATAGCCCATATTCCGCAATGCCGGCTCAATGGACTGATTAGCAATTTTAAAATAGCCACCGCCGGCAAGCTTCTTAAACTTCACCAGGGCAAAATCAGGCTCTACGCCCGTGGTATCACAATCCATCAGCAGGCCGATGGTGCCGGTGGGGGCGATGACCGTGGTTTGGGCATTGCGATAGCCATGTTTTTCACCAAGCGTAACGGCCCGATCCCACGCCTCGCGGCAGGCCTGCAGCAGTGCGGGATCAAGCGTGGAATGGGTGCCAAATTGAGCGGCGTCGATTTCCACGGGTTTCACCGAAAGTCCGTCATATTGCCCCGAAGCATACGCGGCGGCGCGATGGTTACGCATCACCCGCAACATGTCTTCTCTGTTGGGATGAAAGCCGGGAAAGGCCCCGTGTTCGCGTGCCATTTCCGCGGAAATAGCATAAGATTCAGCGGTCATTAAAGCTGTGATGGCACCGCAAACGGCTCTGGCCTGATCGCTGTCATACGCAATACCACCGACCATCAACATTGTTCCGATGTTGGCGTAACCGAGGCCCAGCGTGCGGTATTCATAGCTCAAGCGGGCAATTTCACGGCTGGGATAAGCCGCCATGAGCACTGAAATTTCCAGTACGATCGTCCAGAGCCGACAGGCGTGCTGAAAGCCTTCAATATCAAATTTTCCCGTTGTGGCATCAAAGAATTTCATGAGATTAATTGAAGCCAGATTGCAGGCGGTGTTGTCCAGAAACATATATTCGCTGCACGGGTTGCTGGCATTAATGCGGCCACTTTGTGGGCAGGTGTGCCATTGGTTGATGGTATCATCATATTGCACGCCAGGGTCCGCACAGCGCCAGGCCGCAAAGGCCACTTCCTGCCAAAGCTTACGGGCTTTGAGGGTTTTGTGGATTTTGCCATCGGTGCGACGGATGAGGTTCCAATCAGCATCTTTTTCCACCGCATCGATGAATTTATTGGATACGCGAACCGAATTATTGGAATTCTGGCCGGAAACCGTGGAATAAGCCTCGCCATTAAAATCATAATCCAGCTTAAGCTTGATGCTTTTCGCCAATTCCTGCTGCTCTTTAGGCAGGTGCTTAAGGCCTTCAACCATCGCGGCAACTTTGATTTCTTCGCGGACTTTCCAGTTTACAAATTCTTCAATATCCGGGTGATCCAGGTTCAGGCATACCATTTTTGCAGCCCGGCGCGTGGTACCACCGGATTTAATGGCTCCGGCCGCCCGATCACCAATACGCAGGAAGCTCATGAGGCCGGAAGATTTTCCGCCGCCGGAAAGCGATTCATTTTCGCCACGAAGTTTGGAAAAATTACTGCCCGTGCCCGAGCCATACTTAAACAGCCGCGCCTCACGTACCCACAGGTCCATAATGCCGCCATCATTGACTAAATCATCGCTGACGCTCTGAATAAAGCAGGCGTGCGGTTGCGGATGCGTATAAGCATCGGTGGATTGTTCCAATTGGTGCGTTTTGGGGTTGACATACCAATGTCCCTGGGACGGGCCGGTAAGACCATAGGCATAATGCAAGCCGGTGTTGAACCATTGCGGCGAATTGGGTGCGGCCTTTTGGGTCAGCAGCATGTGGGCAAGTTCATCATAAAACGCCTGTCCGTCCTGCTTGGAATCAAAGTAGCCATATTCCTGTCCCCAGTGTGTCCAGCAGCCAGCCAGGCGATGAACAACCTGCTTGACCGAGGTTTCCGGGCCATGCTTTGGTTTGCCATTGGCATCAAGCACCGGCTTGCCCTGGGCATCGATTTGCGGAATGCCGGCTTTGCGGAAATATTTGCTGACCATGATGTCGGTCGCCAATTGTGACCAGTCAGCGGGAATTTCCGCATCCTTCATTTCAAAAACCACCGAGCCGTCCACATTGGAAATTTTGCTGGTGCGTTTGTTGAATTTAATCGTGGAGTAAATGTCCACGCCTGCTTTGGTAAACCGACGATTGATTTTCATAGCCTTAACTCCTGCTTCCGTGCGTTTAAATTTGCCGGCGACGTCCCATCCTGCGGCGTCGCCGGCCACTCCATGAAAGCCCCGGCTTTCCGTGGCCGGCG
>JAJZVR010000154.1 GCA_021847065.1 Planctomycetota bacterium | reverse complement strand
GCCGGGCTGATTCAGGCCTTTAAGCAGGCCATTGCTCCATTGGACAATACCCGGTCAGCGGGCAGTATTTTCTGGGATTTAATGGACCTCGCTGGAACGTATGATTCCGCGGCGGTGCGGCGGATGATGTCCGATTTAGGCTTGGCGGAATATGCCGCTGTGGCTTTGCCGGAACATCACGAAAAAATTGAATTGATGCAGTTTACGGAATTATAATACTCGTTCGGCGGAGATGTTATGGCGGATCAAACACGTGCGGCGACCTGTCTGGCGGTGTCGAGTAAACTTGCCAAGGCGGAAGTAGCGTCCATCGGCGCGGTAATCGGTTTGGATGGGTTTGTTGATGAAATTGCCCAGGTTGTGGACAAACGTGCCAGTGCCGGCGAATTTGATCGCATTGCCACCATTGAACATTTTGCGGACCGCATCCGAGAAGCCAGAGGCCAAAGCGCCAATATTGAAGTAGTCGTAAAATTGCAAAAACTCGGTGGTAACGGCCCCATTATGGCTAATGCCCTCGCCTCCATCGGCTTGGGCGTCACCTGCATCGGAAGCTTGGGCTTTCCGGATATTCATCCCGTATTTCATGAATTGGCCAAGCGGGCGCGGGTTCTTAGCATCGCGCAGGCGTGTCATACCGACGCGCTGGAATTTGATGATGGCAAAATCATGCTTGGTAAACTTACGCCTACCGCCGAAATTACCTGGGATAATCTTGTTTCGCGCATTGGCATAGATGAAATGGTCAGCTTGGTTGCCTCATCACGGCTGCTGGGAACCGTCAACTGGACCATGTTGCCCTACATGAATGATATTTGGCGGCGACTGGCGGCGGATGTGCTGCCGGAAGTGCCGCCCGCCGACCGGGTTTTGTTTGTTGATCTTGCTGATCCTGAAAAGCGTACGCGCGAAGATTTGCGCACCGGTCTGGATGTGCTTGAAGTATTTAAGCCCTTTATGCACGTTGTTCTCGGTTTGAATCTTAAAGAAGCCACGCAGGTGGCCTCCGCTCTGGATATTGCTGTCTCTGCGGATCCCGAAAAGGAAATCGAATCTCTGGCCATTGCGATAAGAAAGAAAATGGATATTGGAACAGTCGTGATTCACCCCCGCTCCGGTGGTGCTGCCGCCGATGCCAATGGTTCAGCCTCTTTCGCCGGCCCGTTCGTGAAACATCCCAAAATCAGTACCGGTGCCGGCGATCACTTTAACGCCGGCTTTGTTGCCGGTCGGCTTCTGGGTCTGAATTTAGCGGAATCACTGTGTATGGGCACCGCCACCAGCGGATTTTATGTCCGCAGCGCCGCCAGTCCATCGCTTGTTGATCTGGTGGAATTTATACGCGATCTGCCAGCGCCGCAGTAAAAACTGGACGCCCGGGTCCGCGAAATGTGGCGTCGGCATCCTGCCGATGGTGGCACAGACTCTCCTCAGGTGTAATCTGTGCCGATACATAAAACATGGCAGTAGGTTCTAATGGGAAAACCAAAGAGAAAACTTACCTCCGCTGAAAAACTTGTCCGAAAAGAGCGCCGCAAACAATTCATGACCGTGTTTGTCAACGGCAAAAAGAAGCGCCTCCGACGCCCGGCCACCATCGACGGCATGGAGGTCGATGAATTCATCCGGCAGAATGCCGATGCAATCTGGCTTCACCAGAACGAAATGTGGGAATTGATTATTACGATGCCATGAGGACGTTACTGAGAAATTCGCGCGTTCTTGGTTGGGTGGGACTTTCAAGCACCTGGCTTGCAGTGCCCTGTTCCACAATTGTTCCTTGATCGAAAAATACAACGCGGTCGGCAATCTGTCGGGCGAAGCGCATCTGATGTGTGACGAAAAGCATTGTCATATCCGTTTGCCGGGCGAGATCCAATACCAGATTAAGAACCTGGCTGGCAATTTCTGGATCAAGAGCGGAGGTAATTTCGTCGAATAGCATAATGTGGGGATGCAGAGCCAGCGCGCGGGCGATGGCGACGCGCTGTTTTTGTCCTCCGGAAAGTTCAGCGGGCCATGCGTTGCACTTGTCTGCTAGGCCGACACGATCGAGTAATTCTTTGGCGCGGCGGAGGGCGTCGGCGCGGGGCATGGCTAACACGCGGACGGGGGCTTCGGTAATATTTTGCAGCACCCGCATATGGGGAAAGAGATTAAAGTGCTGGAAAACCATGCCTACTTTGCTTCGCATCTGGCGGACGTGCGCGGGATCGGCCTGGGCGGGTCGGCCACCACGAATTGTGTGCCAGAGGCTTTCGCCCTCAATAAATATTTCACCGCTGTCCGGCTTTTCCAGCGTCATCAAGAGTCGGAGGATGGTGGATTTTCCTGAGCCACTGGGGCCGATTATCACGACATGTTCTCTGGGGGCCACGGTCAAATGGAGTCCTTCAAGCACAACGGTTTTGTCATAGGTTTTGCGGACATCGACAAACTGTATACTGGCCGCGTTCTGCATAGTATATATTCCCGAAATAGTTCCAAGCCTGTTATTGACGCCGCACGAGGAGTTTCCGCTGGGTAATGCCAATCAGGGCGGAAGCCAGCAGGCTGATGATCAGAAACAGGATTCCCACAATGGTCAGGGGTTCGAGGTAGCGAAAGGTCTTATCCCCGATAATCATGGCGCGGTTAAGCATTTCCATGACGGTGATGGTCGAGAGAAGGGGGGTGTCTTTGAACATCGCGATGAGATTATTTCCCATGGCGGGAACAATTGGTGGCAGGGCTTGAGGCACGATGATGCGGCTGAATGTTTGCCAGGGGTTGAAATTAAGGGCCTTGGCGGCATCCCATTGGCCGCGCGGAATGTTCTGCAGGCCGGCGCGGTAAACCTCGGCAGTATAGGCACTGTAGTTGATTCCCAGAACGGTTATGCCGGTGACCAGGGCCGGAATAGTTATTCCGACCTCCGGCAGAACGTAATAACAGAAGAACAACTGAATCAAAAGAGGTGTGTCACGTATAAATTCGGTCACAGCGCGTGTGGGCCAGAAGATCCACCGATTCGGCAAGAGAAGCAGTCCGGCCCAAATCAGTCCCAGTACGAGTGCCAAGAGCATCCCCAACACCGTCGCTTCGACGGTGATAACCATGCCGCGGAGGATTATCGGCAGGATTTGCCAGGCGAATGGCCAGTTCCAAATCATACGCGAGCTCCTATGGGAAATTTAAAGATACGCTCAAGCAACCGCATCAACCCCGCCAGGACCAGCGCCATAACAAAGTACATGATCAGAGCCAGCCCGTAAATTTTCGCGTTTTGCAGGGTCGATTCCTGAAGGATTTGAGACTGAAACGTAAGGTCCGTTACCTGAACCAGTCCGGCCAGAGCGCTGTTTTTCAGCATGTCAATAAATAAATTGGCCAAGGGTGGAATGATTAAAGGCAGTGATTGCGGCAGAATCACGCGGAACATCCTGGTTGTAGGCGATAAATTAAGCGCCGCGGACGCATCATGCTGTTCTTTGGGAACTGCAAGAATGGCCCCGCGCAAAATCTCGGCCCCATAGGCGCCGCCATTAAGCCCGAGCACCGCAATGGCAGCCGCCATGGGCGTTGGTCGAAAAGGTAAGATCAGAGGCAGCGCGTAAAATACCCAGAACAACTGAATCAGGGCCGATGTCCCGCGGAATAATTCTATATACACCCGGGCGGGCCATTCCAGCGTGCCCAGTCCGCTTAGTCGCATAGCTACAGCGCATGACGCCGACGCGCAGGCCACAATGACCGCACCGGTGGTCACTTCAACGGTTACCAGAGCACCGCGGAGCATGGTCGGTAGAATATGCAGCATGGGCAAACCTTCTTGATGCCGAAGTAATTACTTTTGGCCTTCAACAATGTCCTGCGCTGTGACGCCATCGGGTAAATCGGATTTTGTAAAACTAAAGCGCAGGATCAGTTTCAGATGTTCCGGCGAGTTAACAAAGGATTTGAGAATCCGGTCAACATCCTGGCATAGGATGGTATCGCGCTTGCGGAACGCGAATGCGCCATATCCTTGAACGATTTTTCCATTAACAACCGGATTCGTAAATGGCCGGGCTACGATGATATGCGGATCGGCCGCCAATTTTACTAGACGCCGCACCGTCAGTGCGGTTCCGGCATAGGCATCGATTCTTCCCGCCTGCACCGCTGCCAGTGCGGTGGGGGCGGAAGGAAATACGCGAATCTGGGCAGGCTTTACGCCCGATTCAATGGCATATTGATATTCCTGCGCTCCGGCCACGACGCCCAGGCGGGCGTGGGGATTTTTCCCGACATCGGCGAAGCTATGCAGATTCAGCGGATTGCCCTTTTTCACGACGATGCCATCACCGAGTGCGAAGGTGGGATTGGAAAACAGCACCTGTCGAGCGCGTGCGGGAGTGATGTACATACCGGCGGCGATAATATCGAAGCGATGGGCTTCCAGGCCGGGAATTAACGAGCCGAAGTTTGTCAGGACACCTTTCAGGTGCGGAACACCCAGCTTTTTCATCACATAACGCAGATCCGCTGGTGATTCCCCGGTGAGTTTTCCGGTTTTAGAATCAATATAGGCAAACGGCGCTTCATCCGCAAAGCCGACGCGGACGTAACCCTGTTTCCTCAATTTCGCCAGGAGACCGCCAGCGGCCCTTGGCTTAACGCCGTGGCGCAGCGTCTGCACCAGCACAATAACGATGATAATGCCAAACATGGCAATAATCGCGTTAAGTTTTTGATGTCGCGTCATACTTTAATTCCTTCCCATTACGCCCCGCGATTACATCAGGAATGAAAACAATCCACGGGTACGACGGGCTTAATGCGTCGTGCCGCAATAAATTCGGGCCGCGCGACGGTACCACCATACGGTTCAACCAGCGCGTTTTCCACGCTGTTATACACACAGAACATGTTGCTGCGTGGCCATGGGCTGATGTTGCCAGTGGAGCCGTGCATGACATTACAGTCGAAAAAAAGCACCGATCCGGCTTTTCCGACCGGGGCTACAATTTGACCGTCTTTGACCAGTTGTGTCAGACTGTCAGTATCCGGTACGCCGTACTCTTGTTTACGCAGCGATTGTTTATAATGATCTTCCGGTGTTTTTCCGACGCAACTGACAAACTTGGTGTGTGATCCTGGAACAATCATCAATGGACCGTTGAACGGGTTGTTGTCTGTCAGCAGGATTGAACAGCTTACCGCCCTCATGCGTGGCATGCCGTCCTCAACGTGCCAGGTTTCAAAATCAGAATGCCAGTAAAACTGTTCCCCGTGGAATCCCGGCTTGAGATTCACACGGGATTGATGGATGTAAACACCGGAACCCAAAATCTGCATTGCCGCAGTGGATATTCGCCGGTCGGCCACCAGATGCGCAAACAGATCGCTGACGGCATGAATGTTGAAAAGGGATCGAACAATGCCGCGCGATGGTTCATAAATACAGGCTGGGCTTTGCTGAATTTCCGGGTCGGTTCCGAGACAGGTGATTTCATCAAGCAGCTTTTTGACCTCCGCCGCATTGAATAAATCGGGTATAAACAGGTAGCCACTCTCCACAAAATCGGAAATTTGCTGATTGCTCAGCGGTCCGGTGGTACCGCGGCTGCTTTCAGCCCAGACTACCGGATCGCGCCGTAGCGTAATGCGTGGTTTGTCATAAACACGGGAAGGATAGATATCTTCAAGAACTTGCATCTTGGAGCCTCCTGAAAAAAGGGTGAAAGAAATCGCCTGTGAATCAATATGCTACTGTGCGTTCACGGCTTCCAGTGGGTATACGCCCTGGACATCATGGACTTCGTTGCCCGTCAGCGGCGGATTAAATACACAGATCATGCGCAATTGGGTTTTTGCCCGCAGTAAATGGCGCTCATGGCCATTGAGGGTGTAAAGTGTGCCGGCACGGATCGGATAGATCGTTCCGGTTTCTGTAACTTCAACCTCGCCTTCCCCTTCAATGCAATAGACCGCCTCAATATGGTTCCGGTACCAGATGAGTGTTTCAGTTCCGGGATAGATCAGTGTGTCATGCAGTGAAAAGCCGACGCCATCCGATTTCAGCAGAAATCGGCGGCTGCACCACGTGGGGGCCTTGGTATCACGGGGACTGTCAGTGATTTCCTCTAGGGTACGAACAATCATGGATGAACCTCCTGGGTTAGAGAATCCGGCAACCCGCCGGCGGGGGTGTTTGCTGCCTGTTGCATAACCGCGCGAACGGAGTCCGCGAAAATATTCAGACCTTCATCAAGCATGGTTTCTTCAATGATCAGTGGCGGCAGGAATTTAATAACCTGATCACGGGCACCGCATGTTTCAAGAATAACGCCACGTCGGAATGCTTCCGCCGAGATCTGTCGGGCGAGTTGTGGAAATTGTTCAAAAGCCATGCCGACAAATAATCCCCGTCCGCGCACGGTCAAGCCATGGGCGGGGAACTCCTCACAGAGTTTCCGCAGACGCCGCCGTAATAAATGAGCTTTATGTTGAATTGCCAGGCTTAAGGTGTTGTCACTCCAGTAGATGCGGATGGCTTCAGTGGCCGCAACAAACGCCAGATTATTTCCCCGGAAGGTTCCGTTGTGCTCACCGGGTTCCCAGCAGTCCAGTTCCGGCTTCATCAGCACCAGAGACATCGGCAGGCCATAAGCGCCGATGGACTTGGACAGCGTGACAATGTCCGGTGTAATCCCGGCGGGCTTGAAACTGAAGAAGGTTCCGGTACGTCCACAACCGGCCTGAATGTCATCAACAATCAGCAGGATGTCATGCTCTCTGCACAGCGTTTCAATGTGTCGAAGCCATTTGAATGAGGCAACGTTCACACCGCCTTCGCCCTGAACCGATTCCAATAAGACCGCGGCTGGTTTATCCAGACCGCTGCTGTCATCTTCGATGAGTTTGCGCAGATACGAGATTGTATCAACCTCGGAGCCGAAGTACCCGTCATAGGGGGCGAACGTTACGCCGTTGAGCAGGCTGCCACTGACTTGTCGATGGTATGTGTTACCGGTTGCGGCCAAGGCTCCGGCGGTCATGCCATGATAACCGTTGGTAAATGCGACAATGCCATTGCGCCCGGTAAATTTGCGGGCCAATTTCATGGCTGCTTCCACAGAGTTGGTTCCGGTGGGGCCGGGAAACTGAATTTTATAATTCAGATGGCGGGGACGTAAAATGACGCTTTCAAAGGTTTCCAGGAAGGCACGCTTGGCGGTGGTGTGCAGATCCAAACCATGAATGATGCCGTCTTGTTGAATGTAATCCAGTATTCGCCGTTTGATCAGCGGATTGTTATGGCCATAATTCATTGTGCCGGCACCGGCAAAAAAGTCGATATAGCGTCGGCCGGACTCATCGAAAAGTTCCGCGCCCACGGCTTTCTTAAAAACGGCGGGGAACGCCCGGCAATAGCTGCGAACCTGCGATTCAACTGTATCAAAAATTGTAGTCATAGCTTTGCTTCCTTCTGTTGTACGCCAAATTTACCGGGACCGGCGACAACCGGCCCAATATAAAACATTCGCTCCGGTTCATGAGGGGCCGGCGTAAAGAGGCCGGCATGAAATCCCTCATCAATCCGGATTTCGCAGCCCAGTCTGCGAGCCAGTGATTTGAAAAGATTTTCTGATGCGAGATTCGACGGCGCGATGGTCGTCTCGAGCATGAAGGACTGCGATTCCGGCAGTCCCGCCAATAAATCTACCAGCATCCGCATGGCGACGCCGCGCCCGCGATGATCGGGTGCCACCGCAATCTGCCAGATAAACAGCACCTGCGGCTGATCCGGCGGGAAGTATGCGGTGACGAATCCGATGATCTCATTATGCTCTTCAGCAACCCGGCAGGTCAGCGTAAAGTCCCGGCATAAAAGCAGGTACAGATATCTTGAGTTCATATCCAATACTTCGGAATCTTCTACCAGTCGGTGGATAGAGGCCGCATCGGCCAATATCGGACGGCGAATAATCGAGGCACCATTGCGGAGCTGGTCGTTGGTTGCAGGGCTTTCCGGTTGCATGATCATCGAGTCCTCTGCGTATGAAACATCCGACAAAAACGCGACAACGATAATGCGTTTGCGGAGTCAAACGCTTTATCGGTAACATGAATCCCATCCAAGGATTCAGCTTTTTTTATTTTTCAGGACAATCGGAGAGTCGGTGCTATTCGCCACACCGCCTGCGCAGCAATCGCAAAACTTACATTTCGTGATTAACCACGACGAATCTTCGTCGCATGATTGTCCTAAACCGCTTTTAATAAAATTGCCGGCGTATGTCAACCCACTGGAGAAAAAAAGAAAAATTATTTTACTGATCTGTGGATAATGGGCCGCTGCCGGGAGCGTGGCTAAAGGTGGCTGCGACCGCCAGCATTCAGGAGTCCTTTTCACTGATCAAAGAACACTGATCACGGATCAATATGTCACGACTAACGTTTGATTCCGATGTCATCGTCATGCTCCTTATGCTTGTGACGACATCAGATTCCCATATTTTTAATTCAGACGGAAGATGCGGTTAATAGCGCGGACACGTCGTTCGTTGTCTATTGCCGCGCCAACCGGGAGAATTCACCACCAAGACACAACGACATCCCGATAACAATTAGTAGCGGTGGATATCGGGATAAACTGCGAAACGGCGGGAGTCACCCCGGCGCGCACGGGGTAAACTCCGGCCACCGAGACACGAGAAACGTTGTTCGTTGAGCGCAGGGCTTCCAGCCAAATACTAAATGCTAAATACTAAAAGCTGCCCGTCAAAAACGGATTCGACCGTTTCTCCTGCCCGATGGTAGTTGGCGGCCCGTGCCCGGGGCGCACGGCGGTATTCTCCGGCAGTTCTGCCACACGCAACAATGATTTTTCCATGGCCGCCGGATCGGAATCCGGTAAATCTGTCCGGCCAACCGCACCGGCAAACAGTAGATCACCGGCCATCAACAGAGATTGACTCCGGCAGTAAAGCACCACATGACCCGGTGAATGGCCGGGCGTAAAAAGTATCTGAAATTCCAGGTTGCCAATGTGAATGGTGTTGCCATCTTCCAGATAACCATCCGCTTTGCGCGGCGGAATTTTATATGGCAGCGTAAAAATCAGGCTGCCGGGCTTAATAAGTTTCGGCTCATCAAGCTTATGAATCAGCACCTTGGCATCCGGATATGCATCGGTAACAACTTTATGGTCACTGGTATGATCCCAGTGGCCATGGGTCAGCAGAAGATATCGGATATTCCAATGGTTATGCTGCGCCACATTAAGCAACGCCCGCACCGTATTTTGCGGCGCATCAATAATGGCCGCATCACCGGTTGTTTCATCCGCAATAAGATAAGCATTGGTAGCCGCCAGGCCACCGGTATTGGTATGTATTTTCATCACCAGAATAATAGGCCATAAACCCCAAAAAACCAACCGCAAATACCGGCCTGATGAAAACTTTGATGTGTCGTGTGCTTTTCCTGTGCATTGAGAGCCAATTCACGGTGTTGGAAGCGACTGCCGATAACGGAATGGGACCATCGCATAGC
>JAJZVR010000153.1 GCA_021847065.1 Planctomycetota bacterium | reverse complement strand
ACCGGAGCGTTTCCACCATCAGTTTTTCGGCGCGGCCATTATCATAGGCATCAGCGGTGTCAAAGAAATTCACGCCCAGTTCAAACGCCCGGTTTTGCAGGCGAATGCCCTCCGGTTCATCTGCCGGTCCCTTACCCCACATAAAGCTGCCGAAGATAAAATTGCCGAAAGAGAGTTCAGAAACATTGAGGTCTGTACCGGGAATTAAACGATAACGCATGATCATAGGCTCCTGTTTTTTCATGCACGCCCAAAGCGTGTAATAAAGCATTTTAGCCGAAGTGAACGCAGGATTAAACCGCGCCACAACGACACGAATCCATTTCCCTGCGGTAAGGGTAGTGGTTTTACAGTATTGGCAGTAATTTCAGTATTGGCCGGTAGATTCAGTAGGGGAATGGGGCCGCCCCGGCGCGCACGGGATAAACTTCTTGCACGGATAAAACGGATTAACGCTTGGGGGTTTGGTTTACCATCCCGATCACAATTATTTAAGCGGGGGTGTTCGGGATAAACTCTGACGCGACGGCATCCCGATAACAATTAGTAACCGTGGATATAGGGATAAACTGCGAAACGACGGATTCACAAGGAGGTACCGGAGGGAGGGGAGGATGTGGGGTTTCAGTATTGGGCAGTAATTGCAGTATTGGTCAGTAGTCTCCCATGATGCCAAGCCTCACCCGCGCAGGATGAAAAAGGCCGTGCGCCTGCTATCATTTTTACGGCTTGCATTCCTGGGCCGTAGGCCGTCGTTTTCTTGGCGCGGCATAGTTGCCAGCCCGCGCAGTAGTCTGGTCCGGACATCGCCTCGTCCCCCGCATTGTTGCAAGCGCTGTGAGCAGGGAGTCGGATATTTAACCGTTCCCATTGGTTACCTCGAATCTAACCGGCGTACATGCGTCCCGATACCGGTGGGCATGGTGGCATCCATTGCAAAACGAGGAGATATTTTATGGCTGGTCCAGGCGGCGGTGGTTTTGGAGAAAGCGAATTATTACGGTGAATTCGTGTATCGCGTTCGCTGGCCAGCGAGAAGTGGTTGTGTCCATTTTTCCCGTTGAAAGCAGTAGTAAGGTCAGAATATCCTTGGAATGGGGAACCGTCGTCGTCTGCTTGGCAACAGCCCCGGCGATGGCACTTTTCATCGCCGAGGTGGCCATAATTTCCGGTCCCCCGCATGATGCTCATTATCCTACCGGTTGCACTGACTATTACAGTGAGAATGCTCGTTCTGCTTTCTATTTGATTTTGTCCGTGAGGCGACAACGGGCGTAAAACTTGATTATCGGGCCGGGCGATGCTACCATCCCTTACATACCCCATGGGGGTATGTGAAATGGGGTTGCAGCTTTATGCCACGGAAAGCAAAGGTCAGATTATCCGCACCGCACGGGACTCAGGGGAAATCTGTTGGCGGCGGCCTTGCGGGAGCGCTGGGGCAACCGTTGAACCGTGTTGGTTCCGGGGGGAAAGCTTTGGCGGTTGATCCAGATAAGAAAATCGGTAATCTGCATCGCCTGAAAAGAATTGAGGGACAGATTCGCGGCCTGCATGATATGGTGCAGCGGGATCGCTACTGCGCGGATATTCTTATTCAGATTGCTGCCGTTCAAAAGTCTCTGGCCAGTGTTGCCCGGCAAGTGCTGGGCAATCATTTGAAACATTGTGTCTCGCAAAACATTCGCGCGGGCGGGGCGCAAGCGGATGCCGCGTGTGAGGAACTCCTGAAACTCCTGTCCCACATCGACCGCTGATTGAAAGGTTCACATGATCAATATCCTCACACAACAATCCGAGGCAACAGCAGATGTTATCCAGGACATTGATCCGGTATGCGGCATGAAAGTAACGCGATCAAAGGCGGCAGGACAATATATTCATGCCGGCATAACTTATTATTTTTGCAGTAAAAGCTGCCTTGAGAAGTTCAAGGCCAATCCTGAGCAATATGTCGGAAAATCAGCAACTGCCGCAACACATATTGATCCGGTGTGCGGTATGAACGTGGTGCCGGAAAAAGCCGTCGGCGTATGGGATCATGCGGGTGCCAGATATTATTTTTGCGGCAAAAGCTGTTTGGAGAAATTCAAGGCCAATCCGGAGCCATTCCTGAACAAGCCACCGGGGGCAAGCGCTTCGGCGTCCATGGTGCAACTGGGCGTGTCCGCAAAGGGTAAGAGAGCCGATGGATTAACTGACGCAAATCTGATACCGAAACCGCAAAGCGCTAATAAAAAGGTTCGCTATATCTGCCCGATGGATCCGCAAGTTCTCAGCGACAAGCCGCGGGCCTGCCCCAAGTGTGGCATGGCTTTGGAATTGGAATCGCCACTTGCGCCGATGAAGAAAGCGATTCAGTATACCTGCCCGATGGACCCAGAAATTATCCGCGATCATCCCGGGGCATGTCCTAAGTGCGGCATGGCCTTGGAACCCATGGAAGTTCAAGCGACAGATACGGAAAATAGTCCGGAACTGGTGGATATGTCGCACCGGTTCTGGCTGGGCCTGATACTGACTTTACCGGTGTTTATCATATCGATGCTGGCAGATTTTCATATTGCCGGGCTTGGCCGTGCGGTTTGGCTGAACTGGGTTAATCTTGGGTTTGCAACACCGGTGGTATTTTGGTGTGGCTGGCCTTTTTTTGTCAGGGCCTGGGTTTCAGTTAAAACATGGAATCTTAATATGTTTACGCTCATCGGATTGGGCGTGAGCGTGGCGTATGGTTACAGCATTGTGGCAACGCTGTTTCCAGGGATTTTTCCGCGTGCATTTCAAAGCCATCCGGGGGTTGTCTCTACGTACTTTGAAGCTGCGGCGGTTATTACGGTATTGGTACTGCTGGGGCAGGTGCTGGAATTGCGTGCCCGCGGCAAAACCGGTGCCGCGATCCGAGCACTTCTGGACTTAACACCCAAAAATGCGCGGCGCATTGCCGCTGATGGCCGTGAAAGTGATGTGCCGCTGGAACAGGTGGTCGTGGGCGATAAACTTCGGGTGCGTCCCGGTGAAAAAATTCCGGTTGATGGCAGCGTACTGGAAGGCTCGAGCACTGTGGATGAATCGATGATTTCCGGCGAGCCTATGCCGGTTGTTAAGAAAGCGGGAGATAAAGTTATTGGCGGCACGGTCAATGGTACCGGCGGCCTGCTGATGGAATCAAAAAAGGTTGGTTCAGACACCATGCTGGCGCAAATTGTCAATTTGGTTTCCCAGGCGCAGCGGAGCCGCGCTCCGATTCAGAAACTTGCTGATAAGTTCGCAGGAGCGTTTGTGCCCGCAGTGGTCGCGTCAGCCGTTTTGACCTTTGTTATATGGTCCATCTTCGGACCGGCTCCGGCGATGGCTTATGCACTGGTAAATGCTGTGGCTGTCGTGATGATTGCCTGCCCGTGTGCCCTGGGGCTGGCCACGCCAATGTCCATCATGGTGGGAATTGGCCGGGCGGCCAAAGCTGGCGTGCTGATTAAAAACGCCGAGGTTCTGGAGCGTATGGAAAAAATTGACACCGTCGCTTTGGATAAAACCGGGACGCTTACGGAGGGCAAGCCGAAAGTGGTAACACTTCAGCCCCAGCCGGGCGTAGCGGTTGATGATTTGTTGCAATTGGCCGCTTCGTTGGAACGCGGCAGTGAGCATCCGCTGGCGGCGGCCATTGTTTCAGCCGCGGAAGCCAAGCGGTTGGCCTTTTTGCCGGTACTGGCGTTTCAATCTGTCAGCGGGCAGGGGGTGGGCGGAAAGATTAATGGCCGCAGTGTGGCGATTGGTAATATCGCGATGATGCGGCAAGAGCATATCTCCATTGAAACCGTGGGAGAACAGTCGGAATTGTTGCGGCAAAAGGGACAGACGATCATGTACGTGGTCGCGGACGGAAAATTAATGGGAATGCTTGGCACGGCTGATCCAATTCGTGCCGGCGCAGTTGGATTGGTCAAAGAGATGAAAGCTCGGGGGCTTTCTGTGGTGATGATTACCGGGGATAATAAGGCGACCGCGTGGGCCGTTGCGCGGCAGCTTGGCATTGATACGGTTGAAGCCAATATTTTGCCGCAGGAAAAAGACCAGGTGATCCGGCGGCTGCAGAGCCAGGGGCGAAAAGTCGCGATGGCCGGCGATGGCATTAATGATGCGCCGGCGCTGGCACAGGCAGATGTTGGAATTGCCATGGGTACCGGGACGGATGTGGCAATCGCCAGTGCCGGTGTTACCCTGCTGCATGGAGATTTGGCCGGAATTCTTCAAGCTCGGCAATTAAGCATTGCTACGATGCGCAATATCCGGCAGAATCTGGCATGGGCATTTGGGTATAACATTCTGGGCATCCCGATTGCCGCGGGTATTTTGTATCCGTTTCTTGGCATCCTGCTAAGTCCCATGATTGCGGCTGCGGCGATGAGTTTCAGCAGCGTATCAGTGATTGCCAACGCTCTGCGCCTGCGGAAGGTGAAACTGTAGCCTGACGCGGCAGCGTCACGGTTGGATGCGGGATGGGGTGGCGGAAAAAAGCCGCACTCCGGTTCGGCACCCATTGTACCAATCGTGACGGGGAAGGTCCGTCGTGATATGGAAATGCGTTCCGCGGAAAACTCAACGCTTCCGCATTGAGCTAATGACACGGCATGGTTGGGATGGGCATCACCGCGCCCTATGCTTCCTGCGCCAAGGGTTTATTGGTCGTATCAATACGAAACAGCCAGGTTGTCACACCCCCTAAAACCGACCCCGCCGCAAGAATCAGCAGCAGTTTGGGTGTGCCGATGGCTTTGCCCAGCACTGGAAGAAAAAAGGTGCTCGCGACCGCACCGAGGCGGGAAAATGCCGTGGCAAAGCCATGGCCGGCGGCGCGGACGTCTGTGGGGTAAACCTCGGCCGCCAGAACGTAAGTGGTGTTGCCGGGGCCGAAAGCATTGAATGCCTGTGAAAGCATCATTCCCAAAAAAACCATCGCCAATGCCAAGGCGCTGTATTGCGGCACCCATTGCAATTGGCCATGTTCCATTAAGTGTTTAACTGGAACGTGCAGGGCGGTGAGAGCTACCAATACCAGAGCGCCGGCGCTGCCGACAAAACCGATTATCTGCGGCCAGATGCGGCCAATTCGATCGACAGTTAAGGCCAAAGGGACATACCCCAGTAGAAAGGTTACAGAAAGAATCGCGGAACCGAGTATCTGTTGATGTGCGGTCTTAAAACCCAGATGGCCGAGAATCAGCGGGGTGTAAATGGTCAGGTAGTAACCCACCAGGTCCATGATAAACCATGGGATGCACACCAGCAGTGTGGCTCGGATAAAGCGCTTTTGAAATAACACGCGCCAGGGCGTTCTGGGGGCTACCGCTTTCTTTTGTTCCGCCGCCACAATTGCAGAGAGTTCATCAGGAGAGATTGACGGATCTACGCGTGCCAAAACTGCCGCAGCTTTTTCGGCTTGGCCGTGCCGGAGATACCAACGGGGTGACTCGGGTAAATTGCGCCGCAGCCAGATGACAAAAAGTGCCGGCACGGCTCCAACCAGGAGCATCAGCCGCCAGGCGATCGGGCCAAAGGACAGCAGGCTGTACGCGACCAATCCGGCGACAATGGCACCGCCGGTCCACAGGCCGAAGGTCCAGGTTATTACGCCGCCGCGTTTGTTTTTGGGCATGAACTCGGCCATGTACGTGGCGCTGATGGGGTAATCAGCGCCGATGCCCATGCCCAGGATAAATCGAAATGCGACCAGCGCGTAGATATTCCATGCCGCGCTGCATAGAACGGCGGCGAAAAAAAAGGTGATCAGATCAATGAGGTAAATAGCCTTGCGGCCAAAGCGATCCGCGACATGGCCACCAATGAATGCCCCCAGAAATGCGCCAGCGAGTGCGGAGGTGCCGCCCCAGCGATATTGCGAAGGGCCGAGGTGCCATTGTCTGGCCAGCAGTACCAGCACCGCACCGACGATGATGGTGTCATATCCATCCAGAAATATGCCCAGACCGGCTGCCCACGCCAACTGCCGATGCAGCGGGCTCATGGGGGCGTTATCCATGCTCTCCAGCAGGCTGCTCATCAAAGTCCTTTCGTATGACACCCATCGCCACCGCATAATCATGGTGGTGTTCACGTGGCGCTGCGATTCGCCGGAGTACCGTGATGGCAATTCGGTGCCGTGTGCTCCGGCCGCGACGACGGCACCGCATTATCATGGCGGTGCTCACTGGTCCCCTGCATCGCTGGCGATGTAATGTGTCAGCGGCTTGTGTTGCGCCTTGGCTAGTTGCCGCAGGTAGGACATCACCCGCAGATACGATGCTTTACCCTTCACGGCAATCCATTCCTGGCGCATCTGTTCGGGGCCGGGAACTTTCATCAGTTGCGTGGGGGTGAAATCGGAATCGCCGACGGTAGCCGCCGCGCCCGGGTGTGATTTTAACCAGCGCGGCGAAAGCCAATGGCCGGTTTGGCCGGCGTTGCGTCGCTGTTGTTCACCCGGCCACAATTTGCCGGGATTATATTGCACCGGAACGCGAATGCCTTGCACTTGATACGGAGCAAAGTTGGGATGCCGGGTCCAGATGCCGGAAAGCACCTGGGCATTGGCATCCCATTGGGACATGGGCGGTACATCCGTAATGGCTTCAATGGTTCGCATCAGATTGACCTGGGAATAACGGTGGGTAATTAACACGCCGGGTTTAATCCAGGGGCTGACAATCACCGCGAAAGACCGATGAGCGTCAATATGATCAGCTCCGGATTGGGCATCATCTTCGGTGATAAAAATGGCCATGTGCTTCCATTCCGGCGTGCGGCTTAATTGCGCGACAATCTGCCCGGTAGCCAGATCATTATTGGCCACATAATACTGTGGCGTGTAATAGCCGGGGGAACGACCGGCGGTGTGATCATCCGGCAGCCAGATGTACATGAAGTGGGTCAGATTGTTTTTATGAGCGGCAATGAATTCATGGACAACTTTGGCGCGATTTGTGTCTAAAATAAAACGATTCCATGCCGGGAAGTTTTTGCCCAGATGCTGGGCCATTTCCGGGCTGATTTTTCCGGCCTGGTTGCGTGAAACAAACTCGCCAAAATCCATAAACGAGACGTGATTGGTCAGCAGATCATTAAAAATAAACATGCCGCCGGGATAGGAAATCCACGGATTAGACCAGTGTTTGAGTTTGCTCAAATTGATGTAATCAGAATATGGGTCATCTGCGCCATTAAATCCGGTGTTGGGCTGATAGGCTTTCCCTTCCAGATTTTGCGACCAGCCCGGATTGGGAGCGATGCCGCGCCGGGAATAATACATGGGCCAGGTCCGCTGCACATAATCGGAATCCTCGGCGGCGGTCGTCCATTGATGCCCCTGGGCGGTGACTTCGCCATCCATATAAAAATTCACGCACAACCCAAACCGATCGGCCATGGAGTAAAGATTGGGTAGTTCCGTGCGATTGTATAAATCCAAGTGCGGATCAGCCCATTTCCCGGCACGTTTATAGGCACCGAAGTCCTCATCAAAGGTCTTGTTTTCCCGCAGGATAAATACCACATAGCGGATATGGCGGCGAATGAACTCGGTGGGCACGGCATTTTGCTGTGCTAATGTTGTGCGCTGGGCCGAAGAAAAGCCATTATTTGTCAAAGCTGATTGTGTCCATGCGGCAAGGTGTGTTGGCAGATTATCCAGTGCGATGCGTTGCACGGTGCCGGGCATGGAATCACCTACCCATTGATGGTGTAGATTGGGTGTGGATCCCAGCCCTTTGGCGGAAACCACGTACAGCGCGTGATGATAAATACATAAGTTCGTGGGGTACCAGCCCGTGGGGATTAACCCTTCCAGTTTGCCGGTGGCGGCATTAAATACGGCCACATCATCATTACCGGCATTGCCCGCGAAGAGCTTGCCATCGGCTACGGCTAAGGCATCGGGAAATGATCCCGGCGGCGCATCACGGTAGGGGCGGTCCATGGCCATGCCCACAATCGCCATGCTCCTGGCATCGACCTCAGTGATAATATCGGCATTGGCGCAGGCCACCCACACATCGGCGGAATTGCCCACCGCCGCCAGTGCGGTGGGATGTACACCGGGCAGCCGATTATTCGGCCCCGTCGGCGCACCGAGCCGGATAAAACCCAACGGTTTCATGGTGCGGGAATCAAGGACGGTTACGCCATTATCACCCCAATCGCTGACCACCAGCCGATGGCCGCGATCAGCGGTAACCACTTGGAATGGCATGGCCCCGCCGTTGGCGTAAAGCGTATGGCCGGTTTTGATATTAATGCGCGCCACGCTGTTGCTTAACAGACCGGTGGTAAATATGTGCCTACCGCCGCGTCCCACCGCCACGGAATCAGGATAAAAATACCGGGTGCCATGCTTCCCCAAATTTTGGAACGGGATTATCCCACCTTGGGGACCAGTCGCTTTCTGATTCTTCGGTCCTGTCTGCTTTCCCTGATATAGATAGGGATATTGTGTTTTGGAAAAAGCTTGAAACGCCAGAGGATACCGGCGAACCAATTTCAGTTTGCCGTGCGCCAGCCGCAACGCCAGCACGTTGTTGGAAACGCCACCGGCGGCATAGATCATCCCGTGCGTCCCGGCGGCAATGCCCTGAAACAGACTTTGCTTTGAAATACCGGTCATGGTCTTGCCATGCCAGGGCTTTTTCTTCAAAAAGCCGAGTTGTGATTGTTCTCCCAAACCCGCCGCCTTAAGAACTGTCAGCGTCTGGCGAAACGCCGCGCCGGACGCCTCCACTACGATATGCCCGCCACTGCCGACAACACCAATGGCAAAATTCGGCGTCAGGGCCATTTTGCCAACCGGGCTGATAATCCGATCGGTTGCGGTTTTATGGATAACAGGCATGGCATTTTGGGCTGAGATTCCGGATATACCGGGAACCAGTACCGCATAAGCCGCAATGATGAGCATCCAGCCACATGCAACTCCATTGTGAATAGTCGCATGAATATATTCGCCAATTGTTTCCGAATCATGCGGCGGCGGCGGCGCGCCGACAGGACTGGTTGAAGCATTGAGCCTCAAAACCGAGTGTGATGTGGCGTTTTCCAGTGGGTGTAATATTCGTCCGATGCGTGATTTTCTTTTCATGACAAAGATGCCTTTCAAAAAAGCCCGGCGACAGAGCAAGGGCCAGATTATTTCCCTTGCCTGAAATAATAACATAAAACCACCCCTCCAGCGGATGAGGCCACCGCTGGAGGGGGGTGAAACAGGCTTGCTCTCAAAGTTTTCCCTAGTGCCCTGTTCCAGCCATAATTACGGGTTGACGGAGGGCCAAGGGGCTGTGGGCGCGAAGCGAGGAGGATCGCGTATGGATGCATACGCTGACGACGAGCGACAAAGCTCACAGCCCCTTGGCCCCCGCCCCCAGGGTTGGCCTGAAACCGGCCATCTGCGGCGTCGCGTCGGCTCAAGGGGTTTACGAACCCGGTTCTCACCGCCGACTCCTTGCATCTGGCCGGTTTGAGGCCAATCAACCCGTAATTATGGCTGGAACAGGGCACTAGGCCTCCCGTTGGTTTTCGGTAATCGTTCACCGTGGCGCGGAAAATGCTGCCGGTGCCCGCCGCGCGGCTGCTTGGCAGGCGTATCGCGGTGGGTCTTCCGTATCAGCGTATCGGCAAAGCCGTCGGCGCGCTGTGAATTCTTACCATTAATAAACCCTCGTTAAACCCGCCCCTCCGC
>JAJZVR010000152.1 GCA_021847065.1 Planctomycetota bacterium | reverse complement strand
GATCCCTTTGATATTTACCGTGCATTGCGTGTCATTAATCCCTCACCGTTTATGTTCTTTCTCAACAGCCCGAGCTGCACGCTGGTGGGTTCCTCGCCGGAAATCATGTGCCGTGTTGAAGACGGCGTCATTACCAACCGCCCACTGGCGGGAACACGTCGGCGTGGCAAAACGCCCGAAGAGGATGCCGCATTGGAGGCGGAACTGCTGGCTGATCCAAAGGAACGCGCTGAGCATGTGATGCTGGTGGATTTGGGCCGCAATGATGTGGGGCGGGTATCCGTGCCCGGATCGGTAAAAGTCAGCGATGCCATGACCGTGGAGCGCTATAGCCATGTGATGCACATAACCACCAATGTCACGGGCAAACTGGCTGAAGGGAAAACATGTTTTGATGCTCTGCGCAACACGCTGCCGGTGGGCACCGTCAGCGGCGCACCGAAGATCAGAGCCATGCAGATTATCGATGAACTTGAGCCAACACGGCGCGGCCCCTATGCCGGCGCGGTGGGGTATATTGATTACGCCAAAAACATGGACACATGTATTGCGTTGCGTACCATGGTGATCATGCCGGAATCCGGCCATTCCGGTTTGTCGGCACACCGCGTCTATGTGCAGGCCGGGGCGGGCCTGGTGGCCGATTCAGTACCTGCCAGTGAATATCAGGAATCTTTAAATAAAGCGGCGGCGTTGCTTAAAGCGGTGGCAATGGCGGAGGCGGGTTTGCGTTAATGGCACTGCTGATCAATGCGATAGCGGCAGTTGGATCGGCAACTTCAATAATCAGTTGTGCATAACGATCGTGCCGTAATTCAACGGTAATTGCCTTGGCGGGATTGTGCACATCCCAGAACACTTTGTCTGCGTCCACATGAAACGTGCCGGCGGTGATCACACCGGGAATGTACGTGCCCGGTGCTCGAATGCCGCGTAGCGCTTCATGCGTGGGATGCACGTCGGCAACATGTTCAAGCGGAATGGTCAGGCTGCTTTTGAGTGTCCATATCTTATCCCAGCCGATCACCTCAACAATCAGTTTGCCGTCTTCAATTCGCACTTCCGTCATAAGTCACCGCCCTTCACCTTTGGTTCGTTCCAACACTTATTCTAGGCGGCAGGCATGAGGCATGGCAATTTCCATTCCCGCGTGAAAATCACTTCGCATCGCAGCGCCGCAGTTGAAGCCATAATCTCCGTTGCACCACTACAGCCGCGATCGCGGGGCGGTTCAAAATTTTAAAATCCTGTATAATATGCCTCTGACACCGCAAGGCATGAGAGCGTGCGGCAGGGTCGTACCGCAGTGGGTTGTACCCATTGAGAGGCATCCACCGGAAAATCCGGGCGCCACAGAGAACGAAAAAGTTGGGTTGAACCTTAAAGGCCGAAAGGAAACGTGTGAAGTTTAAGCGTACCGATTACTGTGGAAAACTGACCAAAGGTGATGTCGCGCGGCAGGTTGTGGTAGCTGGATGGGTGCAATCCTACCGGGATCATGGCGGCGTGGTATTTGTGGATGTGCGCGACCGCACCGGGATTGTACAAATTGTATTTCGCCCTGAAATGGCCGACATTTACGCGCTGGGCCGGCAGTTGCGCCATGAAGATGTTATTCTGGTAAAAGGGCATGTACTGGCGCGGGCGCCGGAAGCCGTAAATCCCAAAATTCCCACCGGTGAAATTGAAGTAACCGTGGAAGACATTGAATTGGCGAACAAAGCGGATACCGCCCCCTTTTCACCCACGCAACATGATCCGGTAAATGAAGATACCCGCCTGAAGTACCGCTATATTGATTTGCGCCGCGCCGATATGGCCCAGGCGACGATCACCCGGCACCGCGTAACCAAAATTATGCGCGATTATTGTGATGAGCATGGTTTTCTGGAAATTGAAACGCCCATGCTCTACAAAAGCACCCCCGAAGGTGCCCGTGAATTTCTGGTACCTTCCCGGCTGCATCCCGGCGAATTTTACGCCCTGCCGCAAAGTCCGCAGTTATTCAAACAGGTGCTGATGGTCGCCGGCATGGACCGCTACATGCAAATCGCCCGGTGTTTCCGGGATGAGGATTTGCGCATGGATCGGCAACCGGAATTTACACAGCTTGATCTGGAAATGAGCTTTGTTGATCGTGAAGATGTCATTGACCTGATCACCGGGTTGCTGGTGCGACTTTGGAAAGAAGTACTCAATGTGCAACTGCCGACAACATTTCCGCGCATGGGATGGCGGGAAGCGATGGATCGCTTCGGTATTGACCGCCCGGACACGCGCTATGGAATTGAATTAAAAGACATCAGCGATATTGTTCCGCAAACAGATTTTTCCGTATTTAAGGATGCTGTAAGCTCGGGCGGCTGCGTGAAACTGATCGTGATTCCCGGAGGTGCGGCGCTATCGCGCAAACAACTGGATCAACTTACTGAAGACGCCAAAAAGCTGGGAGCCAAGGGGCTGGCGTGGATCAAACTTGGTGGCGATGCCGGTGCTGGAAATATGGGCGGCCCGATTGCCAAGTTTATTCCAGCCGCGCAGCAACAGGCCATTCGCCAGCGCTGCGGTGCCAATGACGGTGATATCCTCCTCGGTGTTGCCGATAAGCTTGAAACAGCCTGGAAAGTACTGGGGGAACTGCGGCAATCTCTGGCCAGACAACTCAAATTAATACCGGAAAATCGCTTTGATTTCCTGTGGGTCGTGGATTTTCCAAGTTTTGAACATGATCCGGCGGCCAACCGCTTTATCGCCCGGCATCATCCGTTTACCGCCCCGCTGGATGAAGATGTGCCTCTGCTGGAAACGCAGCCGCTGGAAGTGCGGGCCAAGGCGTATGACATTGTGCTTAATGGCATAGAAATTGGCGGAGGATCCATCCGTATTCATCAGCGCGATGTGCAGTCCAAAATCTTTTCCCTGCTGGGCATTTCGCCGGAACAGGCGCAGAAAAAATTCGCATTCCTGCTCGACGCGCTGCGGTTTGGCGCACCCCCGCATGGCGGCATAGCTCTGGGATTGGATCGACTCCTGATGCTCATGCTGAATCGTCAGAGCATCCGTGAAGTTATCGCCTTCCCGAAAACCCAAAGCGGTACGGACATGATGACCGAAGCACCGTCGGCAGTGGATCCGCGGCAACTTTTGGAATTGTCCGTCGCCGTGGTGCGACCAGCCGCGCCTGTAAAAGCATAAGTGACGCCAGGCAGGGGACGATTTGCCGATTGATTAACAGGGATTTGATAGTTGAACTTCCAGAATTATGATCGCACCCTCGATAACTTTACCGGCAAGCTCTAAGATATACACGGGCTGCCCAGTAGCGTGGCTGTATAAGTGAGGGGCTTGATAAGGCTCTAACCAAGCCGGAACCGGAACGGATATATCAGCATGATTGATCGTGTGAGAACCAAAACCGTCATTACCATGGGGCCGGCCTGTGCCTCGGCTGAAGTATTCAGCCAACTCGTGCAAACCGGCGTGTCGGTCGTGCGGCTTAATTTTTCACATGGCGACTTGGCGCAACGCGCAGAGTTTTTGGCCGTGGCCCGTAGCGGTTCACACCATCCGCCTCTGGCAATTATGGGAGATTTGTGCGGCCCGAAGATACGCTTGGGCAAGGTCATGGAAGGCGGCATGGCCGTTGCGAAAGGCGATGTTATTATCATTCAGCGCGAGCCGATTTTGGGGCAGAATAAACTGCTGTCTTCCAATTATGCCTGTCTGGTCGATGACGTGCAGGTTGGACAATCGATCCTCATTGATGACGGCTGTATCCGCGCCACTGTCATTGAAAAAGCTTCGGATATTGTCCGATGCCGGATTGATGTCGGTGGCAGAATTCAATCCAACAAAGGGATCAATCTACCGCAAACCCGGCTTTCAATTCCCAGCGTTACGGACAAAGACTGGCGGGATATTGACTGGGCCATTGAACACCAGTTGGACTACCTGGCCTTGTCATTTGTGCGCAGCGCCGAGGACGTGCAAAGTGTTCGAAGATATCTCGAGAGCAGAAAATCAGATATTGATCTGGTGGCAAAAATTGAAATGCCGCAGGCCATTGACGATCTTTCCGCCATTCTGGATTGCGCTGATGCGGTATTGGTGGCACGCGGTGACATGGGTGTAGAGATGGAACTTACCACCGTGCCGCTGTTGCAGAAAAAAATTGTTGACGCAGCCCATGAAGCCGGTAAACCCGTCATTGTTGCCACACAAATGCTGCAATCCATGGTCGATAACCCCACGCCGACCCGCGCGGAGGTTTCGGATGTGGCCAATGCCATTCTGGATGGTGCCGACGCGGTGATGCTTTCCGGCGAAACGGCGGTTGGAAAATATCCGCTGGAGGCGGTGCAGACCTTGCGGGATATCGCGGATAAAACCGAGCGGTATATTGTGCAGAAGGGCATTCGCACTGAACCACCGCGCTTGTTACAGATCAGCCACCACCGCACCGCCGCCATCGCGCACGGAGCCATGGCCATCGCCCGTGATATTAATGCTCGAATGGTGGTGGTTTGGTCCCAGGCCGGAGGGTCGGCCCGATACCTGTCGAAAAACCGCTTTCCAATTCCGATCGTCGCTCTGTCAACCGATCCGGCGGCTGTGCGACGGATGGCGATGTACTATGGCGTAACCGCTGTTCATGCCATACTTCCGCAACACTTTGACGACCTGCCCGCGATGGTGGATGATCTACTGCAACGTGAACACTGGGCGCATCAGGGGGATCGAGTTGTGATTGCCGCCGGAGCGCCCATCGGAACAGCCGGTGCCACCAATAGTTTAAGCGTGTACACCGTCGGCGATCATGCCCGCACCAGCGGTGAAAGGCAATGAACACAAAAGTCATGAGAATCTCCATGAATATCGGCATTGCTTTGCGACATTCCGCCACGTCAGCTCGACGCATCGTGCGGCATATACAGTTTTTGGCATTACTGGGCCTCATGGCCCTTGCGATGCCGCTGCTTTCTGGCTGCGGCGTGACTCTGCACCATTATCCTGAACCCAATGTCGGCTGGCATTCTAAAAATTATTCCGTTGTATTTGGTGTATTAAGTCAGCATGACACCAATCCGGTTTCATGGACCATCCGCTATTCATCCGTTTATGCCGGTGATACCTATGGCGGAAAATTCGCGCTGGTGCCTGATTCCGCACTGGTGGGTTATTTGCCGGGAAACACCGTTGAAATTCATGGCCACCCCGAGCCCAAGGTACTTAACAAGGCCGGTACTGGCACGCTATATCACGTTACCAGCATCCGCCTGTGGCTGGGCAAAGGCCGCCCCAATTACATGACGCGGTAAGTTGCTACAACAGTGACCGCAAACCGGTCACCGCCATAATCGCCATACGGATAATGAAAGTGAAGGCGGCAAGGGCAATCACCAGGGTAACAATCCACAGGCCGATCAGGCACAATCGCGGAATCCATTCGGTTTGTGGATCACGCAGTTCTTCAAAGTCGGACCGCCACCGGCCGAACATTTCTTTTATCCACCACAACGCCCCAATAAGCAACAGAGAAACAAACAGCATTCCAAATGTAGGCATGGTCAATACCCCCGAGTCGGAGTTTTGTCCGCCTGTGTGTGTGCGCGCTATCAGTTTAAAGAACCGCCGGTAAACCGAGCCATTGATCCAACTGTTGTAATGGAACATCAAGCAGATGCGCAAATGGAAAATCGGCCCATTTTCGCACGGCATCAAGGCCACTGGTGGTGGCCACGCCCAGCACGCGCAACTCCGCTCCGTGCGCCGCCGCCGCCCCACCTTCAGTATCTTCAATCACCAGACTCTTGGCCTTATCCAAATTTCCATTTTGCTGCGCATTGAGACGGTCAAACGCCAGGCAGTACCCTTGCGGATCAGGCTTGCTGCGTGTGACATCTTCAATTGATACGATCACCGGAAAATAACCGTCCAGCGTAAAAGCTTTCAACAGCGTTGTTATTTCCTGTCGCCGCGCACCACTGCAAATACCACAGAGAACATTCCGCGACGCCAGGTGTTTGATCAATTCATTAACGCCCGGCATGGGTACGGGTGATTCGCCGATGCGGCCATCCATGATCTTGTCCTTCAATTCGCACAGCTTGTCCAACAGCGCGCGGGGCGGATTGACCCCCTGATCCTGAAGCATCAAGCGAAAACCTTCGTAGTTTCCAAATACGATGTACCGCGAAAAATAGCGTTCGGGCGTAATTTGAATAACCCGCCCGACGGCCTTACTGGCTGCAAGCAGTACCTGATTGTACGCCGCCAGATGCAATTTTTCCGTGTTGGCAATCACGCCGTCGAAATCAAAAATGACGCAACAATCACCCATAGATCATCCGAATTCGTCGCCTTTGAAACTGTGACCCAGATACGTCTGCCGCACCAGCGGATTGTTAATTAATTCTTTTGGCGTGCCTTGCGCCATGACCTGTCCCTCGGAAATAATCAAAGCCCGGTCGCATACTTCCAGCGTGCGCTGCACATTATGATCGGTAATGAGAATAGCTTTGCCCATCTGTTCACGCAACTGCCGAATTTCGCGCTGCAAATCTTCCACGGCAATCGGATCAACACCGCTGAAGGGTTCATCCAGCAGAATCAGCGATGGATTGGTAATCAATGCCCGCGCAATTTCCAGCTTTCGCCGCTCTCCGCCGGAAAGCGTATAAGCCTTTTGTTTTCGCGTTTTGGTCAGGCCAAACTGCTCCAGCAGCCGGTGAGCCTCTTCACGCCGCTGCGGTCCGGTGCGACGGGTCTGCTCCAGAATCGCCAGCAGGTTTTGTTCCACCGTCAGACGGAGAAAAACCGATGGCTCCTGTGACAAATACCCCATCCCACGCCGAGCGCGTTTGTACATAGGTAGATGCGTAATATCCACACCATCAAAAAGAACCGTCCCGGCGTCAGGCCGGATCATGCCGATGACCATGCGAAAACTGGTGGTCTTTCCCGCTCCATTGCGACCCAACAGACCGATGACTTCCTTATGCCCTACATCAAATGACACGCGGTTGACCACTGTGCGTGTGCCATAGCGTTTCACCAGATTATGAGCCGATAGCAGATTCAACCAACACCATACCGCCGCAAATGCCGGTCTTGCGCCGCCAACATGGCGGCGGCAAAAATCGGCTGTGCAGCATTGTCACGATTGCCTGCCGGTATGGCAAGCGAATGACAGAAGAATGACAGAAGAATGACAGAAGAATGACCCGCGACGCTTATGGGCCATTGGTCGCCGCAGCTCGAACGGCCCCAACGCTTGGCAGTCCTTTGGATTGCTGTTTCAACGGCATAAGCCGCATGGCACCGGCACACATGACAATGATCGCGCCGCAAATCAAGCTGGCGGTGTACCATTTTTTTGCCTCAGCGCGAAACGGAGCAAACATCATCGCCCGCCCCGCCAGAACGGAAAGCAGAAAAAACAGCCCCAGTGCCGCCAGGAGTTTGATGGTCAGTAATATCTGATACAACGGGGGTTCCGCCGGCATATGGACCACTACCAGAAGCCAATAGACCCCGGAAATAATTTGCAGCAGAATCACCATTCCCAGAATCATCCGCCAGGGCTTATTAATTCTTTCAATGATCGCCGCACGATGTTCCGGGTCTTCTCCGGCCAGTGCGGGCAGGAGAAACAGGCGAATGAAGAAAGGCGAACCAATCAAAATAATCGCCCCGCCAATATGCAGCCATCGCATGACTAGTGTAATTAAATCCATGGAAATGAACCCCTAAAACGCGGCTGAATCATAACGGTGGCTGTTAAGGTCCTGCTATGACAACTCCAAACGATTTTTCGCGTAGAAGCGTAATTCCTCCGCGGAAATGACAGCACAAAACGATACCAGTCGTGGGCGGCGCGATCCTCGGCTTGCAGCCTGTTGATGTTACCGGGCGAAATTTCATCCCGCGTGCGACGGGGAGGTTTAATTTCGCCTGAAACAACTGTCATCGGTATTCCTTTCGTTCCCTATTCTACCGCAAATGAAATAATACTGGCTTTAACAGATTCAAGAAAGGTGCGCCTGCGCGCACGACCGATGCGGCAACACCCCATAGCCTGATGCGGAAGCATCATGGTTGGACACGAAAAGGGGTCTCAAGACAAATATCCACTCTCAACCGTCACCCACGTCGCCCCCACTGCCGGGCGGACTGCCGCGTTTATCCACACGCATGGCTGGCCGACAAACCTTGCATTTACGGCCTTACGCCGTGATCAAATCCAGCGTCTTAAACCTCTTACCCAGAATTGCCCGGATGTCCGCTTTGAGCCAGGTCGACAAAATGCTCGCGTACACGCTGCGAAAATCAGTAGTGAATTTCAGATCGCCCATTTGCAGATGCTCTTTCGCCAGTGATGGCTGCGTGCCGATCAAGCACCCTCTGGGATCGCGCGCCGTCATCCTCCGTCCCGTTGCGCAAGCAAGTGGTTCCACCTCAAAATCATGATAAAAAGTGGTACTCAAATTGATACAAAGTGGTACAACACAATGCTTGTATCCTCCCGTGAATGCGAGATCATTGATCCAGAGGGTTGCGTGGTGCCCAATTCTTTAGTTCCTCTTACCCATGCAACTGACTCATTGTGCGCGAGGTATCTGAACCGTTGCAGACGGCGAAAAGGGACCAGCTACCATGATGTTGCCTCGCAGCCATTGCGAAATGGAGGCGCCAAATGAACGGAGCAATTAAAAAGCACGGCCTAATTGCACCAAGGCTACTATTGCTCCGCAGGTCGATGCTTCCGGTTATCTCAATTCTTTTTATAACGACATTCCATGGCGCGCGGGCGTCCGGCCCTGCAGTGGCGACGCCGGGCAACGGCGGTACAACTCCTGCGGTCATGTCACCGGCCCAGATTGCCGCGATCAAGTTGCCGAAGGGCTTTCATCTGGCCCAATTACCCTGGCGGTATGGCCACGATCTATACAACCCGGCATCGGTGAATGTGCCGTTGGCCCAACCGTGGTACCAGCCGATTCTGGAAGCACAACGCCATCGGGCGCAGTTGGCGCAGGCCGGTGCTCAGCCAACTGCGGCAACGGTTCAGATTCTCAGCAACTTCAGCGACGCGGTTCCCATTAAAGTACATGAAATTTCAGCCACGCATTATGCCCTTACCTTTACCGGTCCGCTGATCTGGCCGCGAAGTACGGGCAAATTACAGAACTGGTTTGTATTCAGAGTGCGGGGCGTGAAGGGCAAAACCATCCGCTTTGATCTGACCAACGGGAATATCAAATGGTGGCAAACGCTTAATCCAGTATACAGTTATTGTAACAGTCTAAGCCGCTTGCGGAACTTGGAGTCAACGTCGGTTCCACACCCCAAGCCCACACAGGCGTTTGACGGTACGGTATTGCCAGACACATCGGGCCAGAGTTGGCATTTTATTGCCAACACTTGGCGGGATGGTGAAGACCTGTGCCTCGTGCAGACCTTTGCGCACAACAGCGCTTATGTCGCCATGCGGTATCCGTATACCGTAGCCTACAATCAGCGCTTTCTGGAGAGCCTGAAAGGCAATCCCAACTGCCAGGTAGTAACCATCGGCAAATCCCAGCGTGGGCGGCCCTTGCAGGTGGTGGAGATTCCACGGCCCAAGCCCGGTGCGGGCAAAAACAAGCCGGGGATACTTATTTATGCCCGCGAGTACGGGGACGAAATCGACGGTTCCTGGCTGGCACAGGGGGCAATTCAGTTCCTTGTATCCGATTC
>JAJZVR010000151.1 GCA_021847065.1 Planctomycetota bacterium | reverse complement strand
ACTGATCCGGCCGGAATGCTTAACTTGAATGTCACAGCTGTGCCTGAACCGGCCGCCATCGGGTTGTTGCTGCTTGGCGGGTCCGCAGCTTTGTTGATCGACAAGCGCCGCAAAGTCGCCTGATGTTGGGGACAACTCGATATGTTCCGGAACTTTGTCCCGGCGGAATACAGAGTCAATCATAGAAAATAATCAAGTTGTTTTGTCCCCACGGGGTGATCCTTGGTCAATTGTAAAAATGCAAGCAGACATCCGTGTTTTTTCTTGCTGCACAAATTTCTACCGCTGCTCTGGCCCCCTGTTGCCTTGCGGTTTAAAGAGCATCGTCCGCCGGAAAATCGCCCCGTGGTTCTTGTGGCCATAACCATGATTTTTGCGGCCATGTACTTTGGATCGCCTGGGCATACGGCCAATGCCGCAAGCGCCTCCGCTGTCCCACATGCAGGCCTGCCACAACTTGGTGCGGAAGTCTGGGTTGATCAGGAGACCACCACGCCCCAGCTTGACCATTGGATGAAACTTCTGGCCCAGTGCCGTATGCCCTATGCGCGACTGTATATGTTGCAAAATCAACTGCCGGTCGGAAAAAATTGGAAAAGCCATTTGGTCCATGTTCTGGGACCCTATGACGAGGCCTTTGCCGCGGCCGCACGTTATGGCGTAAAGATTCTCTTCACGCTTCCTACTTCTCCCATCCCTCAAGGATCAGCGGCTTGGACGCGGCAAAAGGACGCAGTCAAATTCATCGTCCGTCGCTATCGAAAAAATCCAGCGTTGTATGCGTGGCTGCTGACTAATGAGCCACACTTATATAGTCGACTGCTTTCCAGCGAGCCGTACAACACGCCTTTGGTAATATCCCGATATCAAACATGGCTTACACACAAGTATGGCGGTATAACATCCCTCAACGTCGGATGGGGTTCGCACTTCACCACGTTCAAAAATATTCTCCCCTATCCAAAGAAAGTAGATTTATACAACCAACCCCCGCAGGCTTCGTTTAATGACTGGCAAGCGTACTGGCGACATTATTTGACGCATTTTTTAACGAAGATTTCCGCCATTATTCGACAAAATGATCAGAACCATCAAATTAATGTAAATCCCGACAATGTGATGTCGAATTTGGCGGCGCAATGTCAGGACATTCCGGCTTGGCGGCCTGCCGTAACCGCCATGGGGTGCTCGTTACATCCGGCGTGGCATTTCGCATTGCTGCGCCGGCGAAACCAGTACGCCCTGGGGATTGGCTATATTTGCGATGAAATTCGTGGTTTCGCCAGCCCCAAGCCCTTCTGGGTGACGGAACTGCAAGGGGGCAACAACATCTATTCCGGCAGCAAGCCTCTCTATCCAACCCACAGAGATATAAGTCAATGGACGTGGATTGCTATCGGATCCGGTGCCCATCGCGTTATTTACTGGCTTCTAAATACACGACCCAAAGGGATAGAGTCGGGCGAGTGGTCCATGTTGGATTTTCAAAATCAGCCCAGTCCACGACTCCTGGCCGCAGCAAGTATTGCAAGGGTCATCGATTCTCATCCCCAATTTTTTTATAAAGCGCATCCGATTTCTTCGCCCATAACCATCGTTTTAAGCATGGACGCCATGACGTTTCAACTTACGCATGGCAACCCCAATGCCCAAATCAACGAAGCTCTTGGTTTCTACCAGGCGTTTTCAAATTTGGGGCTTCCAGTCAACATTAAAATGTTTCACGAGTATCCGTGGCGCAACCCCGCGACCCAGGGAAAGTTGGTGGTGCTGCCACAACTTACGGGCCTGACGCGCAAGCAGGCTGCCGACATCACCGCGTTTGAGGCCAAGGGAAATACAGTCGTGGCCACCGGATTGACAGGCTTTTGGAATCCGCGTTACCAATTGCAAGTATTGCAGCATTTTCCTCTGGAACAAGCGTTGGGCGGTGATTTCAAGGAAGTTCGTTACGAAGGAACCTCTTTTCCCATAACCCTGCACCTGAATCATTCCAGTATGGTTTTGCCTGCCCGTCACTTCATCGGCGATATTAACAATAACACGGGCACGGTGCTGGCTTTACAGGATGGCCGCATCCTGGCGACAGAAAATCACTTGAGAAAAGGCACGAGCTTCTGGATTCCCTCGCTTATTGGCACGGCGGCGTGGTATGGCGATCACGAGCCGCTGGCAAAATTTATGAATCGAGTTAGCGCCAAGGTCACGCGGAATATTCCGTTTCGCTTCACCACCTATCAACCGCATGTGATCCTTCGAACACTGAAAAATGGGCGTCGGTATCTCACGGTAATCACCAACGGTTCCGGTTCGCCGATAAACTGCCGCCTCATTTCCCCGGCGGACCTAAAATGGAAGATCATATGGGGAAGGGATGGCACAATTGCGAAAAACGGACTTGTTTCACTGGGCCGCCGCCAGACCGTGGTGTTGCTATGGCGTTAATATCCACAAGATATGCGATGGCGCACGTTTTTGCTAATTAATTAGCGCGTTTTAGACTAACCATTTATTTGCGATTTTCGGTATGCTTGTTTAGATAAGTTTTTCGTGTACTTTTCTCATAAAGAAGGAATTCTTGTAATGGCGAAATTTCACTTTTCATGGGTGCAAATTGTAGTTGTTTTGGTCGGAATGTTTTTGCTTGGTAGCATCCCCCGCAGCCAGGCCGCCAGCGAGCCGATAATCGTGCGTGGTTTTGTGAGCACCCAAGATTTTCCCGCGAAGCCTGGATATTTTCGGGATGCCCGAAGGTGGGGTGCCGATGTGCTGCGACTGCAGCTTTACCCGGGCCGATATGCGCGCGAACGTCACGAAAAGTTTCAGCAAGCGCTGCCGTCATTTCTTAATGTGCTTGTGGGCGAGGTTCGCCGAGCACATCGGGCTGGATTGAAGCTGGTCTTGGCCTTATTCAACGCACCTTATTCGAATGTTAGCCAGCATGAAACACATACGAAGGCCTATTGGCAGAGGGCGGGCCTGGCACCTCGACTTGGTTATTTTTGGAAAGCGGTCGTTGCGAGGATCGCTCCATTCCGCAACACAATCTGGGGTTGCGATATTTACAATGAACCGTTTGTCAACACGAAAGCCAAATACAACCCGAAACTCCCGCCACAATGGCCATCCATTGCGATAAAAATCATAAACGCGATCCGGACAATCGATAAAAAAAGCTGGATTGTATATCAAGGTACCTCCTACGCCGGTGACTCCGGATTTACAAACCTCAAGCCGTTGCCGGAACCTCGCGTAATTTATGAAGTGCATTTTTACGATCCGTCTTCTTTCACATTTCAAGGCCTTCTGCCAGGCTTTAACAGGCCAGTGTATTTTCCTGGTCATAAGCCTGGCCAGTGGACCAAAAAAAACATGGTTCAAGCACTGCAGCCCGTGGTCAATTTTCAGAAGCGTTACCATGTGCCAATCTACATTGGCGAGTTCAGCGTGATCCGCTGGGCGCCGCGGAAAAGTGCGGTAGCGTGGCTTCGCGATGCGATCAGCATTTTTGAGTCGCATCACTGGTCATGGACTTATCACGCCTTTGGAGAATTTAATGGATGGAGCCTGAAGTATGGCAGCCACTATTGGAAAGCCGGGATGCCCGCGCCCGTCCGTGCCCGGCATGAAACCGCTCGGGCCAAAGTCATTCGCGCTGCCTTAAAGAAAAATTGGAATAATTAAATCTTTGTTTTAATAAAAGGACTATTTCATGACGCATCAGATTTTTAAATCCCGCGGCCGTACCGCAACGGGTATAGCGATCGTGCTGGGAATACTGCTTGCGGTGAATGGCAGCTACGGCCAAACGGCCCGTGCCGCGGGGTTGCAGCGTAAGACCGCAACTCGTAAGCCTTTTCGCATTCTATGTGTGGGCGACAGCATCACCCAAGTTCAATTTAATCAAGGGACAATCAAAGATCTGGGATGGAATCATACCGCTGGAATGGCGGCAAGCAGTGAGAGCAAGGACTATGTTCATCGGTTGGCCTCCTACATTCAAATGGCACTTCCGAATCGGAAAGTTGTGCTAACCATTCTCGATCCGGGTTATTGGGGAAAATATCGCAATGACGCGACCTGTACTCCTCAAGAGTATCTTCATGAGGCTCTCGCACCCATGAAAATATTTCTCAAAAAGCATCCGCCGTCGACCTTTAATTTAATCGTCTTCCAGCACGGCGAAAGCGAATACCAGCCACGTGGAGTGCCTTTTATGCGCAGCACCTACAACGCATGGATGAAGATGTTCACACGGGGCCATCATCCCATCATCATCTGTACGGGTGATTGGGCTCCGTATGGTCAAAAATACTTTGGTTGGCCGAAACAAGTCGACCATACGATGCGCCGAATTTGCCGAAAGTGGGGCGGCCATTTCGTTTCGGTCGAAGCGGTGGCCGTCGATCCGCGCAACCGTGGATGGGGATCCACGGGACCGTTGCGGTGGCATCCGAATGATCGTGGCCATGAATTGTACGCTATCAGGATTTTTCGCAAATTCCGGCAGATTGCGCTGAAACTCGGATGGAAATTACATCCCGTGACGCTGCCAAAGTTGAAACCATAATTACAGGAACCATGACATGAGGTTACTTTATAAGTTTTTAACGTTCGTGCTGTTATGCACTGTGTGTGCGCCCAGCGCCGGAGCGGCGACGAAAAAGTTCTTTCTGAAAAATGGCGACCGGGTCTGTTTCTATGGAGACAGTATTACGGAGCAACGTTTTTATCCGGCGGATGTGCAAACCTACGTCCTGACTCGTTTTCCGCATTTGCATGTTCGCTTTGTCGATGCCGGCGTGGGCGGTGACCGAGTTACCGGCGGATGGGCCGGGCCAATTAATCTTCGCCTGAAGCGCGATGTTTTCCCGTTCAAGCCAAATGTGGTCACCATCATGCTGGGCATGAATGACGCCGACTATCGTCCGTTCAACCAGGCTATTTTCAACACCTACAGGAAGGGCTATGAACACATTATAAAGTCCCTGCGAAGTCACCTGCCGGGCGTACGGATTGTGCTGCTGGAGACGTCCCCTTATGACGATGTAACCCAACCCCCCGGTTTTCCCGGCGGGTACAATGCGGTATTGGTCCGCTACGACCACTTTGTACAGCGCCTGGCGAAAAGGAATCATCTCCTATGTGTGGACTTTAATACGCCCATGGTCAACGTGCTGAAAAAAGCAGAAAAAATAAATCCGACGCTGGCCAAGAAAATCTTCCCGGGCCGCATACATCCCAGTGCGGCGGCGGAAATGATGATGGCTCAGGCTTTGTTGAAGGCATGGGGGGCGCCGGCAACCGTGACCAACGTCCGTATCAATGCGGCTTCCGCGAGCGTGGCCCTCGCGGACAATACCACAATCAGCGGCTTAAACTCTTCCGACGGCTCACTATCATGGACGCAATTGGATGGCTCGCTGCCCATGCCGATTATCGCGCTGCACGAGAACTGGCCCCAGTTCCCCTCATGGGACCTTTTCCTGCCGCCGCAGCCCAATCCCAAGTACACCAACCCGGCGACAGCGCTCATTGACAAACTTTCTGGTTTTACACATCAGCTTGACCGTGAAATGTTGACGGTTAAAGGACTTTCCGCGGCGCAATATAAGTTGCTCATTGACGGCAAACTTATTGGGCAATTCACATCTAAGCAGTTGTCCGTGGGAATCAATTTATCGCGCTATTTTACGCCCATGCTCTGGCAGGCTTATCATGTAAATAATATCGTCTGGGAACAAATACAAGCCCATTTTGTGGCCTGGCATGGGGTGCAAATCATTCTGGAGAACTACTCTGCGCCGTGGGCTCCACCGGACCCGCCTAACCTCCCGGTGACTACCGAAAATGATCCGGCTGCGGCAAAGGCGGTTGAGGGTGTGGTACAGGCGATGAATAAACTTGGCGATGTGATTGTGGCACAGGAACATCAGGCCAACATCCCCAGGAAGCACCGCTACCAACTCATCCCTGTCAGAGAGTAAAACCAAGACGTAGCGAAAGGTATCGTTGATGGCACTTGTCACGAATCATGGAGTTGCAGAAACGTTGGCGATTGGATCCCTGGGAAAGAAGTATTTTACGAAACAATCGTGCCAACAACATTTTGTGGCGTTGGCAGTCGGCGAAGGGCAGAAATTACACACAAGCTGTTTTTAGATTATGGTGTCCTATGTGCAGATATTCTATTGGTACTAATTTCAACATAGTTGCGGCGGATATTGGCCGCCGTGACTTTTTAAAGGCAATAGTCTCCGCGTCCGCTCTGGCGGCGGCCGCGGACTTGGTCATGCCGAAAAACTCCCGTGCCGAAGGCGCTTATTCCACCAGACAGGCGGCTGTGGCATCTATGGGCACTGAGCGTATTGCACGTTTTGCACCACTTGGATATCAGTCTAAGTCAGCTAATTCCAATTCCGTAACCAAGTGGGTGCAGGTGGATTTGGGACGGTCGCTCATGATTGATCAGATCAAACTTATGCCGATGCTCGCGAATTACAGCTGCAACGCCGCCGGATTTCCGCAGCGGTTCAAAATTGAGGCTGCGGATGATGTGCAATTCAACTCGTCTCGGATCATTACTGACCATGCCAGGGCCGACTATCCGTCGCCGGGGGACCAGGTCGCGATTTTCTCCGGCCACGGAGTTTCCGGGCGTTATGTGCGCCTGACCGCTACGCTGCTTACGGACAAACAATTGGCACTGTCAAAACTCGAAGTATGGTCCGATGGGTGCGATGTGGCCCAAGGCTGCTGCATTACGGATGTGGATTCCATGGAAGTGTTTAATGCGGCGGCGGGCGGCTATATCTGCCCCGCGGCACCAGCGCACGGTACGGGACCGGATCAAGGGGAATATGAAGCACTGCGTGCGGTTTATCCCGCCATGCCCGCGTACACCACCATGGGATCATACCTCGGCCTTGTTGCACCGCTGACGCGCAAACCGCGGCCCCAAGGTGAGGGAGTTGTTACCGACAACCCCGGCAACGTCATTGAGTCCCACCGCTGGCGACCCGTGCCTTTTCAGGCTGTGGCACCGGCGTCCCGGCGCGCCGGGATGGAGATTGGTGATGGCCTTTTCAAAACCGTCATGGAAAATAATATCAGCTATCTGCTTAACAGTTTCAGTGTAGCGGAACTGCTGCGGCCCTTCCGCACGCGGGCGGGCAAAGCTAATCCACCGGGATTGCCGCCGCCAATTCCGTTCTGGGATACCGATTTGCCGGGTTCCAATGCGGGCCGATTTCTGATGGGGGCAGGCAACGCCCTGCGCTGGATTAACGATCCGGAACTGCGCCGCCGACTCAATGCGGTGGTTGCCGGTATTGCGGAATGTCAGGAGCCGAACGGCTACGCCATGGGCTATCCTCCAGAAACTATGTTTTATTCTGAACGCGGCAACTATACCCGCTCATGGGTAACGCATGGGCTGGTTGACGCGGGCTACGCGGGAAATCAAACGGCATTCCATATCCTGCGCGGTTATTATGACTGGTTTGATCAATGCCCCTATCTGCCGGAACTGCTACGCCGCGCCGGCCAGGGGGTGCAGGGGATGATTGCCAATACCCGCACCTATTTCACACCCATCGGCAAGCCGAAGGATATTCAGGTCATACAGAGGTATTATCAGGAGAACTACTGGCTGGAAATGCTGGCCAAACGTGATCCCGCGGCGATATGGCAATATCCCTACGATCATCCGCATTGCTATCTGCTGACATCCATCACACCCTATTTGGATCAGTACCGGGCCACCGGGGAGAACAAATATCTGGACGCGGTGTTGGGTGGCTGGGAGCTTTATCATACCCAGTGGCAACATATTGGCGGGGCGATATCGATTTGTGAGGCGTATTCCTATCCGCCGAAGTCCGCATTCCTGAACCTGCAAAACGGCGAAAACTGCGGCAGCAGCTTTTGGGTCAGCCTGAACCATGGATTGCACCAGTTGTATCCAAACGAGGAAAAATACAGCAACGAAATTGAGAAGTCTATTTACAACGTCCTGATTGCCAATCAGGACAGCACCATCGGTATTCGGTATCACACCAATCTTAACGGCCAGAAGGAAATCGCGACCGCCAAAAACACCTGCTGCGAGGGGCAAGGCACGCGACAGCTTGGATCGTTGCCGGAGTATATTTATTCGGTGGCCAAAGATGGACTTTATGTCAACCTTTTTGCCAATTCTACAATTAAATGGCGGCAGAAGCGGCAATCCATCAAATTGCAGATGACCACAGAATTTCCTTTCCAGGCGGATGTTAAAATGCGAATATCCGTATCGGCACCGACACGGGCAAATATCCGCATGCGTATTCCGACATGGGCGGCAGATGATATGCCGCTTTATATCAACGGCGATCTCACGAGCACGGGAAAACCCGGCACGTATCACTCACTGGACCGTGTATGGTCTGATGGCGATTCGATCACATTTACCTTGCCGATGGCTCCGCGCCTTTCGCTCTATACGGGTATGAATCAATTGCCGGATGGCTTACGTTATGGCTTGGAGTATGGCCCTATACTGTTAGCCGTTGTATCGGCAACTGCGGCTGATGATGTCGGAGAACCCGCATCGCCGGCAACTCCCGAAAAGCGTGCGTTTGCCCGGAGCGTGGCCCGAAATATCGTGGAACCCGTGCCTGATGCGGCAATTTGGTGGGCCAACCTGCCGGTAACCGCCGAGGAATTTGGCGACCGGATGCGGCCAGTGCCCGGAAAACCACTGCACTTTGCCATTGAGGGTGCACCCCAATACCAACTTGTCCCATATTTCCAGATTGATAAACAGTCGTTTACATGTTTTCCGGTGTTGAAAACGCCGGCGGCCTATCCCACGGAAAATGTTACAGCGAACGACGTCGCCCTTGCCGCACGCGGAGCCACGGCCACCTCCGACAGCGAATTGCCAACAGAACTCGGTTGCACCGCGAAGATCATCGACGGCATCATCGCCACACCGGCGGATTTTTCCGCCCACCGCTGGCATTCCGCAAACACGCCACATCCGCATTGGGTGCAAGTGAAGTTGCCGCAACCGGCGACCATTGACAAAGTGGTAATCGACTTTGCCGATCCATTGGATCATCCGACAAGTTTTCAAGGAATTATGCAAATTAATGGCAAAGATCAGGTGGTGTTCGATGTTACCAATTACCAGGGCTGGCGAAAATACACCGCCAATATTCCGCCAGTGGTCACGGATATCTTCCGTCTGGTGATACGTGATTCCGCTAGCCCGCTTCATCCTAATTCCGCCCAAATCAGCCAGATCGAGTTGTATCCGCCAAGATGATGTGGGCGTTCGGCAACTGTTTTCCCCGCTGGTTGGTATTTTGGCGATTGAAGCTTTATGGAGCTAAACGCCGTGGAATTCACCGCCCTTGATTTCGGTATTGGCGTGAACGATAGACCGCTGTTGCAGACTTCCATTGCCTGCATCAACGGCCTTACGTCCGCCGGAGTTATGGGTACAATACGCGGCGCGATAATGGTGGTGTTGCAATGGATTTCCAGAGTACGTGAATTGCTGTCGGGATCTCGTCACGGTGAATCCCCCCCGGGTCCAATTACCATTGTTGGTTGATCGTTGCCCGTCGCCATATTGATCCGTGAAATATCCCCTGTAACCCGTCACCTGTAACCTGTAACCCAATTCGATCCGTGATCAGTGAAAACTGTTATCACGCCCGATAACAAAAATGCCGCCGCTAGGCTCCAAACATTTTAAGCGGTGCCCCGC
>JAJZVR010000150.1 GCA_021847065.1 Planctomycetota bacterium | reverse complement strand
CCCGGTCCGCCAGGAATCACCAGTATTTCCAGTCGCGGGCATTGCGCTGGCAGAATGGTTGGCGTAAGAATAAGCCCATGAATATCGCGCACCGGTTCGAGCTTCTTCCATACGATGTGAATGGCGGCACGGGGTATCCGTGATAAAACTTCAAGCGGTCCGGTGAAATCGAGTTGGTCGATATCCGGGAAAATCAGAAAGCCAATATTTATCATTATCCGATCCTGTAAGAAAAGCCAGCTTTTGCAACAAAATCTTTACACGTCATAATATCTGTATCATCATGCAGTTGCCAACGCCCCGGAACGCCTGCTACCGCGGAAACGGTGGAGAAAATGCCCATGGCGCCAAGAATAATTCGCGTGCTGTCCGTTTATCGTTACGCATATGGCTGATGCAGGCATCCATCCTAGGGCGAAATCATATATAGCTAATCCCATGTGTCAATTTGGTTTTTCCCGTATCTCCAGGGGCGTCGGTCGTCGCGTTGCCGTCGGCGCGCGTGAAAATGGCGCATACCTGTGGTTTTGACCGCCAAATAACGTATTTCCGCGTAGCATATTATTTCGCAGTCGCGTTGGAGCACCATTGCGGTGGAGTATTTTGGGATGCCACGGAGACGTTGTTTTTCGCCGTTGGTCAGGTCGCCGGGATGCCGGTAAGAACTTCCAGCAGGAAGTCATTATCCCAGCCCGCCAAGCCACGGCGAGTCTTGATGCCGCCCTTTCTGGCCTTGCCTCTCATGATTTTATTACTCTTGATGAGATTTAACGCTATTCTTCGCAGTCTGCTCATGTTCTGCGCTCCGTTACCAGATGAAACTTGTACCACAAGGGCGCGGCTGGCGCAAATCTCTAAATATGAGTATTATGCAAAATAAATCATGCCCATGTCTCTATATGATTTCGCCCTGATGCCGCCACCTTTGCAATACTGCTGTGCCAGCCGCATAATGAGGGTGAAAGTATCCTGTTGCGAATTGCAACATCACTTATCAATGCCTTAGCTGCGGAGATATCGGCCATGCCAGCAAGCGCAAATCGCCCGCGGCCCACTGCTTGGAAGTTTCGCGTAACCGTGGTACTGGGATTGGTAATTGTATTAGTAGCGGGTTTGTATTATTGCTATGGCAAACGGCCAAAGGCCAAGTTGCAAATTATTATGCCCGCCGCGCCCAGTGGTGCCGCACCCGAAACAGCGCAGTTATCTGTATGGATACACAGTTTGACCAGCCCCAACGCAGCCGCACGGGAAAATGCCGTTAAGCAACTGATTGCCGCCGGTGATGCAGCCCTGCCGGAGTTGGAAAAATGCTTCAGGGGCCGCACGACGCCGCCGCTGCGCCGGAGGTTGCGTTCAATCCGTGCGGCTATCGCGAGCGCGGACCTGCTCCGAGGGCCATTGGTTACGCTGAAGTTGCACCATGCAACATTGCGGCAAGTAATTAACCGCCTTTGCCTCCCGGTAGGAATCCACCCGGAGTTTTATCCGCTTTTTGCATCCGGAACACCCATCCCGCCGATGTTTGACCATCTGTACCTTTCCGTCAATGTTCAGCGCCAACCATTTTGGGCAGTCGTCCGCCGGCTGGCCCAGGTGACCGGTGTAAGCCCGGGACCGGGCTTGTTTAACCAGTCGCTAAATTTTTGTAGCGGCCGGGTCAGCGATACACTGGAAAATAATCCGGTAGACGTATCGGGGCCGTTCATGTTCGTGCTCCAGTTCCCGGACGAACGGTGGGGCGGACCTAGGGCACGGGGCATCGGAGGGCCGGTTATCAAGCCCAACCCGCGCCAGATCCAACTGAACCTCGATATGCTGTGGTGTCCGGCTGGCAACCGCTTAAGCCGTATCGGGTTTCTGCGGCATCTGCTTGCGGTAGATAGGTCCGGAAAATCCATTCTTCTTTTTAAGAAAACTTTTCAGCAGCAATTCAGGCAGCGGAATCAAAACAGAAAGGTAGCATTCAATGGCTCTCTTGTATTGAGACGACCGGGCTCTGGGAAAAAGACCCTTGCTACTATCAGCGGCAGCGTGCCGATTGTGATGTCCTTCGATCCATTGACGCGGCAAATTAATAACCTGGCCTCTGGTAAAGCTTCTCTGGACATCAGGGGGTTACATTTCGAATTTGGTAAACCAAAGCCAGCCCTAGCGGCTCGGACAATTCCTTCCCTCCCGGTTTGGACCGTGCCGCTAACGATCCGCGCAAATATGCTTGATCGGCGGAGTGCGACGTTGCTGGCTGGGTTTCTCCACAGTCTGCAAAATAATAGTGAACGTGCACTGATGTTTAAGAGTGCAAACGGGAAGTATGGTCGGGCGCAAGTAATATCCCGCGGCAGTAATATCGGAACACCTTACCGCTACAGTTTTGAAACCAGCGGACCGGTTCCGGTTTCAGCACGCGTGAGATTCTACCGTCAAAGATCGGTAAAAATGAATGTTCCGTTGGAGTTTAGAAGCGTACCGCTGCCTTGATAATATGGGTATTTGCGTAAGGAGAAATGAAATGCGGATAGCAGCAATCATCGCCGGTGGCTTTGTAATAGCGGCGACCGCGCTTACGGCTTTCACCGCCTTCTCATCGCCGCAAGCCGCCGGCGCCCCAGTGTCACCGCCGCAGCCCCGCCCCAAATCTATTATCATGCTGGCCAAGCCGCAACAGGCCGCGCCCAGTGCAGCACAAATCACGCAATGGATTCGCGATTTGGCCAACGGCAGTCCCGCAGCGCAAAAACGCGCAGAACGGCGGTTGATCGCCGCCGGTGATGTTGCGGTGCCGGAGCTGACCAATACGTTCAATCACCCGCCCACTGCGCGAACGGGAACGGATGCGCGCACCGCGTTTGAGGCGATCCAACGAGCCGACCTTCAGCGCGGCCCTTTGGTAACGCTTCGGGTGTCCAAAATGCTGGTAAAGCAAATCATTACAAAACTGTGTCGTCAGGTGAACATAGGAGCAAAGTTCAATACATCGCTTGACCGCGACCACCAGTCGCTATCTGTGGAAGTGCGTCACCAGCCGTTCTGGAGGGTGTTGCAGCGTATTGCCGCGGTTTCCGGTATCAGTCCCACCGCAATTGATGATGGTGAGGCTATTCCGGTGCTGCATTTTGGCCGCCATGGGCTATTTGTGAACAGGGTACCCGTGTTTGTGGATGGACCAATGGCCATTGCCGTGGAGTCTCTGGCTGTCCTCCAAACTAGGACGTTCGGCGCAAAGCTGTGGGGATTTCCGGATAAGTATTCTTACCTTAATTTTGTTGTTCTTTGGTATCCTTCCAAAAGTCAGTGGCTGTATTCCCTGGGGGTAAAACTATCTCAAGCAGTAGACGACCATGGAAAGTCACTGCTGGGCAAGGCGTACGATAACCAGTGGGGACCCGTCTGTTACGCTCCTCGTCCGACGATCATTTGTTCGTTTCCAATAAATCTGAAATGGCCTCCGCCGCAAGCCAAGTTTATTCGGATATTGAGTGGCGACGCCTCCGTAATGCTGTCATCGGGGGTGCGGACTTATGAGGTTGCCAATCTGCATTCGGGCCACGCCGCACTTAAGGTCTCAGGCATGAATCTGAAATTCGGCAAGCCGACCATTGGCGCTGGCCGGTGGAATATTTCGTTGTACATTCGCGCGCCGATCAGTTCCATTGAAGACCAAGTCTTTGTCAATCAATTATTCAGCCATGGCGAACTGACATTAAGGACCGCTAACGGGCGAAAACTCACTCTTTCGGGCGGCAGTATGGGCGGCTACGGACGGGACCACAAATATGATCTCTGGGTATACGGTGGCAATCCTGCCAGCGCATGGATAAAAATCCATGGTCGTCTCGTTGACCTCAAATTCCCTTTCCGGTTCAGAAACGTTCCAATACCGCAATAGCGGTGCCGGCAAATGCGGTTGGCTGGGGTTTACGGCTCTATAGCATAAGGAATGTGTGATATGCAAGTATCAAGAACCAGGTTGCGAATGGCTGCTATCGGTGTGATCACCTCGGCCACCGGCCTTACGCTTTGGATGGTAATGGCATCCGCCGCGACCATCCCGGAGGTTGTAATGTCGGCAAAATCCCATGCCCCCAGCGTTGGAGCGGCAACCGTTTCGATGTGGATTCGCAACTTGAACAGTAGTCATACGGCGGTTCGTACCGCAGCACGTGAGCACCTGTTGGCAATGGGCGAACCCGCGATGAGACCGTTGGAAGCGGTCTTGCATGCGCCGACTACGCCGCAAATGAGGAGGCGGTTCCGCTCGGTCCTTGATGGCATCTCCTCGGCCGAGGCGTTGCGCGGCCCGCTGGTGACGCTGCAGATGAAAAACGCCACGCTGGGCAGTGTGATCACGCGGCTATGCTCGCTGGCCGGATTCCAAGCCGATCTGTATCCGCAATTCCGGAGTGGTACGCCCATCCCCGCCTACTTTAATCAGGAAAGGCTCACGGTCGACGTAAGGCACCAACCCTTTTGGTTGGTGATCCGCCGTCTGGCGATGGCCACGGACGTGGGGCCGTCTGCGGGGTCACCCATGAGTATAACCCTGCCCTTCGGCCGTGGATGCTCTGTTTTTCAGAACGGTGCGCCCGTCGATATCAGCGGTGCTTTTCTTATTGCAATTCAGTCCTGTACGCTCAAACGCCAGACGCAATTCGACTTGGGGCAAGGCCACCGCAATCGCTCCTCGCTGCAGGTACGATACGACGTACTGTGGTGCCCCGACCACGGTACTCTTTCGAGAATTGGTCCGCTGACGGTATTGCAGGCGATGGACAACACAGGAAAGTCGCTTTGCCCTTTGCCGCACCGCACCCGGATCAGGAACGTGTATGCCAATATCTCCGGTGCCTCATGGGGACAGCAAACCGGCTTCACCTTCGTCGCGAACCTAAAATGGCCGGCCGCAATGGCCAAGGCGATTGCCATTTTGCGTGGCGAAATTGCAGTGGTTTTACCCGTCGGCCCGATAACATATCGCTTGGAAAACCTGGCATCGGGCAAAGCCGCGGTAGTTGTCAGAGGAACGCGTTTACAATTCGGCAAGCCGGTCCGGGATACAGGCTCCCAAACCGCTACGCCAAGCTTGAACTGGAAGGTTTCGCTCAACATTGATGACAATATGCTGGATCAGCGCAGCGGCCCGCAGTTTGCAGCGCTCGTCCGCCAAATCACGAATGGTAAAACTGCGGTGTTCTACGGTACCAGGGGCGAAGTTTTAAGCAGTTCCGTCAACAGCAACGGTGGAGGTATCGGGTCGCACCTCCGCTATGATTTTGAAATAACCGGCGGCAAGCCGGCGTCGCTGCGGCTGATCGTGTACCGGCGACTTGCCGCCAGGCTGGGCGTTCCCTTTGAGTATAAAAATGTACCGCTGCCGCAATAATAAAGATATACCTGTAAGGAGAATCTAAATGCCGATCGCAGGAATCAGCGCCCATAGAGTGGTCGCGACGGCGGCCGCATTGACCGCAGTCTCTGCCGCTTGCTCATTGATTCAAGCCGCTGGGGTGGCCGGTAAGCAGTTGGCTGCGCCGCCAACCGGACCCCAGTCCATCAATATGCCAGCCACGCTGGGACTGCCCGCGCCTACGGCAGCGCAAATCTCTATGTGGATTAACGAACTGAAAGGCGACAATTCCCGTGCGCAAAAGTACGCCAATCAACATCTGATCGAGGCTGGTGATGCTGCCACGCGATTGCTCACAGCGGCTCAAAGCGGGGCAGCGTCAAAGCCAGTTGCCAGGCGACTCGGGCACGTGCTTCATGCCATTGCCCTAGCGGATGCCTTGCACGGCCCGCTGATCACCCTGCGTAGTAAAAGTTGTACGCTGCGCAGCTTGCTGACTTCTGTCTGCGCGAGTCCCGGCATGTGGTGTCAGTTGCCCAGAAATTGTAAACGTCTTTCAGAACGGTTCGAGGTCAACATCCAGCGGCAATTATTCTGGAACGTATTATTGCGGATAGCAAAGGCGACGGGGATAAGCCCGTCGCAAGGAGGCCCGCACAGCCTGTTATTCAGCAGGCACGGTCTGTTCAGTAATGGAGCGCGGGTTGCGGTAAATGGTGCGTTCGCTGTGGTTATTGAATCAGCATCGTTGAAATCCGCAAAACAACGCACGAAATCGGTGAAGAAAGGTTACGATTGCCAACTCGATTGCAATATGCTCCGGGTTCCCACGAAAAAGGCTTTTGTCCAGATCGGACTTCCGAAAGTCGTGTCGGCATCGGAACATGGCGGGCGCCAGTTCTCCGCCTCCGGCGGCTTTTTTACTCCGGGTTACTACGGTGTGCCCGTCGGACAGATCATATCCGGTTATCCGGGGACCTTGACTATCGGGCCGATTGCTCGCACATCGCATGAAATTGTCAGGCTGGTCATGAACGCCCCAGTAGCCGTATCCTTGAAGCCGGAAATTCAGAGCGCCAATGATCTTAATTCCGGTCGCGCGGAAATTGATGCAGATGGAATGCGGTTTCTTTTCGGGCGGCCCAAGCCGGCTAAGGGGCGATGGGGCGTTACAATGACTATTATCACCCCACCCTGGTTGGCAAAATCACTTCCGGTACGAGCGTTTCTGTCGCGGATGAATTTCTTTTCTCCTAAGCCGTTTATCTTTACAACAGCGGACGGCAATCCGATCGAAAATGTAAACGGTCTCGATTGGTATGTTAAGCCGGACCAGTATGAGTACTTTTTTCCGCTGACCTCCAAACCAGATGGAGTCTTCGTTAAAACGTACGCCCGCATGGTTGCGGTAAATGTCCCATTTGTGTTTAAACATACCTCTATTCCATTGTCTACGAAGTCTTCGTCCCCGCCTCAGGCCACCCAACCGGCTATGGTTATCCTCCAGGATATAAAAGTGCGGTCCCAGCCGCCGGTGCCCGTGGTTATCAGGCAAGTGGTAATGCTGGCTCAATCACACTCGACTGCGGCGACCCCGGCGCGTGTAACGAGTTGGATACATGATCTAGGAAGCCAGAATCCCTCCGTGCGCGCCGCTGCGATGAAGCAGTTAAGCGTGGCTGGTGACGCGGTAGATCCAGCCATTAAAACGGCCTTGAACGGTTGGACCACGCCTCAGGCGCGTCAGGACATGCGGGACGTGCTTAACAAGATCGCGCAAGACGATACGGTCCGGGGGCCGCTGGTAAGCCTGAAACTGACCAATGCCCCCCTGCGCAGGATTCTGAAGCGGCTCTGTGCGCAAGCCGGCTTTTCAGCCCAGTTCGTTGATCTCCATCTGGCCATGGCCGCACGCCGACTTACCATTAACATCCAGCGCCAGCCGTTCTGGAAAGTTATCCAGCGTATTGCCATGGTCACGGATGTAGGCCCGGAAGGTAACGACTATTGGGGAGCGGGATTTTTAACCTTTTACCAGCCGGGCGCATTTGCCAAGGGCACACCGGTTTACGCGCACGGCGCATTGCTGCTTGCCGTTCAAAACTCTTCCACATATCAGACGATCAGTTTTGGCGCGGGGCTCGGCCATCGCACGGTCGGCGGATTTGGCTTAAGCATCACCGGCTTATGGGCACTCGGTAACAGCCAAGTTGCACAACTTGGACCCGCACGGTACAGCCGGGCGGTGGACAACCACGGAATGTCCCTGCTTGCATCAGCCAAATCATCGGTCGAGGTGCCTTTTCCCGGAACGAAGTATGAATTTTCCCTTGGCCCCCATCTGATATGGCCGCATCCGGACAGCACGACGATCCGCACGCTGAACGGTGAATTACCCATGACATTGGCGGTCGCACCGCACATCAGACACATTGGGAATCTGGATTCGGGGCACGCGGGAATACGGATCAGTGGCTTACGTATCAGTTGTGGCAAACGCACCGGAGTTGTTCAAAATCCATTAAATCCCCGGCTTGACCGCTGCACCGTTCACATTACCGTTACACCCGATGCCAACGCGGCCAGCATGCCGATGACAGAGTTTTTCATGCAGTCATTGCCGCAGGGCAAATCGTTTGCCTACACGCCCAGTATCGGCGGTGTGCTGGGGTTCAAAAGTAAGTCCGGGCGGCAACTTTCCTGCCAGGTCGGCAAGCAGACCGGCGGATCGCCATGGAGTTATCAGGTTCATGTCGGGGGCGGCTTGCCTGTTACGGCGTGGGCCAAGGTTTATACACGTTTCATTCATGTGGATGTCCCGTTTAGTTTTCACAATTTGCCGATTCCCGGCGGCTCCGGCGTGGCCCTTAAGCCGATGGTCGGGCCAAAGATAAGTAATCGGCCAGTTCCCAATCCCGGCCGTCTTATCATGCTCGGTGGTCCACATCCCACGGCGATCCAAGCCGGCCAGGTTGCGCAATGGATACACCAGTTGACCGGCCCAAGCCTGCCTCGGCGGCGCACCGCCGCCCATCATTTAATACTTGCGGGTAATGCTGCAATCCTGCCCATCCAGAAAGCGCTGGGCCATGCCGCTGACCCGGCGCAGCGCCAAGAGCTTCTATCAATACTGGATTCCATCGCCGCCGCCGATGATCTGCGCGGCCCGCTGGTTTCTCTGAATCTGCAACACGCTTCCGTGCGCGCGGCACTGGAACAACTATGTTCACAAGTCGGCATTTCCGCATATTACGATCAACTGCCGCCATCAGCGCTTGCAACATACCGTATCCGCCGCCAGCCATTTTGGAAGGTGCTGCGGCATATCGCGGCTATGAGCCATATCGGTCCGACGGGAAATAACTATAGCAATAACCGTCCACGATTTGGCCACGGGACCCTTTTCGCCAGTGATGTCCCGGTTGTCATTGACGGTGCGTGCGCATTGGCAATTCAATCCATTCGGCGATACCAAAACCTGTGGCAGGTCCATGTGGACCCGACGAACAAAAAGCGAAACTTTGCGGCAAGCTGTTTTGTACTATGGGCACCCACCACCAACGAGATTCTGGAGCAGGTCGGCACCTTGCATGCCACCGAAATCATCACCGATTCGCGTGGGAAGGTGTTGCTGGCGGCCCCCGTCAAGAACACGAATAACGCGTGGCCCAGTAAGCAGGAAAACCTTATTTTTCCATTAAATATTCAATTACACTGGCCACCCGCGCGGGCAGCGGCGTTGGCGCTGCGCGGTAATCTGCGGATGTATCTATCCAGTGACATGCGAACATTACACATTACCAAGCTGGGTTTTGGCCATGCCACCCTGACCGATGATGGTATGAACCTGGTATTCGGCAAACTGCATAAGATTCCCGGCGGTTGGAAGTTGCACCTTCACGTCCGCCCTGTCCAGGGGTTTTTTTATCATGGCAAAACCAGCCACTGGCTGCCATTCGCCCAGATGCCCATTGAGCGTCGCTTTACACATCATCTTTTTGACGGAAAGGTATTGCGGTTGTACAGCGCGGCTGGCCACCAATTGCGGATAACGGCCCATCACGGCGGCCTGTTGGCCAAGCGCGGGTGGGGTTACTACCGTTACACCCTGAATATCGCCGGGGCCGCGCCGACAAACGCCGCGATAAAGTTTTTTACCCGAACCGTGCTGGTAAAGGTTCCCTTTGATTTCAAAAACCTTCCGATACCGCGTTGACCCGTGGTGGCATAATCTTATCGGTGATGTCGCCGCATTCTTATTTTGCCGTGCATCGTTAGGCATACGACTGTGTCGGCCTCCGCGGCGAGAGCACAAACAATATTGAGAATGTCGGTGGGGAAGGCAGCGCGGATTTTGCGGGGCTATTGCAAGGTGGTCTCAGCGAGGTGGTCCCATGGTGCCATCGGAATCGGTGAGCTTTTTATTATTCAGCGGCA
>JAJZVR010000149.1 GCA_021847065.1 Planctomycetota bacterium | reverse complement strand
CGAAACATTTGAGGAATTGGACACTCAATTCCATCTATGTAGGCCTGGAAACGGAAAATCGTGATTTCCGACCCGGTGTAAGGGGTCATCGCGCACAAGGTGCCATTTCTGTGGCATTGCAAGTGGCGGGGCTACGTGTTGTCTCCGAACCGGTGGGAGTTCGGTCGCAGAAAAAATGACGGGTGAAGATTGTATGCCGGCCCGGCCCTAACCAATTTCAATGCCCTGCATGCTGTGATTATCGGCTAAGTAATCGCAAGGCGATCAGTTCAGTCCGCTTATTTTTGGACTTTCAGTGCCTCTACCTTGGGCGTACCCGGTTCCGCCATTTCAGCGGCGTAGTCCCAGTATGCTTCTTAAATAATGCAGCAAAGTTCTTTTCGATAATGCCGACTCGGCCGGATATGGCTGATATTGGCAGATCCGTTGTTAACAGTAAATGCTGCGACCGAACAATTTGCACCCGGTGAATTTCCTGCTGCGGACTACGCCGCAATACCAGTTGACACTGCCTTTCCAGCCATCTTCGATTCACCGGCACCGCGTGCAGCACATCCGTAACCTTGATTGGTTACTCCAGCAGCGGACCAGGGCGTAGCTCAATGGCAAAAAAGCATTGCTTCCATGCTATTCTAGAACGCCTTTATGTCACCAATTGTGTCAACAATTAATGGCGTCTTTGACAAAAAGAAGCCTTTTTTTGCTTGGCCTCTGTTGGTTTTATTTTGTTAACTAATACCAAAATGGACGCCAATAAAAGCAGACCGAGGCCCACATTTAATCCGTCGTAGTGGCTTGGACCGCATAGAGATAACGGTAGAATACGCCACGTGATCCCGCTGCGAGTCCAGTCGGTTGGCAGCTTTGGTATCGTATATGGAGGTCCCAAATCCCTGAGTTCCGAGTGAGTTTATGGCATCCCGGCGCGCCGGGACCCATAGCTCAACGCCAAGGCTTTTTTCGTGCCAAAGTGCGCAGCTTGGGCTAAAATCAGCGGATAACCGTTTTTGGAGATATTACGCTTGGACAAGCCGAAGAAGAAACTAATTGCGAATACTCGGGCGCGAGCGAGTCGGAATAAATACAAAACCAGTCCGGTAAATATGCGACGGGACGTGGACGTTGCAATTATTGTGCCAGCCCACTTGCAAAAGCATGGACCACAGAGGAATGCCAGAACAGACGGCGTCGGCCAAGTGGCCATGACGGCGAAAGATCTGGCCAAGATGCTGGGAATTTCCCGCTCAACGGTATCGGTAATCATGCGGGGGGATTCAAAAAAATTCAAAATTGCGCCGCGCACGACGGCACGCGTACTGGCCGCGGCCAAACAATGCAATTATACGCCGAATGCTTCCGCGCAAAATCTGCGCCGGCAGCGCTCGAATACCGTGACTTTCATTGTCAGTAATTTTCGTTTTGATTGGGCTGATGAACTATTTGCCGGTGCCATAGAAATACTTCACACGAATCACTTTACGCCGATTGTTACAGCGCACAGTAGTGATCCGATGCGCCAGGAGACGGAAATCATGGCGGCCATACGACGGCGTGACGCGGCGGTCCTGTACCAACCCATAATAGAGCGACGCGAAATATATCAACGTCTGCTGGACGCGAACATACCGCTGATTTTCGTCGGAGATTATCCTGGCGACACTGAACAAATCAGCCATGTGATTTGGCAATCGGACATGGCCGCACGCGCGGTGGTCGAGCACCTTGTCGCCATAGGCCGCACCCGTATCGGATATGTGGGTGTGGACCTGCCGCTCGAAATGCACCAAAAGCGATATTCCGCCTATCAGCAGGTGCTCAAAGCGGCGGGCCTGGCGCTGAATCCACATTGGATATACCGGGGCGACGCGCATGTATCTGTTCATGAAAATCTTTTTTCCAGGGCTATGCCACATATTTTTGCGCCCGGACGCGCCCATCCGGATGCGATATTTGCAATGAATGACGGAATCGCCATACCGCTGATCACGGAGATCGAGCGACTGGGGCTTCATGTTCCCGACGATGTCGCGGTTGCTGGAATTGGTGATCTACCGATGTCCGGCGCGTGGGGTATCAGTCTGACCACTGTCGGCGAGCCTGTGCGCGCAATGGGAGCTGAGGCGGCTCGCGTGGCAATCAGCCTGATTAAGGACCCTGGCAGCGAGGCTATTCATCGGATTCTTCCCGCGGGGGAACTCATGGCGCGGCGGAGCACCGGTGCCGGTTGACGACCGCGAAATCAGCCGGGATGCGAGAAATCATCGGAGGAACTGCGGTTGTGCGCCTCTGCGGCGGTGAGGCCGCGGACCTGATGCGCCATGCGGGTTATCCAAGTTCCGCCGACGCATAGAATCAGCAGCAGCGCCATCGCTTTGGGCGCAATCGCATCAGGTGCGCCGGCTACGGCAATCAACCCCGGCCCGAGGGCCGCACCGATGCCGATCAATCCTTCATGTACGCCTGCTTTCGCGGCTGATCCCGCTCCAAGGTGCATGCTGTAATATATCGAACCCGAATACAGCATGGCCACAGAGACGCCATAAATGATCTGCGTGAGTACGAACATCAGAAGTGACTGACTTAAAAGCATGGCGACGGATCCACATACAAGCGTTGTAAACGGGATTATTGTCCAACGTATCCGAAAGTGCCAGTCGGTCCAGAACGTAGTTATGACAAATCCGCCAACACATGCCAGAGACGCAATGGAAGCCAGCGCTGTTGCCAGTGCGTAGGATTTAACGCCCAGTGCCAGCGTAATGGTGGGCATAAAGGGCGTGACCGTATTGGCGGCTACGAAGGCGAGCATATTGGACAGCCACGCCATATGCAGCAGTTTTCGGGATCTCGGTGAATTGAGGATGATCCCGGTGTGCTGTTGTTTATCGGGCGAATCTTCAGCCTGCAGCGTTATGTCTGCGGAGGGCGGAGCCGGAAGCCGGATGATGATGATCCAAACGATGAAGCTGATCGCGGCGGCGATAATAAAGACTCCAGCCCAGGACATCCAACTCGCCAGAGCACCGACCACGCAGGCTGCTATAAATCCGGTGATAGACCAGTTGAGGTTGTAGAGGGTCATGCGCGTACTCAATAGTATTTTTCCATCGCAGCGGGTAATAGCGGATTCGATGGAGGGCCACAGCGGGCCGATGCAGAGGTTCAGCAGCAGCAGAAAGAGAAAAAGGGTGGGCATATTTCGGGCAAATACCGCTCCCGCACCAAGGAAAAAAACCGGGATGCAGGCGGCGGCCATGCCGGAGCTTACCCGGCGCTGCCCCAGCTTATCCACTAGCCGTCCGCCGAAAATCGCCGCCAGGCAATAGACCAACCCGGCGCTGGCGGCCATGCCAAGCCGCACTTGGATGGACTCATGGAGTTCATATCCAGCGAAGAAATAGACGGCGTTGGATGTAACCGACGTCATGAACACCGCCAGGCCATGGGCGATGTACCACGGCAACAGTGCCTTGCGGGTGGCACCGGAGTGAACGCTCGAATTCGCGGAAGCTTTTGGAATCATAACCTTCGGCGGCATCATACCCGCTCAATGAGGTAATAAATAGCCACCGTATTGGTCAGTATTGGTCGGTATTAGCGGTAAGGGCCGGCGCAAGTATAACTCCGCGGCATTCACACAGCCGCGCGGTGGAAACCCGCGGCCGTTTGGCTGGTGTGGCGGTGGAAAACCCCGAAGTTAATCATGCACTGGCCCTAACCGTATTGATCCGTGGTCATTGATCAGTGAAAAAACGTCCCATAATAAAAAATATCAAAAATATGTCAAACAGACTTGTAATGGTCATAGACTTGTGTTAAATTAAAACTATCACGAGGCAGTTATCAACGTAAACTGTCCGATTTATTTGAATTAGAGAGGTTCCAAGAGTGGCGTTCGTATTCGCCTCGCAGTTCGGCAATGTTGGCAACGTGGATATTAACCAACGTCTTCTCGAAAGAGAAAGAGGAGTTTTTTATGTTCAAGTCATCTTCCCTTTTGTTGGCCGCGTGTGGCGGCAGCGCTCTTTTGGCGTTGAGTTGCGGCTCCGCCGCCAATGCCCAAGTTATCTACAACGACAGTTTTGCCCGCACGGGTGTGTTGCTTGGCTCAAGTCCGTCACCGGTGAATTCCGGAGGCGCGTATTGGCTGGGATCCACAGGCACACTCCACAACACCACGGCACAAACCAATGGTTCGGAACTGACGCTGGCTTCAGCCAGCGGACAATATGCGATTGCCAGCGCGACTTTGCCATTTACCCCTCCAACGAGCGGAGCCGTTACGCTCTCCGCCGATATGCAGGTCGGAGCCGTTAGTACGACCAACGGATGGGGACTCATTGGGTTCTCTCCCACCGGCGGAGCTGATCAGGTTGCCAATAGTTCATACAGCGCCGGCCCGACCCTGCAGCTTCTTACCACCGGCCAAGTGCTCATGGAACCCAATACCACATCCGGTGCCAACCCCATCTGGAACGGTATTACAAACTTCAGTAATACCACATTTTATCATTTTTCCATTGATTACAACTTGTCAGCACAAACCGTGCAGTGGTATCTTGGCTCCGGGACCAGCGCAACCCTGCTCGGCAGCTATGATTACGCCAGCAACCCCGGCAACACGCCAGCGATCTCGTATGTGGAAGTGGGTTCCTACGGGTACCGTGGTGATACGCCTCCGGAAGCTGTCAACCTGCAGAATTTTGAACTCACGACGACACCGGTACCGGAGCCGGTCGGTAGCGTCAACGTGTTCCCAAATCCAGGTTTGGTCAATCCTCGCATGCAATTCAACACGGGGCAGGCGGTAGGCGCCAACCCGCAATTATCTCCGATTTTACCCAATATTCCCGGTCCGCTCTCCGGTTGGTTCGTCGCGATGTGGCATCGTAGCGAGGTGCTGAACGCCAACGAGATGGTTACAAACGATCCGAACGTGTCGGACCCCACATTTGGGCCAGCCGCCTACGCTTTCACCACGCCAAATCAAAATGCGCAACTCGCAATTTACCGCGACACGGCCAACAACCAATGGGTTTATAATCTTTTCGAACGGAATGGCACTTTGGGGCCCTCTGGTGGAGCGAATCTTTTTCTTGAGGTTCCAAACAACTCGGCCAATGTCGCGATGAACAACCCCATTATTTACAATTTATACGCAAAAATCGCCGAGGCCTCGGTAACATACGATAATCCGCAGGCTATGACAAACGGCGCGGTGGTGGCGCAGGTGTTCTCGGGGTTCATTCTGCAGAACGCTAGCCAGGGCCTTACGGTTTTTATGCAAATTCATATGGCTGACAGCCGGGCCGGATATGGAACAAAGAGTGGAATTACTGATCTGCAACAGTCCGGCAATACCTACCTTGTGGATATTGCACCGCCCGGCGGCGATCCGCTTGCTTTTCAAACGGATAACGGGGCGCTTCACTACCTATCCTACCAACTCAATCCTTTCTTCAGCGAGTTTCTCGCCGCAGAATCATTTAAGACTGCCGCGAGTAATCCGGCTAACTGGACTCTCAACTCAATGTATGTGGGCTTGGAGACGGAAAATAGTATTTCCGGCGGCGCGCCGCAGGGGGCGGTTAGCGTGGGCCTGCAGATTGCCGGGCTGAGTGTCTACTCAGAGCCTGTTCCGGAGCCGACGACGCTGAGGTTGTTGGCAATTGGAGGCATGGGGCTGGTCTTGCTAAAACGTCGTAAATATGAGTTGTTACACGGGGCGTAAATTAATTATGAAAAAACATTTAGAAAAAACTTGACACGAGGTTCTTTATGTGTTATCATAACTATCACGAGGTAGTTGCAATACTATTATGACTCGGTTCGCGAGTTGGTGATATTTAAAAATTAAGATTCCGTCCTGCGGTTCGTTGGTATTGGCACGAACGGGCGCAGGATTGGAGTAACCAGGGATATTGTCCGCCGCATGTTGCGACAAACCGCAGCCCATCCGGACGGTGGGTATTTCGAGAGGCTCCCAAAGGGAGCAGGAGTTTTTTATGTTCAAGTCATCTTCCCTTTTGTTGGCCGCGTGTGGCGGCAGCGCTCTTTTGGCGTTGAGTTGCGGCTCCGCCGCCAACGCCCAAGTTATCTACAACGACAGTTTTGCCCGCACGGGTGTGTTGCTTGGCTCAAGTCCGTCACCGGTGAATTCCGGAGGCGCGTATTGGCTGGGATCCACAGGCACACTCCACAACACCACGGCACAAACCAATGGTTCGGAACTGACGCTGGCTTCAGCCAGCGGACAATATGCGATTGCCAGCGCGACTTTGCCATTTACCCCTCCAACGAGCGGAGCCGTTACGCTCTCCGCCGATATGCAGGTCGGAGCCGTTAGTACGACCAACGGATGGGGACTCATTGGGTTCTCTCCCACCGGCGGAGCTGATCAGGTTGCCAATAGTTCATACAGCGCCGGCCCGACCCTGCAGCTTCTTACCACCGGCCAAGTGCTCATGGAACCCAATACCACATCCGGTGCCAACCCCATCTGGAACGGTATTACAAACTTCAGTAATACCACATTTTATCATTTTTCCATTGATTACAACTTGTCAGCACAAACCGTGCAGTGGTATCTTGGCTCCGGGACCAGCGCAACCCTGCTCGGCAGCTATGATTACGCCAGCAACCCCGGCAACACGCCAGCGATCTCGTATGTGGAAGTGGGTTCCTACGGGTACCGTGGTGATACGCCTCCGGAAACTGTCAACCTGCAGAACTTTGAACTCACGACGACACCGGTACCGGAGCCGGCTGCTTTGGCGTTGTTTGCCGCCGGTGGCGGCTTGGGACTGTTGTTGCCTAAACGTCGCCACCGTCGTGGCGTGGGCTAAGGCCGTGGTAGCATTAGTCGTGGCCGGTCGCACGGATTAGTCCGTGCGACCGGCTATCGGCTTTAAAAGTTGTTTTACGCACACGGAAATCTAATAAAGAGGTGATTTATGAAACGTCGAGCTTTTACCCTCATAGAATTGTTGGTGGTAATCTCCATCATCGCCTTGCTCATCGCGCTGTTACTGCCGGCGCTGGCCAAAGCTAAGCAGGAGGCTTTGAGCATTCAATGCTTGGCTAATTTGCGGTCACTGGGCCAGATTGATACGGAGTATACAGACACATACGAGAACAATCTGCCACCGGGATGGAATTCCATCCCCCAGACCAACTGGCAGGGGTGGAGAACCCAGCTCTACTGTTTTTATATGGGGGAATCTCCGCAGCAACTCTATAATCAGACCCTGCAATTCCCTACGCAGGCCTCACCATCCGGCTCTCTGAATCCAACCGCACAACAACGCTGGTTGGCGCTGGCATGGTGCCCGGCCTCGACGTTCGGCACTGCGGATATTTTCGGCGGCTGCTGGGGCACGGCGGGCAACTCATATTTCATGCCATCAACGTATAGTGCTAATCCGAACTTTTTTCTCTGGTATCGAAAAGCAAATGGTGCCGATCAGAGCTTGAGTTTAAAGATGAGCAATGTTCGGAATCCATCGCAGAAGATCGCATTTGGCGATGGAAATCAGGGCCAGTTTTATCCCGCTCCTCCAAGCACGGTGGGTGCTTGGCTTTATTTTGACTGGTATCAGGCGGGTGCCTATAGCGGGCCGTCCGGATATGCCGGCCCGTATGTGAACGATCCCGATTATCTTGTGCCGCCCGCCGGGCTGGACTCCGGTGATATCGGAGGCAACATTGACGGGCAGACGGATAACACCAATGGGTTTCGATATCGCCATATGTCCGATTCGCCGAATTCCGGAGTTGGAAACGCGGTCTTTTTTGACGGACATGCTGCGTCCATCCCGATCAATCGCAATGTGCCTGGTGTGGCGGCGGGATCACCGGGTAGCAATGGCACCAGAGGCCTGCGGATTATCAATATCATTAATCCCGATTTTCCTGGATCCGGAGGCTATTCGTCCTACGAGCCGTAATAAGCGCTTTCTAGGAGCCTGTCCAAGTAACCGGCGGGTTGTGATCCCGGCGCGCCGGGATGATTTTGGCCTCCATCAGGAAGCGGCGACGTGGTGTACCTTACGAAGATGGTATACCGAGGAGCCTTGCCGAAGAGGGGGGGCAAAACCTGCGCCGCCCGGCGGAGTGGTTCTGAAATGCCCCATCGCGATGCTGGCCATTACTTGGACAGGCTCCTAGTGTGATTATTTCCAGATGAAAGAGGATAACGCGTGAACTTCACCAACGAATCGTCTCCGATGGCGGGGCGTCCGACTGACTTCTATTAGCGGCGTGTCTGGACAGGCTTCCCAAACATGCCTTCGACTGAATTTTTCTAACTCTTGACGACGAGGTTCTTAAATGTACTTAAGTCTCACCTTCAACCGCATCCGTATGGCGGTCAGTCATAACCCTCGACAATCCAAAATTGTATTCATCAATCGGCGACTGTTTGCGCTGACTGGTGCCATAATAACAGCACTTTTAGGGTCTACGGTGTATGCTCGAGCTGGCGGCACGTCAGGAAGTGTGTTCCCTAACCCTGGTTTGACCAATCCGCGTATGAAATTCAACACGGGAAAAGTGGTGAAAGGCACCCCGCAATTCTCTCCACTTTTACCCAATATTCGTGGACCACTCTCCGGCTGGTGCGTCTGGATGGCGCATCGGAGTGAATACCTGAACGGCAGTGAAATGGTTAGGAATGACGAGAAATTGAAGGACGCTAAATTTGGCCCGGCCGCCTATGCGTTCATCGCGCCGAATCACAATGCCCGTCTGGCAATCTACCGCAACCACACTGCCCATCGCTGGGTTTATGATCTGTTCGAGAGAAACGGCCCGCTGGATCCCGACGGGGGCGCGAATCTTTTTCTCATGGCCAATGCCCGAAGCGGTCACTTCACCATGAACCATCCGGTGGTTTACAATCTCTGGGCTAAAATCTCCCAAGCCCACATCAGGTACTATAATTCCAGCGCCGAAAAGAGCGGGGCCGTGTTGGCTCAGGTGTTCTCGGGTTTCATTTTGAAATTCCACAGCCGGAATCCGCGGCAACGCATTACACTATTTATGCAAATTCACATGGCGGATAGCCGGCCTTGGATGGGAACAACAGGGGGAATTACCGACGAGCAAGGCACATGGAACCCAGCCGGGGCCGTGCTCATTACGGATATGGCACCTTCGGGCGGGTATCCGTTTCGCTTTCGGCCCGACGGTGGGCCGCTTCACCATTTGCACTATCTCCTCAATGGGTTTCTTAGCAAGATTCTGGCGGCGCCGCCGCCGCTCTGCCGCCGGACCGATGGATCGGTTCACCATCTGAAGTTTACGAACCGGATGAAGAACCTGAAAAACTGGACGCTGAATTCGATGTACGTGGGTTTGGAAACGGAAAACCGGGATTACCGGCCGGGTGTGCGAGACCATCAACCGCAGGGATCGGTGGAGGCAGCATTGCAATTGTCGGATTTGAGCGTTATTGCGGAGCCGCAGCATATCTCACCTTCGGCGAAATAAACTCACTGTTGACTGCCTTTTGGCGATAAGAAAGAGACCCGAACAATCGAAAATGTTTTTACCGAGGTGTTATGTGAAAACCAGCCAAAGTGTTCAATCAAAATTTGAACCGTCCTCGGCGACGGTTCAAAACAATACCATGCGCACCGTCCGGCGAAACTTCTTATGGAGCGGCCTGCTGGCCCTGTTGGGCGGCTTGTCTGGACGCAAACGCGCCTTGGCTGCGGCTGTGCGCGATCCCAGCCACCCGGAGCTGGTAACCGAAGGAGAACCCCTCAAAACCATTGTGAGGCAGGGGCAACCGCCGGTTGAGCCGCTCAACACGGTGATCCTTTTTGAGCGCGCTGATAATAGTCACGGGCGCGCGGAGACCCATGAAG
>JAJZVR010000148.1 GCA_021847065.1 Planctomycetota bacterium | reverse complement strand
CCCCGCCAGCCTCACGGATATGACCGAAGTCCCGGTGCGCTTCTACGATACGCATGTTACTCCCGGTGATACCTATCGTTATGAAATTCGGGTGGTAATGTTCAATCCGGTATTTAACTTTCCCAATCGCCTCGATAAACCGGCGTTGCGTCATGAGCAATGGTTGAAATCTCCGTGGAGCTTGCCGAGCCCATCGCTTCGTGTGAACAGTGATTTGTATTTTTTTATCTCCAGTGCTCAAGTTTCGCGTGGTTCGGTTAACTTCCAGTTATTTAAATGGGTACGCGGCCAATGGCTTGACGGCAGTCAGACCGTCCGCCTAGGCGAGCCGATTGGCAACAACGAATCTATTTCCGTTATCACCAGCAATGGGACCTTGGCTCCGAAAATTGTAAACTTCAGTACGGGCTATGTCTTGGTGGACGCCGTCAAGCAACCATCGAACCAAAGTGTTAATGTGATTCTTGATGGACCGGCTGATAAATTGGTTCTTCGGAATTCTCAGTGGGATTCGACAGACCCGCAATTGCAAAAACTCAATGATTTGAGTAATGAAATTGGAGCGCCGCCGCCGGCAGCCGGGCAAAATCCCAATCCGTAACTTAGAAAATGTCGCCGGAAGAAAAAAAAACGGCAGATAAAAATGGGATTGTGGTTGCAAGCGGACAAAATCGGTTTTAGGATACAGGGGTTTATCGGCGGGTTGTCGAACGAAGCACCTTGGCAAAACAAGGGTATAGAAGACATGTAGATGTTTTTTATGAGGTCAAGAGGTTGGCGGACGGTTGGTGCCGAACGCTATTTGGTTTGAAGTCTGATCGGGATCGGCGCATGTTAACAAGCCGATTCCACAGTTAATGTCCGGATGTAGGAGTAGTAGCCTTGAATACCCAGAAGCGCTCAAAAATTCTTGCTGTTGGTGTCGCGGGAGCTTTACTGGCGGGCGCAAGCCTTCCATTGCTTCCCTTTGCCATTGCCCACGCGGAAGCCCAGTCGTCGTCGTCATCGACGCTTCTGGATCGCGGAACGCAACTCATCAGCCAGCATGAGTATCAGACCGCCAAGCAGGTGTTGCTGTCCATAGACCCATCCAAGCTTAGCGCTGGGGATCAGACGCGGTTGGCATCGCTGCTGCAAAAGGCGGACGCAGGTATTGCCGGCATGTCAACGGATTTGACGGTATACCACAATGCCACCGCTTCACTGCAAGATGGGCACTACGCTCATGCGGCCAAACTCTTTCAATATCTCATCAAAAGTCCTGATGTTTCGCCGCAGCTCAAAAGTGAAGCAGCAGACAACTTGGCGCTAACGCAAGCCAAGCAACAACAATTGGTTCCGCAGATGAAGTCGCTGCTGCAGGATGCGACTCACGCTTATCAGGCCGGCAACTTTGACCAAGCGGAAACGGATCTTAATAAGATTCAGGTTTCGGGGGTTGATATTGGCGATCAGGCCGATCTGGTTTCGCATTATCAGTACCTGATCGCTCAAAAGCGCGTTCAGCAAGTACGTGAACTTGAAGCAGCCCGACAGGCCAAGGTCGCTTCCATGCAAACCTCATCGGAGCAGAAAGCCGCCGCCGAGAAGAACTTGCTGGCTCAGCAACAGGCTCAAGAAGCCCAAAGAGCCGCAGCCACTCAGGCTGCGCAAACGATGAAAGCTCAGCAAGCCGCCAAAGAAGCGGCAGCGGAAAAACTCGCTGCCCAGCAGCATCAACAGCAACTCGCCGAAGCCGCGGCAGCCGCAAAACTTGCGGAGCAACAGAAAGAGGCTCAACAGAAGTTGATGGCTCAGGAAGCAGCGGCGAAAAAACTGGCCGAAGAGCGGCAGGCGCAGCAGGCCAAGGCCGCTGCCGCCGCACAAATGGCGGAGCAGCAGAAGTTGGCAGCGGAGAAGGCCGCCGCGTCTCGCAAATTAGCGGAAGAGAAAATGCAGGCTCAACAGGCGGCCGCTGAACAGGCAGCCGCTGCCAAACTCGCGCAACAGCAGCACTTGGCGCAGCAGCGGCTTCTGGCCCAGCAGCAAACGCAGGAACAACAAGCTGAACAGGCGCGGCAAGCGGCAGCGGCACTTGCCGCACAACAGGCCGCTGCCATGCAGGCCGAGGCCGCGGCTACTCAAAAGGCAGCCATGGAAGCACAGCAACCCAAGCCGGTTGCCACTCCAGTTGCAGCGCCGGCTCAGGCATCTCCTACGCCAGCGCCAACTCCGGTGGTTGCCCAAGTAGCTACCCATGCTCCCACACCTGCACCTGCACCTAAACCGACGCCGGCTCCGGTCATGGTGATGTCGCCAGCAACGGCCCCTGCCAAGGCCGCGCCAGCGACCAGGCAAGCAGCACCGGTTACAGCGGTTGCCAAGCCATCCTTGGCGGAAATTGAGCGCGAACGGGCCGCCGCCCTGGTGGTACGAGCTGATTCCGACCTACGCAATGCGGATTATCAGCAGGCGGTTGCGTTGTATAACGATGCCTTGGCTCTTGATCCGAAAAACGAGGCCGCTGCAATGGGGCTTCGGAACGCCCAGAAGCTGGCGTTGGGGCAATCGCCTGGCTTGCTGTCACAGCAAATTTACGATCAGGCCATTCAGGCCCAGCGTGCCCATGTTCTTTTCGATAATGATTTGGAGCTTTCAAACAAAGCTATGGAGGCCGGTAAATATCCTCAGGCCGTGGATCATGCCAACGATGGCTTGGCCACCATTGAAGCGGCCCGTGGCATTCTGACCGCCGGCGACTATAAAGAAATGAAGGCTCGTGCGGATCAGCAGCTCGCCATTATCGAACGGCAACAGGCACAAGCTCAATCCATCGCCCAGGCCAAACGTGCCCAGGAAGTAACACAAAGTCAGATGGAGATTGAACATCAGTTGGCTGTTCGTCGCCAAGAACAGATCAATCAACTCATGGGGCAGGCCCGCGAGTACTTCAAACAAATGCAATATCAGCAGGCGTTGGATACACTCAATCAGGTCATTGCGATTGATCCGCAAAACAATACCGCATTGTTCATGCAGGAAATGGTTTCCGATCAGATTCAGTACAACGCCTGGAACAAATACCATCATCTCCGTTCCGAATCTGAGCAAGCCCAGGAAGTTAAGGGGCAGGAATATATGATTCCCTACCCTAATTTGGAAATTTATCCGCAGGACTGGCCGGAACTAAGCCGGATGCGCGAAGCGGAACAGCATAGTTCTGAGTCCCCGGCGGATAAAGAGGCTCGGTTGGCTCTGGCTCGGAACGTGTCAAAAATTGTTGTCAATCAGCAGCCATTCTCTAATGTTGTCCATCTATTGCGGCAACAAACCGGCGCCAATATTGTCGTAAACTGGAATGCGTTGAATAACGCCGGCGTACAGCGAAACACGCCGATTAGTTTGACATTACGCGGTGTTCCCTTTGAGAAAGTGCTCTCACTGGTGCTGCAGCAGGCGCAGGGAACCGGTGGCACACAATTGGGTTATAGCATCAGTGGTGGCGTATTGACCATTTCCACCAACGATCAATTGGCTCAACAGAAAACCACACGCGTGTTTGATATTCAGGATTTGCTCGTGCAAGCCCCGAATTTCACCGCGCCGGCGTTTAACCTCCAGAATCAAAGCAATAGCAGCGGCGTACAGATCAGCAGCGGCAGTTCCGGCGGTGGCGGCGGAGCGGGAAGTTCAAACCTCTTTTCCGGTGCTGGTGGTAGTGGTGCTGGTGGCCAAGCGCAAGCCGGAAAAACCCGTGCTGAAATGGTCAAGGAAATCACTCAGTTGATTGAAAACACGGTTGCTCGAAATTCTTGGATTGACAACGGTGGTACCGTTGGATCCGTTCGTGAAATTAATGGCCAATTGGTTATTACCCAAACGCCCAATAACTTGCAAAAGGTTTCCGGGCTGCTGAAACAATTGCGTGAAACGCGCTCTGTCGAAATTTCCATTGATGCCCGCTTCCTTTATGTAACCACCGGGTTCTTAAACGATTTCGGTTTCTCTTGGAGCTTGGGGTTCGGCAACATGTTTGGTTCTGACGTTGGCCAAGTCGGCGGTGTGGGTACCAACACCCCCAGCATTTCCGGACCGGTTAGCATTACCAATGGTACCTCAACGTATACCGCTAGTCCGCCGGCAACCGGTGTTCCTAACTCGATTTCTTCGACGTATAGTAACCCGTCGCTTAGCCTAAGTGGTGGTATTCTTTCCAATTATCAATTGTCTCTGTTATTGAATGCCACGCAGATTAACAAGCGCAATACGCTGCTGGAAGCCCCACGAATCACGCTGTTTAATGGCCAACGAGCCACGATGATCGTGGAAGACGTTCAGAACTACGTTCAAAGCTTTACTCAAACCGCCGGTACTGGTGGTTTGGTTGGCGGTGTCGGTGGTGTTGCCACGAATTTGGATGTGTTACCATTGACAACTGGATTGAGCCTTTCAGTTCAGGCAACAGTCTCTTCAGATGATCGTTATGTCATCATGACCATCCAGCCTCAGTTGTCCCAGTTGCTGAGCCTTCAAACGTTTAATATCAATGGGCAAAATACCGCAACCGCCAACGCTTCAACGGCACTGCCCGGCTTCGTCCAATTGCCGGATACGCAGATCACAGAAGTGTCCACGACGGTATCGGTTCCTGATGGCGGAACGCTGCTTCTGGGCGGCGAGCGCCTGGCTGGTGAAACCACAATTGAGGCTGGCGTTCCGATACTTTCACAGATTCCGATTATTAACCGCCTGTTCACAAACAGCTCAACAGCCAAAGATAATACGGTACTCTTGATTCTGGTTCGTCCGCGAATCATTATCCAGAAAGAATTTGAGAAAAAGCAGTTTGGTCGCAATTATTGAAAATAAGGGTAACGATCCCTTATTCCACCGAAATACGGGCCGGGGGTGTTTACATCCCCGGCTTTTTGCATTGATTGTGCCGCCCCCTGCTTGTTTTTTCACCCTATTGTGCTAAACTATAGAGCTTTGTAATTGCCGGTGAACCGGTTGGCGCTTGGCACGGAGTGTGCGGTTATGTCATTAGATCGAAGCCTCAAGGGTAAAAGTACTTTGGAACGTCACCGTAATGTTCTCAAGAGAGCAGAACGCATTGACATGCTTGAAGATAACGATAAATGGAGCGAAGGGAAGTCTGGCGTGTACAACCTCCCCAAGGTTGCTCATCGCAAGGCGGTAGCCGCCAAAAAGGCACCCAAGGCTGAAGCCGCTGGCGCAACCGCCGCCGCACCGGGTGCGGCCGCAGCACCTGCTGCCGCCGCCGCTGCTGCCGCCCCTGCGGCAAAAGGTAAGAAGTAATCAACCAGAACTTCAGGGACATGGGAATTTGCGAAAGCAATATCCCCATTGGCTTGCGGCTGTTTTTATACAGGCATCGCGGAATATGTCCCCAGAACCATGGGTTTTTATGCCGTGTAGCCGGATTGGCAATTCGAGATTCTCATGGCTCGCCAACGGTCTTTATCAACAAATATGTTCCGGCCGGGAACTCTTGTTCTGGCCGCGCTTTGTCTGTTGGCCGGCATCTGGTTGGGGCACCTGCGGAACAATACTCCCGCAGCCCACCCACAGGTAAATAGTTCGCTGAAAGTCTATTTCTCGCCGGATGGCGGTGCCACACGGGAACTCGTGCGGCTAATTGATTCCGCCCAAAAAAGTGTTGATGTTCAGGCTTACAGCTTTACCAGCAAGCCTGTCATCAAGGCCCTGATACGTGCCAAGGACCGCGGCGTAGACGTTGAAATTATCCTGGATCGGTCCAATGTTGCGCGCAAAAATTACCGCACGCACACGTATCGCCGCTTAATCAGCCCCGGCCTCGACGCCGTCTATACCGCCGGTATTCCCACATATATTGATGACCGCTATCTGATCGCCCATAACAAAGTGATGCTCATCGACGGCCACATCCTCATTACGGGAAGTTTCAATTTCAGCTATGCCGCCGCCCATTTCAATGCGGAAAATATGCTGGTAATAAAAAACATTCCGGCCTTGATCAAACAATATCAGACGAATTTTGAGTTTCATGAGAAAACCAGCCAACGCTACAAACCCGGCCTGATTCTGGAACACCAGTTCCATTTTCCGCGTTATCATTAAGCATCACTCTTATATTTCTCATGCAGCCGCATTGTGCGTGCGTGGCCGCTATTGGTGGCTGGGGCCGTCTTTGCCTGAATAACCCGCACATGTCCGCGCTATGAACCACGTTTACCGTCGGGCTTCGGGATATGAATGATATTCCGGCATGAGATAACCATCGTGCCTTATACCGGCGCACGATGCTTTACCAGTACGTTTTATCGCCATCGCTTTTCTCCTTTTGCTTGCGATGGCAACAGCTTTTCATATTCCAATGACCAATGGAAGGCGGGGGTCATACGACGGACGCACAACACCGCAGGAAAATATCGGATAAAACGGATAATACGAATTAGGGGCACAGGAACGGCAGAACCCCTCACCAAACGCCAAGCGGTTGATGCAACGCGAACAGCACTTAAGTGGCGATAATTACTGATAAATACGGACAGATACTGACGGCTCACGTCAGCGAACTGCTGCGATCCATATTCGGCAATACCATCGGTGCAGCGCCGGCGGTGGGTTGTGATCCTGCCAGCACTTTGACGGATGAAAATTCATCCAAGTTCAGCACAACTTTTTCGCCATCATCTTTTTGAATAATCAGCCGATCCAGCCACAGTCGATCCCCCTTGTTGCGGGCGAACCAGCTTCCTGACTCCTGCCGTTCCTGCCGCAGCACCGTCCCGATAACACTGATGGGGTAAACATGTGATCTCTGGGCGATTTGCTGCGTGACTTCCACCCGCGTGCCGGGGCTATAAAGCAGGGTCTTTTGAGAATCATTTAATGCGGCCGATGTTTGCGATTCATTCAAGGGTGGTTCTCCTGCTCTATTCAGCCGGGCTGTATTGCACATGCTGACAGAGAAATTCCAACAATTCAACATACCCTCTGCCCGTCCGGCAGGCAAGTGGCATTGTGGTATCATGCACGCTGGGACGTGTGGGCATTGGTTGGCAATATCGTGTAAACTGATCGGGAGAGTAATGGGATACGAGGACGGTCGGCAAAAAAGCTGGTCTGGCGCTGGTTATGACTGAACGACAACATCCAACCCTTCCACAGGTGCATATTCTTAAAAAGGCGATCAACATTTATCTGCCTTTGGCTTACCCGGCGGGACATATTCCTGATGTGGTGCAGGCACGGATTGCTCCGGTGGCAGCTTCGGCAGATTCTGATTTCATCAAACCTGAATGGTTTGAACCCGCGGATAAGGACGGGCGGGCGGTTTATCGCCTGCGGCTGGGGCAGGTGGCTTATCCACACATGAAATTAAACGTGGAGGAATCCCCGGACCATACCGGTTATCTGCTGTTGGCGGATGCCCATGATAATCACCTTATGGCTCCCGAAACATCTCCGGATGCGAAATTTTTAAGTGAACTGCGAAAAAACAATTCAGAACTGGTGGAAAAAATCCAGACCGCCTGGACGCAGGCGGGGCTTCCGACCTTCCGGAATTATTTCCGCGCAACGATGGAACGGCGGGCTCGCGCAAAATAAATATCGGCACTTTCGCGATGGCGCGATTTCTGATACAAACTTACAAGTTTTTTTCCTCGACGCTGGTGTAAAAGGTTGTTGACTCATGCCCAAAAGAACGGACATTAAAAGTATCCTCATCATTGGTTCCGGCCCGATTGTCATCGGACAGGGTTGTGAATTTGATTATTCCGGTACGCAGGCGTGCAAAGCCCTGAAGGAAGAGGGCTACCGCGTGGTACTGGTAAATTCCAATCCGGCCACCATCATGACCGATCCTGACATGGCGGACCGCACGTATATTGAACCGCTGACCGTTGAAGCGGTTGCGAAAATTATTGAAAAAGAGCGCCCCGATGCGCTGCTGCCCACGCTGGGTGGACAGACGGGGTTAAATTTGTCCGTAGCACTGGAAGATGCGGGCATCCTGAAAAAATTCGGCGTACAGATGATCGGTGCCACGCGTGAGGCCATTCATCGCGGAGAAGACCGCCGCAAATTCAAAGCCATCATGGAATCGATTGGCCTGAAATGCCCGCGCAGCGGACTGGCGTACAACATGGAGCAGGCTAAAAAAGTCGCCGAAGAAGTCGGTTTGCCCTGCATTATCCGGGCGTCATTTACCCTTGGGGGCACGGGTTCCGGCGTGGCCTGGAACATGGAAGAATTTGAAGACATCGCCCAGCGCGGAATCGACGCCTCGATGATCAATGAAATTCAGATTGACCAATCGTTGATCGGCTGGAAGGAATATGAACTGGAAGTCATGCGCGACAGAGCCGACAACGTTGTGATTGTCTGCAGCATTGAAAATTTTGATCCCATGGGTGTGCACACCGGTGATTCGATTACAGTAGCACCGGCTCAAACGCTGACGGACAAAGAGTATCAGCGCATGCGTGATGGGGCCATTGCGGTTATCCGGGCCATAGGTGTGGAGACCGGCGGATCCAATATTCAATTTGCCATCAACCCCGCCAATGGTGATATGGTGGTAGTGGAAATGAATCCGCGGGTGTCGCGCTCCAGTGCTCTGGCCAGCAAAGCCACGGGATTTCCCATTGCGCGCATTGCCGCCAAGCTGGCGGTGGGCTATACGCTTGATGAATTGCCCAACGATATTACCCGCCGCACCGTGGCCTGCTTTGAGCCATCGATTGATTATGTGGTGGTGAAAATTCCGCGCTGGACCTTTGAAAAATTCCCGGATGCCGATGAAACGCTTACCACGCAGATGAAGAGCGTCGGCGAGGCTATGAGCATCGGCCGGACATTTAAGGAAGCGTTGCAAAAGGGCATTCGCTCGATGGAAGTGAAACGCTTCGGGCTGGGGCTGGATCGCATTGATAAATGGTGGCGGCGGCAAGTGGTGGAGCTGGATGTCCAGCCTGCCGCCACGCCATCAAGCCTGGGAGATCGCGGCGCTTTTGTTACCCGCACGGCGGCATTGGAGCAGGCGGCGCAGGTCTGGCCGATTCCCGAGGATCGGCTTATTCGCAAATTATCCATCCCGTCGCAGGGGCGGCCCTATTACATCCGCTATGCATTTAAAATGGGTTATACCCTCCAGCGTGTACACGAATTGACCAATATTGATCCCTGGTTTCTCTCTCAAATGAAGGAACTGGTGGATTTTGAAGACAATTTATTCCAAGCTCGTGCTCATGCCGCGGCGTTCATGGCCGGGAAAATTTCCACGGATGACCGGCACGGTTTTGCGGCACTTTTACGCCGCGCCAAGGAAATGGGGTATTCCGATGTCCAACTGGGCACAATATGGTCCTTGCAACCCGCGGAAGTCCGTGGCATCCGCAAGCGCCTGACCATTGAACCGGTTTATAAACTCGTGGATACCTGCGCGGCGGAATTTGAGGCGGCCACACCCTATTATTACTCCACGTATGAAAGTCCCATCACCCGGCTGGAGAATGGCCGGTCCATGCAGCAGGTGGATGATGAAGTGCGCGTTACGGACCGCAGGAAAATTATTATTCTGGGAGGCGGCCCCAACCGGATCGGGCAGGGTATTGAATTTGATTACTGCTGCGTGCAGGCGGCCTTTGCCTGTCGGGATTTGAACCTTGAAAGCGTGATGATCAACTCCAATCCGGAAACCGTCAGCACGGATTATGACACTTCGAATCTGCTGTTTTTTGAACCTCTAACTCATGAAGATGTCTTGAATATTGTGGAACGCCTCAATGGCCGCCCGCTAAGTCAGCCCGGCGGGTTGGTGCAGGGCGTTATTGTCCAATTTGGCGGCCAAACGCCGCTGAATCTCGCGCGTGGCCTTAAAGATGCCGGTGTGCCGATTATCGGTACGGCGGTAGAGTCCATTGAAGCCG
>JAJZVR010000147.1 GCA_021847065.1 Planctomycetota bacterium | reverse complement strand
CGGAAATGTCAAAATATTTCTCGATACTCACATCGCCCCCGGCCTGGGCGAACTGCTGATCTGCCTGACCGGCCTGCTGCTGGCATTTACTCTGGCCCGGTTCCTCTATGAGCGAAAAATCTTCATCCGCTTATAGCACCGCCGCCGTTGCCTGCGAACCGTGTGCTATTTGACCATGGCTTCTGGTCGATAACGGCGGATTTGCGGATCATCGTTGCCGGGGGCCGCTTTGAGTCAGACGGTGGAGAGGAAAGCGTTGGAACGTTCGGCGGTAGTCTGGTAGAGGTGCCACCACGGCCAGTTGCCGGCGAGTTTTACCACCACCCGGCGCGTGCTTTGAATCACCGTGGCCGCCACCTTGATCACCATGCTGCGCCAGGTACATGGCTGCCCCCTCCGCAAGACCTTCGGCAAGCTTGCGTGGTCACGCGGTGCGTTGAGCAGGTTCATGGCTGCGGTGTGTAAAATCAGTCGGAAGAAGTTGGCTTTGAAGCGGTGACAGGAGAGGCGATCCATTTTCAGGCCGTTTTTGAGTTCATCCATGCGTTGCTCACTTTCGCCCCGCTGAACGTAACCGTCGTACTCACGCCGGCCATCGGCGGCGGAGGTCACACCGGGGCGAAAGACGCTTTGGGATCACCTCTGCGCATGGTACGGGCTTCTCGGAACGACCATTACCGTCGGCACATTCCGGTATGGTCTGCACGCCGCGCCGGGCTGGTGGTTTTTCGGCATGAAGTGACCTCGCCGTAACCCAATCCCCCAGAAAGTGGAGGATGTCATCCTGGCGGAATTCCGCGAGATTTGATGTTGCATCGCTAAGTCGCCCGCCACCGGTGGATTAAATCCACCGACTAACATTACGGAGAGGTATGTTCGGTGCCGCTTGGAAATATTGGCGTGACCTGACACTATGGGCTGGCGGGGGAACGCTTTTTCAGGGTTTGGGCAAAACCTTATAATGTGGGCCGTCCGCTGGTCGGGAGAGGGTGCGAATGGGCGCACGAATAAAATACGGCAGTATTTCGGCAAATCCATTATCATAGAAGAACTTGGAACGGTGCAGCGAGGCGTTAAGTACGATGGGTGATCCAATACGGACCAGTGAAGAAACAATTTACCAGAACTTTACGCTGGAAAATGTGAAGTTCGGCTCCATATTTGAATTCAGCGCCTTATTCCGGGCCTTCCGCATGGCCATTCAGCCAGCGTGCATGGTCGCAGCGTTGCTGGCGATTCTGGTGATTTATTGTGCGGGAAGAACCTTTGATGTTATGTGGAGTTATCAGGTAATGCCGGGAGAAATCACCGCGTTTGATTCTCCAATTCCGGGATATTACGATGATCTGCTGAAGCAAAATCGAATCAGTCGGACGCAGGCGATCATGGACTTGTTGCAGAGCGTGGAGCCACAATTAAGCCTGGCGCAGACTGATGCGCTGGCGGAGAACCCCGGAGCGGCTTATGGAGCGATCAAAGCGGTATATGAGCGGCAGTTTATCCAGGCGGTTCATGCGGCCAGGCAGGCGGGCGCGAGTTCCGCGATGGTGAATCAATCCCGTCGACAGGCCACGTTTAAGCTGTTAAACCAAATGCGGCAGCTTAAATCCATGGTTGGGCGCGGCGTTTTTTCCGCCTTGATGCGATATGAAATCAGAGAATTTCATCTGCTGGTGAATAATACGGCGGCAATGTTGCGATTGGCACCGATGCAAGCCGCCAATGGAGAATCCGATCAGGCGGTGGTGCAGGTGGGAACGGGGATTTTGCCGACGGGCCGCCATGGCCTGTGGGAAAATAATTCGATAACCGGCTGTCTGGCGAATATGTCTATCACCGGGCCGACGTGGTTGATTACCGGTGCGGCCCCGGTTCGGGCTGTCGGTGCGGCCCATGGCGCGGGATTATTGTTTCGACGTTTATTTTATATCTTAAGCGTGCTGGTACTGGTGATTATAAGCATGCTGGCAACGGCTTTGGCTGGCGCGATGATATGCCGGCAGACGGCACTGGAGTTTGCCGGGAAGCGTCCCACATTCTCGGCCAATATCGCATTTACTGTTTCGCATCTTGGTTCGTTTATTAAAGCCCCGATGCTGCCATTTATCACGATTTTGGGAACCGGACTGGCGTTGACAATTTTATCATTTGTCGGGGCGATTCCATTTCTGGGGGAGATTTTTATTGGGGCGATATTTATCGTTTTTCTGATTCTCGGTTTTATTATCATGCTCATGGCGCTGGGAATCATCGGCGGGTTTAACCTGATTTATCCGACGCTGGCGGTGGAAGGATCAGATTCCTTTGACGCGATAAGTCGAAGTTTCAGCTACGTGTACGCGCGCCCCTGGCGGATGTTGTTTTACACCCTGCTGCTGCTGGTATATGGCGCGACGACCTATTTGTTTTTATCGTTTGCGATGTATGTGCTGCTGGCGGGCGTGCATGTATTTGTCGGCTGGGGCATGACATTGTTTGGCGTACTGCATGGCTGGAATACCGGCGGTGGAAAACTCGATGCGATGTGGCAGCCGCCGCGGTTCGGTGAATTAATAGCGCCCATTAACTGGTGGGCGATGAACTGGTCGGAAACGATCGGGGCGATGTTTATGTATTTCTGGCTGTTTCTGGCGGTGACGCTGCTGGGGGCTTATGTGATAAGTTATTATTTTGCGAGCAACACGATTTTATATCTGCTGCTGCGGCGAAGCGTGGACGGACAGGGCCTGAATGAAATTTTCCCCGATGAGCCGGAAGGGGATGCGACCAATTCGGGAAAGCCCTGATCCAGCGGCAGTAAAGGAACGATATTGTGAAACTGCGGGATACTTTTTATCACAATCTATCACGTCTATGCGATACCCCCACCGCACCGTATCGGGAAGAAATGGTGACAGCAGCCATTCGCCGGTGGCATGGCGAGGCGGGGCGCGAAAAGCTGATTGCATTACGTGAAGATGTCGTGGGCAATATCCATCTGGATTACCACGCGGGCCGCAGGAGATCGCGAATACTGGTATTGGAAGCGCATCTGGATCATCCCGGGTTTGTTGTCACCGGCATGGGAAGCGATGGAACCATACGGGCCATTTTTCGGGGCGGCGTAAAGCCATCATGCTTTACCGATGCCGACGTGGCCTTATGGCCTGATAAGGGCATTGGCGGTGAATGGACCCAGCCGGTGGTGACGCGCGTGTTGCAGGTGACAGCGGCAAAAAAAAGTGTACCCATGCGCGTGACATTAGCGGCGTGCGGTGTAAAAATTCCACGCGGGACAATCGGCACATGGCATTTGCCCGATGCCGGAGAAAACAATGAAATATTCATGGCCCGGGCGTGCGATGATCTGGCGGGCGTGGCGGCATGTTTGTGCGTGCTGGAACGGTTGTTGGAACTCCAGGCCAAATGCAATGTGACAATACTGCTGACGCGCGCGGAGGAAGTAGGATTTGCCGGAGCCATAGCGGCGGCACGGCAAGAACTGGTTCCGCGCAATTGTGCCATCATCGGCTTGGAAACCAGCCGGGCCACCGCACAGGCAGTGCAGGGAGCCGGGCCGGTGATTCGCGTTGGAGACCGCACCAGCACATTCAGCCCGGCGTTAACACGCTTCATGGCCATGACGGCTGGCGGCATTGCCGATGAAGATTCGCAGTTCCATTATCAGCGGGCCTTAATGGATGGGGGAACCTGCGATTCAACAGTATTTCATGCGTTCGGGTATGAAACCGGCGCTATTTGTCTGGCCCTGGGAAATTATCATAACATGCTTGAAACCCCGATTCCTGGTAATGCCCCGGAGATTCCGACAGCCGGACCGATGATTGCCAGCGAGACGATTCATCTGGGAGATTTTGCCGCAGAAATAGAATTGCTGGCGCACATTTGCGTAAAGTTTCCGCACTATAAGCCGGGCATGGAAGATTTGAAAAAGAGATTTAATGACCTGCACGAACGCGAACAGCGGAAGCTACTTGGCTAAGGGGCACGCAGAAACTGCTTGGTGTAATTATCTAACCGGGACTTTATGTTCTTATTCCGCCGGGCTGCGGCGGGTGCGTTTCACATCCGAGCGCACACGTTTGGATTCCAGACGGCGGGTTTTACTGGCTTTGGTGGGACGGGTTTTGCGACGTTTCTTGGGTTCCACCATGGCTTGAGATACCAGAAGTTTCAGTTTTTCCACACAGGCGCGGCGATTGGCTTCCTGGGTGCGTTGATTGGAGCTGACCAGCACAATGGCACCGGCGGCATCCACGCGGCGGCCTACGGCCTCAATGAGACGCAAGCGAGCTTTAACATTCAGCCCATGGAGATCATCCGGGTGAACACGCAAATCGGTTTTGGTATTTACTTTATTGACGTTCTGACCGCCCGGGCCACCGGAACGGGAAAAGCCGAATTGCAAACGTTGCCGGTCCACCCATACACCGCCACCGAGCGCCAAACCAGGAACGTTGGAAAAACTTTCAACCATGGCAGATATTATACCACCAATTAACGCAAAGTGTTGAAACCAGCAGATATTCATTCCTGCAGCATCCTGCCATCCCAGATTGGCTTCACTCAATTGAGGATTTTGCGACAATGGCTTACGATTGCGAACACAGATTGCGACTTGACGGATGAAATCTTATGCAACGTGACGCTGCGAATGCTACCTCCGGTGTCAACGCCTCCAGCCTGGTGGAAAAAACCGAGGGTGGGGATGTTTTGGCGGCAGTGGCGGCTTTGGTTATTTACGGCTTGTGCGTACTGCCGTTGCTGACCGCCATCGCCTTCCATATAACCGACCATCTTATCGCCGTGCGCAATACTGATCCTCGCCTCTGGATATGGTTCTATCGCTGGTGGCCCTACGCGCTACTCCACGGCCTGAATCCGTTGCACCCACACGTGGTGTGGGCACCCACGGGAGTAAATCTGACCTGGGCTACTTCCACTCCCACTATTGCCCTTGCGCTGGCACCGATTACGTTGCTCTGGGGACCCTTTGTCACTTACAACATTGCCGCGATTGCGGGGCCTTTGCTCGCCGCATGGTGCGCCTATCTGCTGTGCCGGGAAACAACGGGCCAATTCTGGCCGTCTCTCATAGGCGGCTGGATATTTGGGTTTTCACCTTTTGAAATGGCACAACTCACAAGTTGGCCAAATTTGTATACCACGTGGCCTATACCGGCGCTGGTTCTTGTGGCTCTTTGGCGAGCCCGAGGCAGGCTTTCCACAAACAGGTTTGTGTTAATCGCAGCGATGTTACTGGCAGTTTTGTTTGGCATCTCAGTGGAAGTGTTTGCATCCACCGTGATTTTCAGTGTTTTGACCTTGTTGGTTGCCACGTGGGCCGTCCACCTGGATCGCAGGGTATCCATCATCAGGCTGATGAAGGAATCCCTAGCCGCGATAGCTTTGTGCGGCCTCGTGGTAGCACCTTATCTCTGGCTCATGTTAAAAGATCCCGCCCGTCCGCAGATCAGTCTTTTTTCTCCGCATTTTTCCGCCACGGATATGGCCAATCTAATTTTGCCAACTCCTATTACATGGTTCGGCGGCCTACGATTTGAAACCATCTCGGAGTGGTTTGCAGGATTTTTGTGGCAGCAGGGTGCCTACTTCGGGTTGCCGCTATTGATCATGATTGGTCTTTATTGGCGCGAATTCCGAACGACCGCCGCAGGCAAAATAATTTTATTTGGCGGCGGCGTGGCCTTGCTGTTTAGTATGGGACCATACCTGCAATTATTTAATAAAAGCCTGTTGATACCGATGCCATGGGCGCTTTGGAGCCACCTGCCGCTGTTGAATAATATCGTACCAGAACGCTTAATTGTTTATTCCTTTCTCGCCGTGGCGGTGATGACGGCCCGATGGTTATCTTTCTCCAAATTGCGCCAAAGCGCTCGGCTAGGACTGGCGGGATTAGCAGTTTTATTCCTAGTACCCAATTATGCTGGAGGATATTGGGCCACCAAACCGGAGAACCCTCCATTCTTTTCCCATAGCATTTATAAACACTATCTGCAACGCGGCGAAAATGTAATTGTTCTTCCCTACAACCTTTACGGACATGCCACGTTCTGGCAAGGCGAAACAAATTTCTATTTCAATCTGGCTGGCGGCTGGTTGGGGCAGGCCCTGGGCGTGCATCCCTATGTCGATATGACGGTCCCCACGGACTTTCGTCGCAAATGGGGCGATCCCAATTACCCGGAGCAACTCGTAGCATTCATTCGGCGGCACAACATTGAGGCATTGATCGTAGATCAGAAAAAAGCCCCCGAATGCGCCGCCCTGCTTAAACCTATCCATATCCAGTCTACCAGCCTCGGCGGTATACTTCTTTACCGTTTTGATCCCAAAAGGCTTATCGTGAAAGATCACGCCATCGAATTGCTCTCTGGCGGAAAATAATGGGAAGGCGAACTTATGGAAGCATCTGCAGTCGACGTTTTCATGGCAAACTCGACATCGCATCAGCGACTTCCGGACATTGTCGGGTTGCACACTCCATGATGGTTCGTTCAATGTGTTAGGGTGTAATTTTGGATGAACATTCTTCTAATTCCGCGAAAAAAGGCACTAAGTTCGGTCTTATGGCTGGGGTCGCGCTGGGATTATACCTGCTGTATAATGCTATTTTTCTGATTCCACTTCATTTTGACATCACCCATCGACTTATTGGGGCGACCAAAGATCCGTTGCAATGGATATGGTTCTTCAAATGGTTTCCCTATGCTCTGATGCACGGATTAAATCCCTTTATCTCACCGGTCATCTGGGCACCAAGGGGATTAAATCTTACATGGACCACTTGTACTCCGGCGCTGGCCATTTTATGTTGGCCCATTACCGCACTCTGGGGGCCTTTTGTCAGCTACAATCTTGTCGCCCTGATTGCACCCGCATTGGGCGCATGGATGGCCTACCTTGTGTGCCGGGAAATCACTGGTCGCTTTTTTCCTTCGCTCTTGAGTGGATGGCTTTTTGGATTTTCATCGTATGAAATAGGCCAATTGGCCAGCGGTCATATTAATTTATTTGTCACCTGGCCTGCACCACTGCTGCTTTGGCTGGCAGTTCGTTGGTATAAGGGCAAAATCAAGGACTGGCAGTTTATTACCGCTGCAGCGGCGGCGCTATTGCTTCTTTTTGGAATATCCGTGGAGGTTTTCACTACGACGATTTTTTCGGCTATCTTAGTTGCCGTCATTGCGTTTGGTGTGCTTCGGGCACCATCGTCGCGTGATAAACTCCTCCGTCTGGCGACCCTTTCAGCAGTGGCGACCGTTGCGGTTGCTGTAATAGCATCCCCTTATCTTTGGCTCATGTTGTTCGGACCGGATCATCCACATGGGCCGATCTGGCCAGCGAGTAAATGCAGTATTGATCTGGCCAACCTGCTGGTACCATCCCGCTGGACCTGGCTGGATGGCGGAGCGTTGGAGATATTGCTGGGGGCATTTTCCAGAAATATACCTCAACAGGGAGGGTATATCGGTTTGCCAATTTTGATTCTCTGGATTCTTTTTATCAAAGATTACAGATGCAGAGATACAGGCAAACTTATCGCGGGAAGCGCTGCCGTCTTTATGCTCTTGAGCCTCGGCCCCTGGTTGATTGTATTGAATCATCGGCTCCCCGTCCCGATGCCGTGGTGGATATTCAATCACCTGCCGCTCATTCAAGATGCGCTGCCCGCAAGGCTGACACTGTATCTGTCACTGGCGTCCGCCGTGATGGCTGCGGTATGGCTGGCGGACGCCCCAGCAAATTGGAGACTCAAGCTCGCGCTGGGGACAGCATGTATTTTGTTTCTGCTGCCGAACTTCAGCCTCCTGCGATTATGGCGAATTCATTCCGAGGTGCCCGCATTTTTCAAAAATAAGGTCTACACCCAATATCTCTATCGCAATGAAAATGTGCTTTTATTGCCGGTAGGATGGAAGGGTCGCAATGTTTTCTGGCAGGCTGAAAGCAATTTTTATTTTCGTATTGCCGGCGGATACCTCGGACCACCTCCTCCCCGCATGATGCAAAATCCGGTCATGCATGCCTGTATGTACGGTGGCCAAACGGGGGATATTGCAAATCAGATATGGCCGTTTATCCGCCATGCCCATATTGGCGCGGTAATTATTTCCGCTTCCGATGCCGGAAGCTTTCAATGGCTATTATCTTGTCTCCACGTGCATCCGATCACGATCCAGGGGTTAAAACTCTACCTTATTCAGCCGAGGGCCCAAGCACATTCTGCTCATGGACCAAGGAGATAGCGCGACCCTGACATGCCTGGATCGGCTGGCCGATCAAGCGAGTTGAATGGAACAGTCTGGACGGACAGTTCCTCATGAAAGATCGCGGAGCCATAAACCACTCTTTGTCCGAGTATGGCAACATGGTAAAAAGCGACACCAAGCAGCGATTTAAATTCATGGCGGTCCAGCTCCTTCACATGAAAGCGATTTTTGTAATATCGGGCGGTGGAGTATTGCCGTGTATCCGGTGTTGATATTAATACCACCATTAGGCACCATAACGCGTTTTAATTCTCTGATCATTTGCGCGTGCCGTCCGTGATGCTCCAGCGTTTCAAAACTGACTACAACATCGACTGCCCCGTCTGGCACGGGGATCGCATCACAGTTGCCTACCTCGAACTCCAGGTTCGGAAGATGATATCGATGCGAAGCATGCGTGATCACTTCGGAAGATATGTCCTCGCTGATAAAATAGGTGGTAACTTCCGCAAGTGCGGCGCTACTATAGGCCTCTCCCTCTCCGCACGCTATGTCTAGGACGCATTTTCCACCGCAAATGAGTCGGGCCAGGGCGTAACGGTGTAAATGTTCGAGCGCAATGTTCCCGGTGAGTTCCGGACAAAATCTTTCGCCACTATAAGGACGGGATTCTCCGTTTTTTTTCACCATGGAATTGCTATTCGTGCGCTGGCCTGAATATACGAACACACAAAGAGTTATCTGCTCTTGCCGCGCTTATACAATAGGGCCAGTGGAATCACCGGGGACAAATTCAACGTCAAAAAGAATGTTCTGTCGTGGTTCATCCGGGTTGGCCACGCTGTGGCGGAGCCGCTGGATGGCGGCGGCGGCCTGGCTTAAGCCGACGAGATACCGGGTGTGAGTCCAACTGCTTTCGGGAGATTGCACTAAAACGCCGAGATAACAGGCTTCAGCATCTGCGGCCGCTTGGCCACGGAGGCGAACGGTATAACCAAGTTTTTGCGCAAGTTTCAAAACCCGTTCGCGCGTTTCGGATTTGATTCCCGGTTGTTGGCGCAAAGCGCGTGACACGGTACCGGGAGCCAAGTTAAGCTGTCGAGCGATAAGAGTCTGGTTCGGAGCCTTGGACATGGGAGAAAACATACGAGAAGTTCGTGGATTTTGCAATGGAGCCGGTTCTGGAACCGAGGACAATTGTACAGCATCGACAGCGTTACCGTTACTGTCATTGGCAACGGTTCCGGAGGTATATTTGCCATAGGAAATTGTGATATTTCCGTTTGCCGGTGAGACGTTATTAAACAGGAGGTAATTGCTGACAGAAGTTGCGCTAAGGTCCGCGACATTGGTAGTCGGATTGGTTACGGAAGTTACACCATTAGCTTGGTTAAACTTGTGGCCATCGGCGTTTTGTGACTTGATGATGCGTGGGATATGGCCCGGTCATTTTCATCCATGGCGTTGAGCGGCTAACATAGCCACTGGGCCGGGATGTTCCGGCGCGCAGATATAAACTCCGGAGAACAAGCTGCCCATGCGAATAATTCTCTATGGCGATTCGATGACTGAATACCTGCATCGGCCCCCACGCATGTTGGCCGAGGCGTTGCACGAACTGCACCCGGATCAGGCGTATGAGCTATCGAACTGGGCCATTGGCGGGACGCGGGCGGAGTTGGTTTTGTATCGAATGTTGTATGAATTTTGGCATGGCCGTGAGCGAAT
>JAJZVR010000146.1 GCA_021847065.1 Planctomycetota bacterium | reverse complement strand
GATGGCGTTGCGGTTCATGACTGGGGTCAGCTTTATGGCTTGATCCAGGCCTCCAATGGACATTTGATGAAATTCACCTTGCGGTCAAAGAGCGGGAAAATATACCATGCGGTGGAACGGGCGAACTTGGATACGCGAAGTTGGGTAACATCTATTCCGCCGATATTGGGAATGTACCCTCGCATTATTTTAGAAGCCGTTGAACCGGGAAGCGCCGGTGCAAAGGCCGGGCTTAAGGCCCGAGATGTGATTTTGCGCGTAGGCACGCTGACCAATCCGGATATCGATTCGTTCCGAAAAAGCATAGAAGAAAATGCTGGACAAAAAATCGCCGTGGAAGTGTTGCGCGGAAAAAAGCAATTGACCATTACCTGCACGCCGAAAAGTCAATCCGGCAAGGGCTTTCTTGGTGTCGCAATGGGATTGGATTTCGCATCACCGGTGGTTGGAAGTGTTACTCGGCCAATGGCTGCTTTAGGCGTCAGGCCGGGCAGCACTATTTCCGCAATCGGGCCGATTGGAACGCCCGTGGCAAAAATGAAAGCGGTTAAAAGCTGGTACGGCCTGTTTGCGGCAGCCAAGTTACTGCGCGGTCGAACGGTCCAGATTGTATTTGGCGGAAAATCCAAAGCCGTAACCATCCCGCTGCGTGGCCAACGGATGGCTTTTCTGCGGCAATACCAATATCGAATCGGCCTGCCGCTGCTGCCGGCGCTGCGATTGCAAAAAAGCCACAGCGTGTATGGTGCGGTGGCCATGGGATTGAATCACACTTGGCATTGGATTTTACGCACGTATTCTACCTTGCGCGGGTTGGGATCGGGTACCGTTCCGGCGCATGAATTGCATGGCGTGGTCGGGATTGTTCCGATTCTCTATGAATCTGAAAGCATGGGCAATACGATGCTGCTTTATTTTCTGGGATTGATTTCGGTCAATCTGGCGGTTATCAATTTCCTGCCGCTGCCGGTGCTGGATGGCGGATTATTTGTGATGTTGCTCATTGAGAAAATTCGAGGCCGACCACTATCAGTAAAAGTGCAAACGGCCATTCAGCTTGTAGGCATAACCCTGATTGCCGGTATATTTTTATATGTGACAATTTTCAATGATCTGCCCAGCTTTTTCAGGCATTAACGGTTGCCGGAGGCCATGAGTGGCTAATCTCGGAGATGCTCCAAAGTCTTAAGTAACTTTTAGGGAAACGCCTTTATCGGTTTCGCGTGGGCGAAAAGGCGATTATGCTACTGGCATGAAGCAACGAACCGTAATAGCACTGGCACTTTTTATCATTGTAACCGGTTTGGCCGGATGCAAGTCCTTTGGTCCCATGCGTATCAAGCCCGTCAAATCCGGAAGCGCCGCGACCCTTCGCCCGGCATTCACCAGCGGATATTTTCGGGTCAGCAGAGATCAGGCGTATCACTTTATTCTCTTTGCCACAACCAAAGCTCCCAATGGCGGCACGGTGCGGCAGGTCATGATTCTTCGTGTATTTTGGAAACCCATACCGGGTGTCACACCCATTCTGCGCACGGCCATCAATACCACGATCCGCTATCTGGTGTTTACACCTGATGGATGTGGTATGTATCAAGGAGCCGGATTTGTGCGATTACATAACGGCTCACATGCCCGAGAAATGCATGCTTCGCTGGTTGATGGAGACTTACGTTTAACCGGTGCCAGCGGATATTTCAGTGACGCATTAGGGGCTTCACGAATTATCGGTGATTTTAAGGCCATCCGCTCGGTGGAAAAGACCCTGACCTTAACGCTGCGCACGAAGCGGCAGTTTTTTGCAGCCACGTTGGCCAACCGGCCTTAAAGTGCCGTGGCCGCGCCGATTAAGCATCACAGCGGATGCTTGCGACCATTCGCCAAACAGGAGTTATCAGATGCTCATTGGTGTTCCGAAGGAAATTAAAAGCGATGAATATCGTGTTGCGATGATTCCGGCGGAGGTGGAATTTCTGGTGCGCCATGGTCATCGGGTGGTTGTGGAAACACAGGCGGGCATGGGTAGCGGCATTGAGGATTCTCAATATGCGCAGGCCGGCGCGGAAATTGTTCCGGCCGCGGAAAATATCTGGCGACAGGCGGAATTAATTGTGAAAGTCAAAGAGCCGCAGGCCGCCGAATATCCATTGATGTTATCCGGTCAAATGGTATTGACTTATTTTCATTTCGCGGCAGCGCCGCAATTGGCTTTGGAATGTATGTCGCACGGGATTACAGCGATCGCGTATGAGACGATTCGTGATAAGCGGGGCCTGCTGCCCTGTTTGACGCCGATGAGCGAAATAGCCGGGAAAATGTCGATTCAGGAAGGGGCAAAATATCTGGAAAAGCCCATGATGGGGCGTGGTATTCTTTTAGGTGGAGTACCCGGGGTGGCTTCGGCCAATGTGGTGATTTTAGGAGCGGGAATTGTCGGTCAGAATGCGGCCAAAGTGGCGGCGGGCCTGGGTGCCCGGGTAACGCTTATGGATATAAATCTTGAACGACTGCGATATTTAAGTGATGTTTCGCCAGGTAATGTCACAACGGTTTATTCCGATGTGCAAACGGTGCGTGAAGCGTTAACTCACGCCGATCTGGTGGTTGGTGCGGTATTGATTCCAGGTGATCGGGCACCGCATCTGGTTTCGCACGATGATCTTAAGCGTATGAAAAATGGAAGCGTTCTGGTGGATGTGGCCATTGATCAGGGCGGCTGTACGGAAACCAGTCGCCCCACCACGCACCATGAACCAACCTACATCGTTGACGGGGTGGTGCACTATTGCGTGACCAATATGCCCGGTGCGGTGGGGCGCACCAGCACGTTTGCGTTATGCAACGCAACATTTCCCTACGTGGCGGCCATCGCCCAAAACGGCTGGGAAAAAGCTGCAAGCCATGATCCGGGTCTGGCCGATGGCCTGAACATTCACGCTGGCAAAATCACCAGTCTCGTAGTGGAAAAGGCTCTGGCATCGATGCATAAACATTAATGTGCATTACAAGCGATGATTACTTCTGGCCTTGGGCCCCGGCGAGCATTCGTCGCCAGTTAATGATTGGCAGTTTGCGCGTCAGCCCGGCGGCATAGTGCAGAATCGCCGGTGTTACTCTAAGCGTAACGGACTTGACATAAGCCACTGCCGACAGCTTCTCACCGAGTTTGCCCTCCACGCGCTTATAAATAATCAGGTTGGATGTATGGCCATGCGCGCGGACATACAATGGGGCATCCAGCGTGCCGGTAATCGGCTTTCCTTTTAACATCGTAAAGGTATAGGCAAAGCTGATGCGCGGTCGCGTTTTACCGGAATAATTCTTAATATCGCTGCCCTCCTGTTGATAACGCCAATCACGAATTTCCTTTGCCGAAAGCACATGAACGTGAATGGTTTTTATTAGACGTATGTCAATATCACGATATTGTTTGATATCCGCCAGCCATACGCGGAAGGGCGTTTTCAACGTCGTCCATACCTGTCCGGCAAGCACCGTGCCATTGCTCAATGTCACAACGCCGTTTCGCACCGCCAGAGACGTATTGCCGTTGGACGTGCTGAACGGATGCACGTCATTATCGGGTTTGAACTTACCGCTGCCAGGCGCTTGAACCTTCTGCGCCCGGGAAAGAATACTGTTGAGACTTTGACCGGTAACCAGCGATGGTAAAAAAAGATACAACAGTGCAGCCACGGCCAAGCCAAAACTGGTGTTGTGTGGTAGTGTTCGTGGCTTCTGCGAAGCGTCCAAAGATCGCTGCTTGTCGCCATATCGGAAAGCGTGCGCCGATAAGCACTTAAATAAAAGCTGGGTTGGGAAAATATTGGTGGCACCGCCGGTTGGCCGCAAGAACCCTGTGCCGTTAAGATAAGGTCGGTATTTCATAGGATGTATTATGCCCGCTCCTGCCGGCCTTGTTCAACAGCTCGATCAACATCTGCACCGCAGGCGGTTGCTTATGCCAAACATGCGTATGCTTGTGGCCTGCTCCGGCGGAGCCGACAGTGTGGCATTATTGAAGCTGTTTCACGCGGTTAATCAATCCGATCATTGGCATTGGGAGTTGATTGTCGGCCACGTAAACCATCAACTGCGTGGGCGGGAATCCACGCGTGATGAATTATTTGTCCGGAACCTGGCAAAATCGCTGCAATTGCCGTTTCGGAGCAGAAAATTGAATCTGAAGCGATCCGGGGAAAAGCGTGCCGTAAGTGAAAACGTGGCACGCGACGGGCGGTATCAAGCATTGCTGACCATGGCCGCCGGAAGTCGCTGTGATGTTATTTTGCTCGCACACCATGCCGATGATCAGGCGGAGACGATTCTCATGCGGCTGCTGCGGGGGGCTGGGGTGACCGGGCTGGCGGGTATGAGTGAAAAAGAGCGGCGCGGGGATGTGCAACTGGTGCGTCCGTTGTTGCCGTGGCCAGGTGAGCAGTTGAAAAAATGGCTCACGCATATCCGTCAGCCGTGGCGTGAAGATTTGAGTAATCAGGATACACACTATTTACGCAACCGAATTCGTCATGAGTTGCTGCCGATATTGGAAACGTACCAGCCGCGCATCCGCGAGTTATTACAACGTAATGCCCGCCACGACCGGGCCGCCGCTGATTTTCTTAAGCAACACGCCAGAGCATTGTTGCGGACGGCCCGCTATCGCCGTGGAAACGATCGTGTGAGCTTTTCATCGGTTGGCATGACGGAAGCTCATCCGGCGCCGGCAGCGCTGGCGCTGCGGATGGCGATTGTGGATGCCGGCGGCGACGAGGATACTATTAACACCACCACGCTGTTGGAGGTGCTTGATAAACTGCGCAACCGATCTTTGCGCGGTGAAATCCAATTTGGCGGGGCGATACGGCTGAAGGTGATCCGCAATCGTATTAACATCCACCGTGTATCGGGCGATGGCGGCAAGCAACGGAGGCGGAGGAAGTGTTGAAGTTTTACCGTTCGATTTGGAAACGCTTTGATTTCTGGGCCGAAAACGCAACACACTATCGTTGCGCATTGGCGGGAATATTTATCTTTGCGCTGGCGGTTCGTGTGTTTGCGGCAATTGTGCATCCGTATTATCTGCCGGATTCAGCGGATTATTCCGCTTTAGCTAAGGCGATTGTGGCGGGTCATGCCTATGAAATTCACGGGCAATTGGCCCGGCGAATGCCGGGCTACCCGGTATTTGTGGCCGGTTTCTATTCGATATTTGGATTTCATCATTTACCAATTCTCCTGGCACAGGCGGTGTTAAGTGCGTTAACCACCACGTTTTCCGCGCTGCTTGGCCGCTGCGTGTCGCCGGCAACAGGGTTGCTCTCTGGTGCGTTGACGGCTCTGGACCCGTTGGGGATTGGCTTTTCCGCCTCATTGTTGACCGAACCGTTATTTACCTGTGTGTTTATTCTAAGTCTCTACCTGCTTTTGCAGGCTATGCAACGGCCCAATAAGTGGTGGATCTGGTTAAGCTTTGCGGTATTGTGGGCTATAGGCGTGTATATCCGTGCGGAAGTGTCGCTTTGTCTGTTTCCGCTTCTGGCCTGGTGTGTCTGCTTGACACGCTGGCGCAAGGATCGCATGAGGTTTGTGATAGGTGGCCTGCTGACGTTACTCGTCTGTTTTTTATGTCTCCTGCCTTGGTGGGTGCGGAATGATCAACTATTCCATCAGGATTTTTTCCGATTTACGACCATGCAGGGAATCAGTCTTTATGAATCGGTTTATTCGGGTGCAACCGGCGGCCCGCGACAATCCGATCTGGTCATCCCTCCATCCATTCAGCGCCTTAATGAAAGCCAGCGCGATCTGGCGTGGACAAACCGGGCGTTTACAGATATGGCTAGGCATCCGGCGCGTGTCATTCGACTGGCTTTTGTTAAGATTGCCCGCACATGGTCTCCCTGGCTGCACGCCCGGGGATATACCAATATGTGGCTTAATGCCGCGCTTACGCTTTGGTACAGTCCGCTATTTATTCTTGCAATTATCGGTATGTGCCGCTACCCGGTCAGATCGCCTTTATTTGGTGTACTGCTGGTTCCAATCGTATACTTTACATTGATGCACGCGGTGTTCCTGGGTTCGGTTCGTTATCGAGTTCCAGTTATGCCGCTGGTGGTAGTTTTTGCGGCCATTGGGATGGCCGGTACGATACGGCGGGTTCCCGATGCCGCCGCGGCGGTTTAAATCGCGGCAAGAACGCAATAAGTGATGTGGCATTTCCGGAAATAAAAATTCCGGACGTTTTGCAGAATGAATGGACGTGGTGTTGTTTCATGGCTGATTTTCCCCGAGCCAGTCCCGCCAAATGGTGGAAAACTGCCGCCATAGGGCGCGCGCATCGGTCGCCCCATGCCATGTTTGTGGGGCGGGTGCGTCGGTTGATTTCCATATCGGTATTACTGCTGCTGACTTTAATCATCGGTGCCGTATGGTATCTGACCAACCCTAAGCGATTAAGCGCCATGTCCGGTCTGCTGCTTTCACACGTACTCGGCGCGCGGGTAACCGTGCAGAATGCCACCCTGTCCTGGAATGGAACCTTACGGCTTGGTGGTGTCCGGCTGAGGACGAATCCGGGGAAAATGCCATCAACCACCTTATTCGCCGCTGATCAGGTGGAGGTTCGCTTTAATTGGTTGGGACTTTTCAGCGGGCGGCTTCACGCTTCACAGATAACTGCGGTTCGCCCCATGCTTAATTTGGTCGATGATCTCGACGCCCGGCAATGGAATTATGAAGGATTTGTGCAATCGGCAACAACCAGTCCCGCCGCAACGCCATCAAATAAGCCACTGCGGACGATCTATCAAAACAATCGTCCAACACATTTACCGGCAATCAATCTGCAAAACGCGATAGTCCGTTGGGGAGAGATTCGGCATGGCGTCTATCGCATGGTCGGGCAAAGTCTTGTTAACGCCGAGATGGGCCCCAGTCCGGAATCGCATTCCACGTATCAGTTGGATATGGAACAACAAACGTTTGATGGACATCCGGGTATTGTTTTGACTGGACGTTACAACATCGGCACACGCGAATTTTCCGCCCGGATCGATCAACTGCAATTTACGCCGGGCTTTCGCCGCACCATGCCGGCGCCGGTGCAGGATCTATGGCGTAAATTGCACTTGCGGGGAGCCATGCGCGATATCGTTTTTAAAGTAAGTCCGGATTCAGGCCTGCATATTCAGGCGATTCTTGACGGCGTATCCATTGAGACCGTCGCTCCCAGCCGTCGGTTTGGACCGCAGGTCATTCCATTGAATAACCTCAATGGCCACGTGACCATCAGTAACACCGGTTTTAGTATCGATGATCTTCATGGAGTGGTGTTGGGCTGGCATTTTCAGGTGCCCAGCGCCCAATTTGACGGCTACGAGTCCGGCGCGCCTTTTCATCTGACCGTGAAGTTGTCGAATATCAATATTCCATTTCCCTACCCGAAGATTTTTTCCACGCAGGATTTCTCGTTTGCGCAGGCCATTTTTCATCCATTGCGACCCAGTGGCCTGCTGAGTCTCACTGTACATATCGACCGCAGTCAATTACATGCCGCACCGAGTGTACGCGGAGAAATCAACTGTAAAAATGTGCAGGCACGCTATGTCAATTTTCCATATCCCATGGAGCATGTTCATGGGCTGATTCGCTTTACGGCCCATCACATTAATTTCGTCAACGTTCAGGCCACTGCCGAGTCCTTTCCTGTTTCCCTGAAAGGCAGCGTGGCGATCAATGAAAACGACGGCCCTATCAATCTGGTTATCAGTTCGCCCCATGCCGATTTTGATCGTCGGCTTGCGGCCTGCCTGCCGGTGGATATTCGGCCTATCTGGAACAGGTTTAATCCCGTAGGCGTGGGGGGATTTGTCTGTGATGTTACACATGCCGCCGGTACCCATGGTGATCCGCGCATTGTTCTGCATATTTTCCCCCAGGATGTCTCCGGCGCTTACCGGGATTTACCTTTTCCACTGGAACATGTTCATGGCTCGCTGATATTTACCGATCATGAAACGAAGATCATTAAGCTTGAGGCCCCCGTTGGTACCAGGGGTCATATTATTTTTACCGGTAAGGTTACCTACTCACCAAAAGACCTCGCCAAGCTGCAACCCATGGTGCACCTCCAGGCCATCCATGTCCCAATTAATCACACGCTGACCGGAAGTCTGCCGGGATCATGGGCCCGATGGATTAAATTGCTGCATGTTAAAGCCGGTTATGCCGATCTTGATGCGATGATTACACGTGGGCCTGCCGGAAATCCGGCTGTGCAGGGAATGCTGAATATCGATCATGGCGTCATGGCTCCAGCGCAACTGCCGTGGCCGCTGCATCATGTTGTGGCATTGGCGCATATCAGTTCCAGGGGCCTGATCATCAACCGTGTTACAGGCCTCACGGGCGCGGATGGCAAAGGAACTCTCGCTGTATCCGGTGCGATTGTTGAGCCTCATACGGGTCCGGTGCGCATCCGTGCCGGCGGAAGCTGGAAAAATATTCAAATTGCCGCTGCGGCACCCACACATATACCCAAGATCATGGCGGAATTCTGGAATAAATGGAAAATTCGAGGCCCCAGCAACGGAAGTTTTACCTATTCTGTTTTAGCGTACCAGAACAGGCTTACCGCCGCTACCGCACTGCGCGATCAGAAATATCTTGTGCGGGTAGAGCCGGATGGGATGAGCGTGGCTCCGGCTTTTTTACCGGCACCGCTTTCCGCAATCACCGGACAGGTCGATGTGGCCAATGGGGTCGTTAATATGACCAATATTCATGCGAGCGCCGGTGCACAGCGCCTGAAACTCTCCGGCGCGTATCATACCCGTTCAGAGGCATTGGGCTTGTCCCTTACCGCCCACGGTCCGCATTTGTCAAAGTCGTGGATGTCCTTAATTCCGGGATCGACCCGGCAATTCATTGATGAACTGAAACCCAGTGCAAGCTGGCTGCTTGAACTTCCGACATTGACTCGCATTAAGATCGGCAAAGCGTATCGCTGGCATTTCACCGGATCGCTGGTATTGAATAACCTTGTCACAGCGGGCGATGTTAAACTTAAAGCCAAACAGGCCATCATCACCATCGCGCTTGATCTGGGGCCGGGCAGCTCATTTCCCATGCTTGATGGGCAATTTGGGGTGACGCGATTAAATTGGAAAGGCAGAATTGCCGATCCGCTGGTGGGCGACATCACCGCCAATTCGTCCACCCATATCATCACGATCGACCATATCAATGGAATTGTCGCGGGCGGAAAACTGACCGGAAATATTCGAATTCATACCGGAAAAAATGCCTCCTACGCCGTGGCGTGTCAGTTACATGGATCGCAACTCGCCGGGCTGCTTACTGCGCCGGCAAACAACGTCGGTGCAAAGGGCATTCAGACCAGCACCGGAATAGTTGATGCTTCACTGATGCTCAATGCCACGATGGGGAAAAATCCAACGCGTCAGGGCAGTGGACAACTGATTATTCACAAGGCCAGCATTTATGACGTGCCCATGGCCATGGGATTGATGCAGATCGTTACGTTGCGCCTGCCAATCAGTTCCGATTTCAAGCACGCCGATGTGCGATATGTCATCGACAACAACGTTGTGCGATTTAATCCTATTTCATTGAGTAGCCCGGGCGTGAATCTGGTAGGTGAAGGTTCCTTGAATCTCAAAACCACAGATATTAACCTTCGGTTGTTAACGCAATCTCCACACGGCACGCGGGTACCGCTGCTGGGTTTTCTCTTTGGACTGGCCCGATCGCAACTCCTGGAATTACGCGTTTCAGGTACTATGGCGCATCCGGTTATTGTGCCGGTGCCCTTACGCTTTCTGGCGTGGCCATTTATCGGCTTTGGGCAATAACCCGATAAATTGTTATAATCTTGCTTACCATAGATGGAATCGCGCCCGTAGCTCAGTTGGATAGAGCGGTGGTTTCCTAAACCGCAGGTCACAGGTTCGATCCCTGTCGGGCGCA
>JAJZVR010000145.1 GCA_021847065.1 Planctomycetota bacterium | reverse complement strand
CCCGCAGCCGATGCCAATGCGGTTCGGCTCAATGGCCATAAGATCCGCAACAAACCATGGATTAAATTTGTGGCCTATGTCGATGGCAGAGCCATTTATTCGCTCGAATCGGGAAATTATCGCTTCCAGTCCGATTTGATGAAAAATTAGTGCTCTGTCCAAGTAATGGCCGGGATTGCGATTACTTGGACAGGCTTCTGGGAACTTACAGTTTTTCCAATTCCGCGATGATGTCCAACACCGCTTTTTTGCCATCCGCAAAATACATCAGGCAGTTTTTTGCGGCGAAAAGCGGATTTGGAATTCCGGCAAATCCGGGGCTGAGGCTGCGTTTAATGACGATTACCGTTCCGGCCTTATCCACATTTAATATAGGCATACCCGCAATGGGGCTGTTGGGATTATCACGCGCATCGGGATTTACCACATCATTGGCACCGTTGACAATGACAACATCCATATTCTCAAATTCCGGATTGATCCGGTCCATTTCCATGAGATGATCATAGGGAATATTAGCCTCCGCCAACAGCACGTTCATGTGGCCCGGCATGCGGCCGGCGACAGGATGAATGCCGAATTGCACATCCACCGATCGGGATTCCAGAAGTTCAAATAGCTGCCCCACGGCATGTTGCGCCTGCGCTACCGCCAGGCCATATCCCGGCACAATGGCCACACGCCGCGCACCATCCAATATGGCCGCGACTTCCTCAGCATTAACACTTTTAATATTACCGCCATAAATATCATCCGATTTACCGGCCTTGGCCGCCTGCACCTGCCCGAAAAGCACGTTGATAAACGAACGGTTCATGGCCTTGCACATAATCATGGCAAGAATAAAACCCGAAGAACCTTCCAGGGCACCACCAATGATCAGCAGCTTGTTATTCAGCACAAATCCCATAGCAGAGGCGGACAGGCCCGCATAACTATTAAGTAACGCAATGACCGTGGGCATATCGCCGCCGCCGATCGGCAGAATCAGCATCACCCCAAAAAGCAGGCACAAGGCGATAAAAATCGGAAAGACCAGCGGATTGGCGGGAATAATCACCACCATCGCCCCGGCAATGACGGAGGCCGATAATATCGAAATACTCAGCACATTCTGACCCGGATAATTCATCGGCTGTGTGGGCAATATTTCCTGCAGTTTCCCTGCCGCCACCAGACTGCCGGTAAACGTCAGATAGCCCAGCAGCGACTCAAACCCGATGGCAATAAGCGTGGATGTCCCCAGTGATGAACCGTGCGCATAATATTCCGCCGTTCCCACCAGCGCCGCCGCCAAGGCCCCAAAGGCGTGAAACAGCGCAATCTGCTGCGGCACTGCCGTCATGGGTATTAACAGAGCCATGGGAATCGCGGCAATAATGGCGATGAGAAACGCGATGGCGATCCAGTCGTAATGCCGCACTTCAGGAAGAAACAGCGTGGCAATAATTGCCGCAGCCATGCCAATTTCGCCGGCCAAAACACCCCATCGCGCCGTTTTGGGGCTGCTTAGCCACTTCAATGATAGCGCAAAAAGCATGGCTGCCGCAAGATATATCATAATGACATAAGCTGGCATGGTGGCGTTATGGGGTACTAACCGGACTGCCGCCGCCACTACGCCCGTTATCGATAAAAAGCAACTCATCACAGTGACGCTCCCGACGCAAAGGAATTAAGAATGAAACATGCAGTGCTTTATATCAATTCGACTTGCGCTTCTTAAACATCTTGAGCATACGATCGGTCATTAAAAAACCGCCGACCACATTAATCATCGATGCCGTAACCGCAATCGTGCCGAGCACCACAACCATCGTGGTGTTGTGCCCCGCACCGGTGACGGCGATCGCTCCCACCACCGAGATCGCCGAGATCGCGTTGGTAAGCGACATCAGCGGTGTATGGAGCTGCGGCGAAACTCTTCGCACCACTTCATAGCCCAGAAAAGCCGCCAGTGCGAATACGAATAAATTGGATTCCAGTGATGGACTCATGCGCGTATCTCCAGCAAAACAACAACTGCACAGTCTTTACGCCACTTCCCATGGCTTATTTGTCCGCCCCGCCCATCGTTTTCCAACGCTTATCCCGTGCCGGTGGCAGCCGCGGGCACTTCCAGCTTCGGCAAATCCAATAGTTCACGCACCGATTGATTAATAATAATCCCATCGCGCATCACCAGCATATCCCGGGTGATTTGATCCTGCGTATCCAGAATACATTCACCTTTTTTTGTCAAATGTTTTAGTACATTGGCGATGTTATTGGCATACATTTGACTGGCGTGAACCGGCAGCGTGGCCGTCAGATTTGTCGAACCCAGAATCGTCACACCCTGATGCACCACAACTTCATCAGGACGTGTGAGCGCACAATTCCCACCGCGCACAGCCGCGAGATCAACGATAACGGAACCACTTTGCATTCCGGCAACCATTTGATCGGAAATCAGCACGGGCGCTTTTTTCCCAGGTACCGCCGCCGTCGAAATAACCACATCCGAATCACCGACACTATGAGCCATTAATTCGCGCTGCCGCTGCTGTTCTTCAGCGCTCTGCTGTCGGGCGTAACCCGCCGGAGTTTGTGCCTCCGCTTCCTGCAACGGTAATTCGATGAATCGAGCACCCAGACTCTGCACCTGCTCTTTGACCGCCGGCCTGACATCAAACGCACTAACCTGTGCGCCCAGCCGCCGGGCCGTGGCAATCGCCTGCAAACCCGCAACACCCGCCCCGATCACAAATACCTTTGCCGGAGTGATTGTGCCGGCCGCGGTGATCATCATGGGAAATATTTTTCCCAGCTTTTCCGCCGCCAATAATACCGCCTTGTAACCGGCCAGACTCGCCATGGAAGATAAGGCATCCATGCTCTGCGCCCGGGTAATACGCGGCACAAGCTCCATCGACAATAATGTCACGCCACACTGCGACAGCACTTGCATAGCGGTCTTATCCGTCAGCGGGTCGGCAAAGCCGATGATATAAGTGCCGCGTTTCAGCGCCGCCAATTCCGCGCGTTGCGCTTCCGGATTGGATCCCAAAGCGTGAACCTGCACGAGAATGTCCGTCTGGTTAATCAACTCGGCGCGATCGGCCACTACCGTGATACCGACCTTCTCATACGCTGCATCGGAAAATCCGGCGGCGATACCGGCACCGGCTTGAATGCGAACGGATAACCCGTGCTTCACGAGTCCCGCCGCCGCCGCCGGGGTTAACGCTACCATCCGTTCGCCGGACAAACTCTCTTTTATCGCTGAAACGATCATAACAGGACTTCCATATCTATAAAGATACTATGATCTCACCACGGCATTTATGCAAGCCGACATCCTTACAAAATCAATCACGGGGCCATTGGATATTTCCGGGAACGGCGGAATGGCCGATTTCAGCACATATTAACCAGTTTCACCCCTTGGAGGAATTGATGGCACACGCACGCACCGTTATCACGGACACGCCAGACCACCATTTTTCTCGACCCGATGTTCTCATTGCGCGTATAAAAATAAATATTCCCCCTCAGTGCACGACCCGGTGGATGACCTAAAGGATCCTAAGCCATAACCTCCGCGGAATCCTCCTTTGCGGCGCGCAGCGTCAGCATCATCACCTGCGGCGGGCAGAACAGCCGAAGGCGCAATCCCGCTTTACCTATTCCCCGGTTCACGATCAGCCAGGTATCCGCAACGCGGCTCAATCCAGTACACATATTCGGTGGCAAAACGTCATGACCGATAATGGGACTGCCGTCCGGCAGGCATATCTGGCCGCCATGAGTATGGCCGGCAAGGCAGACATCCACTCCTGCCGCCGCAGCGGAGTGAATTAAATCAGGATAGTGCAGAAGCATGAGTTTGAAATCTGTGGCATGAACGCTCTGAAGTGCCGCAGGAATATCCGTGTCGCTGCGACGGTGCTGCGCCACGCCAATGATCGCGAAACGCTGACCGGCACGTTCAATAATGACCGATTCATTGGTCAGCATCACAGCTCCCGATGCGGCCAGAGCCGGACCGAGATCAAGCGAATCATGATTTCCAAGAATAAAGTACGTCCCCAATGGCGCATGAATGGCGGAAAACAACCGCTGCACATTGGGCAGCGTCTTTTTCCACTTCCAGCTTCGGTGCCCCAGATCACCGGTAATAACCGCTATATCCGGCGTCAGCGGTTCAATCTGCTCCCGCCAATGCTGTAATTCTTTGGTCCACCGCGTAATGTGCAGATCAGAAAGATGCAATATCCGGATGCCGCTGAACGCTTCCGGCAGACGTTCCATCACCAGTTCCAGATATTCCACTTCAGCCATTACCGCACCGAACTTCTCGCGGACAATTATTTTCCGGAAACAACTTCCCGGCACACACTTCTCCCGCACACGAATTGTATCCCGGTTAGGCGATGGCGGCACGGCTGCCGTTTTTTTATCAACTTACCGCATCAGCGGCCCACGCATCCCCGCCGGCAGTGGATCAGGCCATGAGACTATTTGCTTTTCGCAGCCACAGCCTTGCCCGGACGGACCGCTTTAAAAGCCGCCGGACACAACGCCGCCAATTGGCACTTTTCACATGCCGGCTTTCGCGCAGCGCATATCGCCCGGCCATGTGAAATCAGCAGATGTGAAAACAGCGTCCAGTCCGCCTGGGGAATCAACCCCATCAAGTCCTTCTCCACTTTTTCCGGGTCATCGTGCCGTGAAAAGCCCAAACGTCGGGCCAAACGTCCCACATGCGTATCAACCACAATACCAACTTGCTTCCCGAATGCGTTTCCCAAAACCACATTGGCCGTCTTACGCCCTACTCCCCGCAACGCCGTAAGCTCTTCCATGGTATCCGGCACCGCACCGCCGTGCAGCGCAACAAGCTGCTGTGCCGTCTGCTTAATGGACTTCGCCTTGGCCCGGAAAAAGCCGGTGCTCTGAATAATGTGTTCGATTTCTGACAGCGTGGCCGTCGCCAGCGCTGGCGCATCGGGAAATTGCTTGAAAAGAACCGGAGTAACCATATTGACCCGCACATCCGTACATTGCGCTGAAAGAATCGTGGCAATCAGCAGCTCCAACGGAGAATGATGATTCAACGCGCAGTGCGCCTCAGGATACATTGTTTTCAATACCGCCAATATCTCACCACTGCGCTTCTGGATGGCCCGCCCCCCGCGCCTTGTGCCAACTTGCGACCGGATCTTTTTCTCCATTGCGGCATTATAGATTTCCACGGCCGATCCAGCCAGCCGGAAAACTCCTGTTTTAATTAATTTCTGTCCAACGCCTCATGACGCTATTGACAGTCCCATGCAATCTGTAGAATAACCGGCTGGTTGTTCGACGGAACTGAGGAACTATGCAGGCGCTTTGGCGGGTACTAAAAGGGGTGTGGCCTTATCGGGTGGCGGCTATTGTCGGGTTCCTCTGCGCACTGGGCGTGGGCTTATCCTATGCCAGCGGTATTGCGACACTGCTGCCGGTGATGAAAATTTTCATCAGCACCGAAGGCGTACATGGATGGGCGAATCAAACCGCCGTTCAGCAGCGGCTGCATCTGAAGATATTGAATTTAAGCGCTTCGGTCCAGGAAAATGCTCTGGCCGTGGTTATCGCCCAAACCACCGCGCAAACGCCAAAGCCTTTGCGGAGTCTTAAAACCGGTGATCGCATCATATCGGTGGCGTTGCTTAATGCGCAAGGAAATATTCTCCGGCAAAGTCCGCACTGGCAAAGCATGCTGGCCATGCTCGCGGCCAGCCCGGCCCGGCAACCCGTGCGACTGTCGCTAAGCACCAATAATGGCGCAGCCTTACCGCCGATTCAATTCACGCTGCCCGGGCAACCCCGCTATATGCGTTATTTTGTCGCAATTGTTGCCGCCATGCCGCAAAGCCCGCTGCTAAGCCTGGTCTGGATCATCGCCGTGTTTATTATTCTCTGTATTGTCGGCAGCATTTTCAGGTATTATCAGCAATACCTTTCCATGACCATTGCGGCGCGGGTGGTTATTAACCTGCGGCGAAGAATGTACAACAAAATTGTCCAACTGCCGGCCAGCTACCTGGCGCAAAATGGCACGTCCGATCTTACCAGCCGGCTCACCCAGGACACCGGCTCGCTAAGCGAGGGTGTAGCCACACTGCTGGGAAAAACCGTGCTGGAACCCGCCAAAGCCATTGGCGTGGCCATCGTGGCACTCTGGATTGACTGGCGATTGTGCCTGGGCACCGTGCTGGTTTTGCCCATCATCGCCATTATTATCCGCAAGTTTGCCAAGCACATGCGAAAGGCCAGTCGCCGCGGCCTCGAACAATGGTCCGGCATGTTGACGATCATGTCTGAAACGCTCGCCGGATTGCGAATTGTCAAAGCCTATTCCGGCGAAGGCTATGAACGGCGGCGCTTTACCCAGGCCAACCGTCTGCTGTATCGGCAGCAGAAAAAAATGAGCCACTATTCAGCCATGTCGCGCCCCACTGTGGAAACGGTAGCCATTATTCTCGGCAGCATTCCAATTTTAATCGCCGCCAAGTTTGTGCTGCAAAACAGCATCAACAAGGATTCATTTTTTTTTCTCATGGCGTGTTTTGCCGCCATTTTTGAACCTCTGCGTAAATTGGCGGATGTCAATGCCAAGCTCCAACAGGCCAATGCCGCCGCCACACGCATTTTTGAAATTATCGACGCCCCCTCCGAACCTAATTATTCCCACCAACTCCCCCACCTGCCCCGGCACCAGCAAAGCATTAACTTTGATCAGATAAGTTTCAGTTACCCCGGTCATCAAACGCAGGTGCTGACAGATATTTCCTTTACCATCCAATTTGGTCAAATGGCGGCTATCGTCGGCAGCAATGGATCAGGCAAGACCACGTTAATGTCTCTGCTTCCCCGGCTTTATACGCCCACATCCGGACGTATTATCATCGACTCAGTCGATACCGCCGAAGTTTCCCTGGCATCGCTTCGCAAACAAATTGGCCTTGTAACGCAGGAAACCTTTCTCTTTGCCGATACGATTTACAACAATATCGCTTATGGGCGGCGGCATGCCTCACGCGATCAGGTATTGGCCGCCAGCGTAAAAAGTTTCGCTGATGAATTTATCCGGTCATTTCCCGATGGTTATGACACAATTGTCGGCCAGGGCGGCATTCGCCTTTCCGGCGGGCAGCGCCAGCGCATTGCCATTGCCCGCGCGATTCTACGCGATCCAACGATGTTAATTTTTGACGAAGCCATGAGCCAGATTGACACCGAAAGCGAATTCAAAATCGCCCTGGCTTTGAAGGAATTCATGAAAGACCGCACAAGTTTTGTCATTGCCCACCGCTTCAGCACCATTGTTTCCGCCGATGTTATCATCTGCATGGATGCGGGCAAAATCGTGGGTATGGGCAAGCACCATGATCTGCTTACCGCCTGTGAAACCTACCGCCAATTATACAACACGCAATTTCGCGAGGTCGGATAAACGACCGGGCGAAATCATAAATAGCCAGTCCCATCCGGCGATTCGGTTTACTGATTCCACCGACCAATACCGCAACGACACACCTGTAACCTGTAACCTGTAACCCGTAACCTGTCACCCTGTAACCCGTAACCTGTAACCCGTAACCTAAAACCTCGGCGGCAGAAACCGCCGAAGGCCCCTGCAAATTATTCGCCTTTGCGATTAGTGGAATTTTTTCGCGGGACGCAGATAATAAGGGGCTTGGATTTTTTGCGGCATGGGTCGCTGGTTATGTAACGCATTGGAATTTACCGCATGATTGTCATTCTTAAGCCGGGGGCGGATGATGCCCTTGTGAACAATATTGTCTCACAAATTGAGGCTTTGGGCCTGCAGGCACATTTGTCAAAAGGCCAGTTTCGCACGGTCATTGGTGTCGTGGGTGAAGAGGTCAAGGTGGATAAAGAACACCTCATGGCCATTAACGGCGTCGAACAGGTTCTGCCGATCATGCGGCCTTACAAATTAGCCAGCCGTGAATTTCATAAGGCGGATACGGTCGTTGAAATCCCATGTCCCGGTGGTGGAACGGTCAAAGTAGGCGGTGGCGATTGCGTTTCCATAGCCGGTCCCTGCGCCTGCGAAAATGAGCAAATGGTTCATAACATTGCCCGGTTCATCCGTGCTTCGGGTGCCGCGGTGCTCCGGGGCGGCGCGTACAAACCGCGCACAAGTCCCTATAGCTTTCAGGGCCACGGCGAAGATGCGTTAAAGTGGCTGCGCGACGCGGGGCGGGAAAATGGCATGCCCATTATCACCGAAGTCATGGACACCCGACACGTCGCAATTATCGAAAAATATACCGATGTATTTCAAATCGGCGCGCGCAATATGCAGAACTTTAATCTGCTCTTTGAAGTAGGTAAAACCCGCAAGCCCGTGCTGCTGAAGCGCGGTATGGCCGGTTCGATTCAGGAATGGCTCATGAGCGCCGAATATGTGCTTAGTCAGGGCAATCGGCAGGTGATTCTCTGTGAGCGGGGAATTAAAACATTTGAAACCGCTCTGCGATTCACGCTGGACATATCCGCAGTGCCTGTGGTAAAAGCCAACAGTCACTTGCCGGTGATTGTTGATCCCAGTCATGCCAGTGGCGTGCGGGACTTTGTTCCGGCCTTGGCGCAAGCCGGTATCGCGGCGGGCGCAGATGGTATCATGGTCGAAGTGCATGATAATCCGGCCAAAGCAATGTGCGACGGGCCGCAGGCGCTACTTCCCGATGCGTTTGCCGATTTAATGGTAACGCTCAAAAAGATCGCCGGAGTCTTGGGAAGAGAATTTTCCGCCCCCGCGGCACTACCGACTTTGGGGCATGTAACGGTTTAAGGCCGACACCAACGAACCACCGCGCGGTGGCAGAAAACGCTCTGGAAAATTTAAGTCCTTGAATGGAGAATGATAAACCATGCGGAAATATTTAATTGCCGGCAACTGGAAAATGAATCTGGATCGCGCCGAAAGCGTCGATTTGGCCTCCAAAATTGTCGCCAAACTGCCCTCTCCCTGCCCGGTGGAAATCAGTGTCATACCGACACTGGTGCATCTGGACGCGGTCAAGCACGTTCTTGGCTCAAGCGTGCAACTCGGTGCCCAAAATGTCTATTTTGAAAAAAAGGGTGCCTTCACCGGCGAAGTCAGCGTGGCGATGCTGCGGGATATGGGTGTGAAATACGTGCTGGCCGGGCATAGTGAACGGCGGCATATTTTGGGTGAAACGGACGACATCGTCGGCAAAAAGGCCCACGCCATTGTAACCGAAGGCCTGGCCGTGATTTTATGCGTTGGGGAAACACTCGAGCAGCGGCAGAATTTTAAGACCGTTGAAGTCGTCGGGCGACAACTTGATGCGGCTCTGTCGCATGTTGCGCCTGCCAGCGCTGAATCAGGCCATCTGGTTATTGCGTATGAACCGGTATGGGCCATTGGAACCGGGCTAACGGCCACACCGGCCCAAGCCCAGGAAGTACATGCGTTTATCCGAACCAAATTGACCGAAAAATATGGCCACGAAACCGCCCAGAATATTCGCATTCAGTATGGCGGCTCGGCCAAAAAAGCCAACGCCGCGGAACTCCTGACGCAGGCCGATATTGATGGCTTATTAATTGGCGGAGCCAGCCTGATGGCGGATGAATTTATTGGTATCGTGCAGGCTGCCATTACCGCGCAAGCCGGGCATTAAAATAACACAGGTAACAGAGCCGACGGCTCGAGGATAATACGACGCATGACAACATTTTTTTCGATATTGCTGGTACTTCTTGGCGTAGTGATGATTTTTGTCATTCTGCTGCAGCGCGGACGCGGCGGCGGCCTGATCGGTGCCTTTGGTGCCGGCGGCGGAGGTTCGGCCTTCGGCACAAAAACCGGCGACGTATTTACCACCATTACAGTGGTCCTTTTCGTGCTGTTTATGTTCCTGGCAATTGGTTTGAACTGGATGGTGCAGGGAAAAACACCCGTCGCCACATCACGT
>JAJZVR010000144.1 GCA_021847065.1 Planctomycetota bacterium | reverse complement strand
ATTTTTCAATCGTGGCCCATATCGACCACGGTAAATCAACACTGGCGGATCGTATTCTGGAACGCACCGGTGCTATTACCGAGCGCGATATGCAGGCTCAATTTCTTGATGATCTGGACTTGGAACGTGAACGCGGCATTACCATCAAGGCCAGTGCGGTAACCGTACCGTATACGCTCGATGGCCGACTGTACATGTTTAATTTAATCGATACGCCCGGCCATGTTGATTTTCATTATGAAGTTGCCAAGGCCTTGCAAGCCTGTGAGGGAGCTTTGTTGCTTGTGGATGCCACGCAGGGCGTGCAGGCACAAACGGTGGCCAATGCCTATGCCGCCATTGAAGCAGGTCTGGAAATTGTTCCGGTCATTAACAAAATTGATCTCCCAAGCGCCCGTCCCGAACAAGTGGCCGAAGAAATGGAACAGGTTCTGGGCATAGATGCGCTTTCCGCAGTGCATATCAGCGCAAAAAGCGGCTTGGGGGTCGAAGAGTTGCTGCGCGCCATCTGCCTCCGGCTGCCGGCCCCTCGGGGCCACGCCGATAAGCCGTTACAAGCCCTTATTTTCGACAGCAAATATGACGATTATCGCGGTGTTATTGTATATATCCGTGTAATGAATGGAAAAATTGTAGTCGGGCAGAAAATACGCCTGATGGGTGAACAGCAAGTGTATCAAGTCACCGGTCTGGGCAAATTTGCCCCGCGCGCTGTACATGTGGATTCACTGGAAGCCGGCGAGGTCGGATTCCTGGTTGCCAACATCAAAACACTCAGCGATGTGACTATTGGTGATACCGTAACGGATGCCAATTCACCAGCCCCTGAAGCGCTGCCGGGGTATCGCCCGCCCAAACAGATGGTCTACTGTGATTTTTATCCCGGTCCGGATACCGAGTACACGCAACTGCGTGAAGCACTGGAAAAACTCCGCCTTAACGATTCCTCCTTTACGTTTGAACCGGAAACGTCCGATGCTTTGGGCTTTGGATTCCGGTGCGGATTTTTGGGACTGCTGCACATGGAAATTGTGCAGGAGCGACTGGAGCGTGAGCAGCATGTGCAGGTCGTACAGACCGCACCAACCGTACCTTATGAAATTCTGCTCAATGACGGCACAGTCAAAATGATCGACAGCGCCTCGATGCTGCCGGATTTAAGCAAGGTGCGTGAAATTCGTGAGCCGATGATTCGTGCCAGCATTATTGTGCCGGCGGAAAATATCGGCGATATATCCAAGCTCTGTCAGGATCGTCGCGGCATTTATAAAAAGACGGAATACCTTGGTCCCAACCGTGTGATCATTGAATATGAAATGCCGTTGGCCGAAGTGATTTTTGACTTTTTTGACCGCCTGAAAACCGCCACGCGCGGGTACGGCACGCTGGATTATGACCTTATTGGTTTCCGGGCGGACGAACTGGTCAAAATGGACATTCTAGTAAATGCCCAGGCCATTGACGCATTAAGCCTGATTGTGCATCGGTCCAAGGCTGAATCGCGCGGGCGGGCCATTATCCGCAAGCTTAAAGAGGAAATTGGCAAGCATTTGTTTGAGGTGCCGTTGCAGGCGGCGGTGGGTTCGCGCGTCATTGCCCGTGAAACCATCAGCGCCATGCGGAAAAATGTAACCGCCAAATGCTACGGTGGTGATGTGAGCCGCAAACGTAAGCTGCTGGAAAAGCAAAAGGCCGGTAAAAAGCGGATGAAACAGGTTGGGCAGGTGGAAATTCCGCAGGAGGCGTTCATGGCCGTTCTGGAGCCGGGTGATTAGTGCTCTGTCACGCCTGCACATAGGGGTTGACGGGGGCCAAGTTCGAAGCGCGGCGACATTCCATTTTGGAAAACGGCGATGCCAAGATCGCCGTCGGTCTGATGGTGGAATTTCTGTTGAAAAGCGGCCTCGCCACGGTCGTAAGGAACAGGCCCGATATAACTTCCCGATTCGCGCTGCAGTCGAATATGCAATCCCGTCGCGCCGGGACAAAGCCGGTGGCTATGTGAGGAACGGTGCTCCGTTGGCCTGCGCCGGCGCGGCACCATCCGCACAATACTTTCGCGTAACCCAACGGCATGGTGTATGGTGGCTGGTTGATCCGGCGGGGCATCGATTTATATCAAAAGGCGTCGATAATACAGGTTTTTTTCCCACACCAAAGCATACGAAAGCGTACGGTTTGCCTGCAAAACAAAGCGCTGTCGCCCAACTATTGCGTTGGGGCTTTAATACCACGGGGGCGTTCGGCGATAAACTGGTGAGTATATCCGTTCATGGCCGCGGCATGGACACCACACCGATTCTTTGGCTGGGATCCCGCTTCACATGGCAATATCATTACAGTAAACAATTCCCGGATGTATTTAGTCCGCAGTTCAAGGTTGTTGCCTATCGGTCCGCCAAAGAACAATGCGCCAAGTGGAAAAATAACCTGAGCATTGGCTGGTTTTTTTGGTCCCGATTGTGATCGGGATGGCTGTGTTTCGCCCATGGCCGTGTAGGATTACCGGGTTCCGGTGGTTTTCGACAAAACCGGGCGCACCCTGCACCGGAAACCCTTTGGATATTCTGATGCGTGGTTTGTAAAGAACCGATGGGATCGGGCCGCAGTCTGATAATAACATTGGGACGAACATTGGGGCTTATAAAACCACGAAAGGCGAGCAAAATCAAGGGAGAAATTAAAGCGTGGCCAAGCGTGATTTTACAGGTTCGATTTTTTTTTTGAATTTTGGACTTGACAAAGCGGAATAAGGATGTATACTACATATAGATATTAATAAGTTTTGTCATCGGACGGTGACAAATTTTTTTCTTGCTTTATGCTGTATGAATAAAGCGATCGAGCATGGAGGCTTGACCGATTAAGTCGTGTTAAAAGTTGCGTGCCGCTAGGTTGTGGTTCGCGGGTTTTTGTGTTCGGCCTCGCTCATTTTAGAGAGAGCGGCCATTATGAAAGGTTCGGTGCGTTATGTTTTCCAAGCGCAAATTTACATTCGGTTCTCTGGCTGTGGCGGCTGCAGTGGCTGCCTTGGGTCTAGGCTCTGCCACGCAGGGGGCGACCTTCACCTACGCCCCAAGCAATGGCTCCACCACTTGGTCTTCGGGGATCGGTTGGACGGGCGGCGCGGCTCCTGTCAGCGGTGCGACAACCACGCTCACATTTGGTGCCAGCACCCCGGCTCTGGCCAGTGGGCTGACCAACACCAACACGGACGATATCAACGGCGGGTTCCAGGCTAACGTTATCAACCTTCAGGGAACAGGGCCGACCAGCGGTTCTGCCGCAACTATCAACATCGCCGCCGGTTCGGGGTCGTACCTTAACATGGTCAACAATGGCAGTGGCACTAGCGGAGCCGATCCAATCATCAGCCTCAGTGCAAATGCGGGGACTGCGGGCCTGACGTATAACGTCTCCGCTCCCATCACCTATGTCTCTTCGGGCCATTACACGCGGCTGGAATTGGTGGGCAGCGGTACTGCGGCATTCAACTTCAGCGGCGGAATCACCAACACCGGTACTGCTACCAGTTTCTTGGAAAACAGCAAAAGCACGGTGACGTTAAGTGGCTCCGCCACAAACACGTTCACGGGTGGATTCGGCACCGCCAGCGCCACGAACGCTGTTTTGAATATCAATGCCGATGTCGTCGCGAATGGCACCGGCGGCGTCGGCGGGCTTAACCTCCAAAGCGGCACCTTCACTCAGGGCAACAATGCCACAGTGAATGTCGGCACAGTCGGCTCGCTCACCAGCTACGCCGGCAGTGCCATCATCGGACTGGGAGCTACCGGGGACCAGGGCGCGTATACCCTGAATAGCGGGACGCTGAATATCAATGTTTCCTCCGCTGGATTGGGTTTATTGGTCGGTTACGCATCCGGAGACACGGGCATTCTGAACGTTAATGGCGGTACGTTGAATAATTACGCCGAGAACGCCGCCACCCCGACGGCTGACGCGCTGACTACCTTATATGTCGCTCCGCGCGGCACCGGCACGGTAAATCAAACAGGCGGCACGGTTAATACCGGCCCGGTGCAGTTGGGGGCTTCCGGCACCACCGGCACCTACAACCTTAGCGGCGGCACTTTGGCTACGGATATGGTTTACACGGCGGGTGGGACCAGTGTGTTTAACTTCAACGGCGGCACGCTGCAGGCCAATGCCGCCGCGCCCTCCGGTGCTCCCCTCTACGGCCGTTTCATGAACGCGCTGACATATGCCAACGTGCAAAGCGGCGGGGCGGTCATTGATTCCAACGGGCAGAACGTCTGGATATCCCAAGCTCTGCTTCACGATTCCTCTCTCGGATCGACACCGGACGGCGGGTTGACCAAGAATGGGGTTGGAATTTTGACCCTCACCGGAGCCAATACCTATACCGGGGCGACTACCGTTGCCGGCGGTACGCTGGATCTGTCCGGCAACACCGGCTCGCTGGCCAACAGCAACATCACCATTGATTCGGGAGCCACGCTCACCGGCGGTGCGTCCAATAGCCTTGGCGTGCTGAATTTCATTATCAATGGCAATACGGCTAATTTGATTACGGATAATGGCACGTTCAACATTACCGATTTGTCTCTTGTTTTGAACCTCACCGGGACGCAAACCAAGAGCCAGTATGTGTTGGCCAATTATTCCGGCGGAACGCTGTTGGGAAGTGCGTTTTACTCGACCACACTGGCCAACGGCTGGTCGATCGACTACAACTATCAGAATAGCAATGAAATCATGCTGGTTAATGCCAACGCCGCTGTCCCGGAACCGGCAACATTGGGCCTAGTCCTGATGGGGCTGGTGGGCGGTCTGGTGCTGCTGAAGCGGCGTCGGTCGGTTTAACGCGGCCTTGGCAGGTACCTATCGCAGCACCCCCGGCGGAGCCGGGGGCTATATGTGTGTGAATTCGGCGTTGGCCCTTGTGGCGCGGATTTTTGTGCCGTTTTGTGGTTTGAGAAGCCGCCGATAGCCGATAATGGATAACAACGGGCGGGCCGATGAGATTAAAGCTCTCGGCCCTTTTGTAACCGTTCACGGGCGGGTATCCAATAACTTGTGGTGCAGGTTTTCTTACCTGCATTTATTACTACGGCAGACTGGAAAGTCCGCACCACAAAGAAAGTATCGGAATTTAAGCCCGCCCGTGAACGGTTACGCCCTTTTTTTTCGGATCAGGGTGTATAAACACAAAGGCGCGCGGAGTTGCTGAAAACTGAACGCTTTGACAAGGCGGCACAAATGTTCAATTTCAATGATCAAAACCAAGGATGCCCTCAACTGTTGAGACCGGCGAATCCGGCAGGCCCTTTGTTCGTTGATCGTTGGTCGTTGAGCCGCGTTGCGGCGTTCACACTGGTGGAACTTCTGGTGGTGATTTCAATTATCTCCGTTCTCATCGCGCTGCTGATGCCGGCACTGGCCCGGGCCCGATCATTGGCCAATCAGATGGCTTGCGCCAGCAACCAGTCGCAAATAGGCATTGCAATGTTTGAATGGGCCAATGACCATAACGGCTTTGCGCCGGGGTGTGGGCAGGGTTTTGGTATGGGGGCCGGGCAACTGGTGCCGGTGCCCGGAGTGAATAACGTCACTTACGCCCTGCCGAATCTGAATTGGCATTACGCTTTTCAGCTTCCGGCGGGCAACGCCCAGCGACTGGTGCTGCCGGAGGGAGCGCTGCTGGCCAAAGGGTATATCACCTCGCCTGCGGTTTACGTATGTCCATCAATGGAAAGAATAGTGGCCGGATTGGCCGCCAAATACTTTGCTTCCGCAGCGTTTATTTATACCTACGAATACCATTTCAACATCATGTTTACCGGAGTAAACAACCAGCAGTATCGCGCGTGGCAAACCGGAACCGCTCCGTTGCCTTTTCCGGAAACGCCGGCAAGTTATGTGGGTAACTTACAGCCCAATTGGCCCCGCGGCGCCCCCTCCCGGCTGACCAGCCCTTATGGCGGAGAGTCGGCTTCCGCGTGCATGTTTATGGAGGATGGGGCTTTACCCATTTACGATTATTGCAATATCAGCGGTATTCCCGGAAATTTGAATCCAAACCTGATCGGTATGCATGGATGGGCGATTCATGACGGCGGGGGAACCATCAACGTGCTGTTTGCGGATGGGCACGTTTCCGGGGAAACAAAAAATCTTATTCCGCTGCCTTCGGTGGCCGGCTACTCCAACCATGTGGCCTACCCGGCCTATTTTGATATCCCCGGCTAGGAGACCGTTCCACAACAATCTGCGGGTGGCGGAACGGCTCTTGGCCTTCACGCCCGCCGCCATGGGGTGCTAATTGGAGCCTGTCCCCACAATTTATGGAGGAATGGCCCACTGGGGGCTTGGATTGAATGTGTCTTAACCAGACAGGGTTCCGAAGAAGCGGGTGATCGCAACATGTCGAAGTGAATGGCCACGCCAAAAAAAGGTTTTTAATGTACAGTTTTATCGCACTGACAACTTATGGGTGGAGATTGGTGGTACGGGTGTGCCCGTTTTTATCGAGAACCCCAGCCGTCGGTACCCGCAAGACTTGTGGAGCACCGGCGGTACGTAGAGCGGGCATCGGGTCCGCCTCGGCTCGCCGGGACGAGATAAAAAAATTCCGATCATGGCAAAAAAGGGCGTACCCGATGGTATTGTTGGCGGCGTTAGGGGCATTACCACAATATGCCTTGGCCCGGCCACATTGGACCGTGGTCGATCCCGGCACGGCGGAGCCAGCGGGCCTGTTGTTGGCGGGAAATATATTTTTCACCGACGCCCGGCACGGAGTGATACTGGGGCGAGTTCCGGTTCCAAGAAAACCGGTAAGACCGGGCATTGCGTGGACACGGGATGGCGGCCACAGTTGGCATCCGGCGAAAATCAGGGCGGATGTGCAAAAAAGTAATCTGGCGGGCTTGTGGTTTTCCAGCCGTCGGCTGGGGTGGGCGGATGGGACGGTTTCAGGCACCGGTCCGTTAAACCGGGGTGTGTTGCTGAAAACCAGGGATGGCGGGCGAATTTGGCGGATGGTGGCTTTGCCGAAAACCATAGGCGGTTTGGGGGCGGTGTGGTTTGGCCCGCATGGTCAGCATGGTCGATTGCTGCCGCACCGAGGCACCTTTTTTTGGCAAACCGCGGACGGTGGAAAGACGTTTACGCGGGTTAATGTGGGGCGCACGTTCCAAGGCGGCTGGTGGATCGGCTCGTGGAAAAAAATGGTTTTGGCGGTTGCGGGAGGTCGGGTAATCATCCGCACCGATAATGCAGGCAAGACGTGGGCGCAGGCGGCCACGGGCCTGAAAGGCCCGGCGGCGATGCTGACCGCGATCAGCTTTGCTCCTGGCGGCAAGGCGGGTTGGGCGGTGGGCGGCCAAGGGAAGTGGGTGAGAAACGGCGGATTTGGGATGCCGCACAATCCGGTGATTTTGCATACCGTTGATGGCGGAAAAACCTGGACGTTACAGACGCCTCCGGCGGGTCGAACCGGCAATTTAACGGATGTGTATGCGATTTCGCCCCGGGAGGCTTGGGTTGGCTCCGTGTTGGGCTACGCCCGGACCAATCCGATGACGGCGTTGCCGTGGCTGCTGCACACCACCGATGGGGGCAAGACCTGGCCAGATGTGTTCCATCATGTGGTGAGTGTACGTAAACTGTTTTTTCTAAATGCGCGGCATGGCTGGGCGGTGGGCGGGAGCCCGGGCAGTCCTGACGAGCCTAGCGGGGTGGTACTGATATATGGGGGAAGATGACATAGGGCGGCTGCGAGAGTCGGGAGACAGAGTGCGGAGCTAAGTGGCTTGTTTCGCAAAAAGTTACCGGTGGCGGCGCGGTTGTTTGGGTGTTTCCGCCCACCGGCATGGAGTGGTAATTGGATCGTGCCTGGGCAATGTATGCAGGTTGTAAGAAGAATTTTCAGAAACGGAGTCTTTCAAGTGTTTCAACGGAAGTCCGGTATGTCCCTGGGGTGTTTTCATTTTCCTTACAGTCATTCGTCCGCGAAGGGTGCGGGCAGGCGGTTTGTCTCCGGTGCTGCAATCGGCATGGCGGCCACCGCGCTGGCTGGGGTGTTTCTATGGACCGCCGGGGCGACTCAAGCGGCGCAGATCAGCGCGGGGACACTGAAGTTTCAGATAAACCGGCATACCGGTGTTTACCGGATACAAAGCCAGACTCCAGCCATGAGCTTTCAGGGCAGTGTCGGTGGGCCGGTTTCAGCGGTTAAGACCGCATCCGGCAAGGACCGTATTGGCGCCTATCAGCGGATGGCGTTTCAGTGGAAGCAAAAAGGCGTGGCCTTGCGGGCAAGCGTGCGGCTTTATCTTCATAAGCCGGTAACATTGTTCTCCCTGCGATTTCTTCGACCCGTTGGGCATCCGCGGATTGCGTTTCCGGATTTTCGATCTGAATCACATCTTATGCATGTATTCAGCTATGCCAATGATTGCTTCGCTCCGCCCCAATTTCAGGCAGGCCCATCGGATACCCCATGGCTGTTGTTTGACGAGCATCTCAATGCCGCCGTGATTTCACCGGCATCGCATTTTCTGGTTACCGCCATGCGTGGCAATGGCACCACACAAATCGCCGTGGAATTGCATCCGGAAATTCCCGTCGTGCCGGCCAACTACCGAATTCGCAGCCTGATGGTGATGACGCACGGCATCAACGCCGCATGGAACCTGTGGGGTCATGCGTTGACCAGCTTGACGGGAAAAACAAGGCCCTCCAATGATGCGGATGTGGCGTTGAGCTCCCTGGGCTACTGGACGGACAACGGCTGTGGATATTTCTTCCACACCCATCCCAAGTGGAGCTACAGCCGCACAATTCTTAATGAAATAAAATATCTTCATGAGCAGAATATTCCGGTGCGTTACCTGCAATTGGATGGATGGTGGCTGGTTCGCCATACCAATACCGAGGACGTTAAAACCGTCGTAGTCGGGAAAAAAGGGTATAAGCCCAATCCGACTTTTTTCCCCAAGGGTCTGAAGGCCTTCCAAAAAGAGCTTGGCCTCCCCTTGGTGGTCTGGTGGGCCGATGTTGGAACGGCGATAGGGCAGAAGCTGCGGAATTGGAATAGTTTCGCCGCATATCTGGAATCCCGCGGGGCGGTGACGTTTGAGCATGACTTTCTATGCGATCGTTACAGCATCGCTCATTTTGGTCGGCATCTGAATCGGGGGGATGCATTTTTCGGCAATATGGCCAAGGGTATGGCGGCCCATCACCAGACGATACAATATTGTATGCCGCTACCAAGCGAACTTATGGAATCGTCGAAATATTCAAATGTAACCACCAGCCGTGTCAGCGATGATTTTTTCATCCATCTGCGCTGGCGGGAATTCCTTTTTAATTCCCGTTTGGCCCGATCGGTAGGGCTTTGGCCCTGGGCGGATGCGTGCTTGAGCACCAGCCGATATGGCATTTTGCTGCAAACGCTTTCCGGCGGCATGGTTGGATTCGGAGATTTGCGTGGCCAGCAGGACCGGGCACATATTATGCCCGCCGTTCGCGCTGATGGGGTTATTGTGAAGCCTGATGTTCCATTGGTTCCCACCGGGCAGAGTTATCTCAACGCGATTCAGCATCCGCGCCGGCCAATTATTGCCCGCACCCACACGGAACAACATGGTGTGCGGACGGTTTATATATTTGCTTTTGACGGCACGGACGCCGCTCACGTACCGTTCTACCGCAAAGGAAAGCCGGGGCCTGTCGCCCAAGGCTATATGCCGAATCGCTGGTCCTCTTATTATGTGAGTAAACAGCCCTATTCCAAGGTCATCGCCGGGTATCATCGCACGGTGCGTTTCTCACCGGATCGGATGGGCCTGCACGGCGTGGTATATGTCTACAATTACTTCACCCATCAAATCGTGAAGGTTCCTTCCGGCGGACGGTTTGTCGGACGGCTGGGTAAACAACGAGCATCGTTTTATGTCTGTGCCGCAACGACCCCCAGCGGCATCGCTTTTCTGGGCGACCTGCAGAATTAC
>JAJZVR010000143.1 GCA_021847065.1 Planctomycetota bacterium | reverse complement strand
TGCGGCAACGGAAGTCCCCAACTGCTGTCGGGAAATTTCCGGGCTATCCGCAACGGGGCCTACAAACAATCCGCACAGGTGATCCGCCCGGAACCGCTGCTTGGTTTCTTTATCGTCCACCATCGGGTCGTTAAACCCCGTTGCATGGCCCGAGGCTTCCCACACGCGCCGATTCATAATTATTGAGCAATCCAGGCCGACCATATCAATAAGGTGGCCATCCGGGCCTTTGGGGGCGCAACGTACAACATCGCGCCACCAAGCTTCTTTCAAATTCCGTTTGAGTTCTACTCCCAGCGGGCCGTAATCCCAGAAGCCGTTAATGCCGCCATAAATTTCAGAGGACTGAAAAACAAACCCGCGCCGGCGGCACAGGGCTACAATTTTTTCCATTTTGCTGTTGGATGTTTCAGCCATGATGATTCCTTAAATGCTAAGCGTTAATGAGGCGCTGCCAGTATCCGCGGGCAGTCAGGCCACGGATGCTCTTTTCAGCACAGTTGCCCTGATTTATCAAATCAGTTGCGTTAAACAAGCTTACGATTCAATCGCAATATCAGGTACTGGTATTTTTGCCGGATTGTAGCGGCTGTTCGGCACGGCCACGCGCCGATTGGTCGGTTCACCGGGCAATACCTGACTTAAAAAGGCGACAGCAACCAACAGGAATATATTCCCCAGCAGCAGCCACCAGCGGTTTTCAATAATTCCCGCGCGGCGCAGATAAACAAACGCCGCAGATTCAAGAAAAGTACCCAGCGATAACGGTATCATCCCGCGCCAAGCCAGGTTCATAAGCTGATCAAAGCGGAACCGTGGCAGGGTCCAGCGTACCCACATGTAGAAGAACAGAAACGCGACAACTTTGCCCCAGAATACAACGAACTTCAGCAGGGCGCCAAGCCAGCCCGTGGCGACGGGTTGTGCACCATGATACAAAATCAGATCGATGTAAGGCAGGTGCCATCCACCGAGGAACAGCGCCACCGCCACCGCCGAGCCGGTAATCATGGCACTATATTCTGCCAGGAAAAACAGTGCGAATTTCATGGACGAATATTCGGTGTGGTAGCCGCCGACAAGTTCCTGCTCGCATTCGGCCAAATCAAAGGGGGTTCGGTTGGCTTCCGCGAAGATGCACGCCACAAACATGATAAAGGCTGCCGGCTGCACAAAAATATTCCAAGCCGGCAGGAATTTGAAAACGGAAAAATAAGTGGCCTGATTATTGACGATCGGGTTAAGCCGCAACGTGCCCGCCACAACTGCGACGGAAATTAAAGATAAAAACAGTGGAATTTCATAGCTGACCATCTGCGCGGTGGCCCGCAGGCCACCCAGGAAGCTCCACTTGCTGCCGGAAGCCCAGCCGGCCAGTACCACGCCATAGACCGAAAGCGATGCCATTGCAATAACAAACAAGACGCCAATTTGCGGATTGGCCACCATGACATGGAAATTATTTGGAAAGGCCCATCCGCCGATAAAAGGAATCCATGCTGGCAGGGCGGTACCTTTGGCAATAACGCCACCCCATGGAATAACGGCAAAACCGCACAGCGCCGGGGCGATGATAATGATCGGGGCCAGGATGAAAAGGAATCGATCCGCATTAGCGGGCATGAATTCTTCCTTCAGGATGAACTTCACGCCATCCGCCAGCGGCTGCATAAGCCCCTGCGGCCCAACGCGGTTAGGCCCGATGCGGTCTTGAATCCATGATGCGGTCTTACGCTCCAGAAGAATCAAATACGCAATTAGACCGGTGCTGATACCGACCATGGCCAGTGTGAAAACCAGATGTGCAATAAATACGCCCAGCATGTTAGCTCCAAGGCAACCCATCAAAACGACGTATCATAGCCCAAAAGCCGGAGTTCTCAAGTTAAGATCAGGAATCCGGACAGGAATTGGCTTTGCCGTATAAAAAGGCCGGTGCGCTTCAGTCACACCGCCAACGGCTTCTCAGTTCCGGGCGGTCTTTAATTGCAATTTCGTATTGCGAACCGACGTACCTATTGATTTCCGGAAATAGATCGGAACATCAGTACTGTATCCGCCGGGGCAGAAAATCCTGTTTCAGTGCAATCTTCGCCAGACGCAGTGTTTCTTCGGCAACCGTGTTGGCGCGGGCGGTGCCGTCCTGCAATATGGCCAGAAGCTGTGCCGGATCTTTTTCAAAGGTCATCCGGCGTTGACGCATGGGTTCAATCAGCGCTACAAGTACCTCCACGAGTTTTTTCTTGCAGTCCACATCACCGATGCCGCCGGCGCGGTATTTTTCCTCCGCCTCTTTAACCCAAGTGGTGTCCGGATTGAAGGTTTCATGGAAGATCCATAAGGGATTATTTTCCACGCTGCCGGGATCAGTGGCTTTTTTCCGGTTGGGATCGGTATACATGGACATGACTTTTTTGCGGATGGTATCCGGATCATCACTTAGATATATGGCGTTGTTGAGAGATTTGCTCATTTTGAGCAATTGTCCGTGCTCCCCGGGGCCGCCGATGCCCACCAGTCGCCGCACGCGGCCCAGCCGCGGTTCAATAATTGGGAACAAGCCACCGGATTGGACATAATGTTCATCCGGCGTTTGCGGGTCAACGCCACAGTAAATTTGATCAAACCGTCGAGCCACTTCGCGTGTCAATTCCAGATGTGCCAGTTGGTCTTCGCCCACCGGCACCAGGGCCGGGCGAAACGCCAGAATGTCGGCAATTTGACCGATGGGATACAGCAGAAAGCCGAAGCTGTAGCTGTCACCAAGGTTTTTATCGCGAATTTCGTCCTTGATGGTGGGGTTGCGCATGAGCCGGGAAAACGGAACCAACATGCTGAAGAAAAAGGTAAGTTCCGCGATGGCGGGAATCTCCGATTGCACAAAAATGGTGCTTTTTTTCGGATCAATCCCCGCAGCGAGATAATCTGCCGCAATATCCAATACGCTCTGGCGGATGTCCGCCGGCTGTTCCGCCCGCGTGGTGAAAGCATGGGCATTGGCAATGATGAAATAGCAATCAAATTGATCCTGAAGATGCACCCGATTTTCCAGTGAGCCGACAAAGTGGCCCAGGTGCAGGCGCCCGGTGGGAGTATCACCGGTAAGAATCCGCGGCTTGGTTTCACTTATTGAGGATGCAGGCTTTTCCATAGAGGCTCCAAATTTTTACGCGGAAGCATTATGCGCTACGCGGGATGATTGTAAAACCCGCACGCCGATAAACTCATACGCTTCAAGGCTTCAATATGGCCACGGCAAAGGTGCGTGACACGTTCCGGCAACGCCGCTTTTGGTTGCAAGGTCATGATAATCTTAGTTGCCGAACAGGTAGCATCGGTTGTGGCTATTTTTTGAAAACCATGGCAGATGCATGGTGGAAGAGGCGTGCTGTCGCTTTTCACACGGTGGCACACCGTGTCCAGCCTTTTAGTTCGGGCAGTCTTGCCAGAAAAGATGACTGCAGTTGATTATCTGAAAAAGTTCCATCGAATCCTTGCTTTTCGGCGCGGGTTGAAGATAATGATGAATTCGTCAATGGAGCCGGGAAGCACATTGACATGCGCTCGTAGCTCAATTGGATAGAGCGTCGGTCTACGGAACCGAAGGTTGCAGGTTCGACTCCTGCCGGGCGCATTTAGATATAAGTGTTGCTGATCGCTATACTTAGCGAACTTTCCTGTGTCGGGAAATGCGGCTCATGAGTCTCTGCCAAAACGGTATATACCGTTTTGGCTCTGACCAAAGGAGCCATCTATGCCACGACTGACGCACAAACTTCCCTCGTACAGACTGCATCGCGCTTCCGGCCAAGCGGTTATTACGCTGACCGGACGAGACTATTATCTGGGAGGATTCAACTCGCCGGAAAGCCGCGTAGCAGATGACCGCCTGATCCAAGAATTTCTTGTAAATAACCGAAGTACAGACGTAGTACAATCACAGGCCAATCAAGACCGCCGGTCCGTTACGATCAATGAGTTGATTTCCACATACTGGGATTTCGCCCTTGGTTATTACCTGAAAAATGGCCAGCCCACGCGCGAACTGCGAGAGATGAAATATTCCTTCAAACCCATGCCCTGAATACGTCCAAGGCGAACAATCTGCATCGTGACGAAGTACGTCACTTACGTATAATCACTTTCCGTGATGTGTGGTTTGTCCAGTGCCGATCACGCTTCAGTAGAAGGGTGAAATGCCGCTTGATATTGTAAGAAAAACATGCTAATATTCCTTACATGATTTCCAAGAGAAAATCGTTACATTCCATTGAATACCGCATCCAGGCGTCGATTCGCAGGAGGGGACATGGCTGCGTTGTTATCCCGGCGGACTTTCTGGACATTGCAAGTCGAGAGGCGGTTGATCTGACGCTTCATCGGCTGGCCCGAAAAGGGATTATCCGACATCTGGCACGCGGCGTGTATGACTTCCCGAAAGAGCATCCGGTGTTGGGATCGCTTGCCCCCTCTGCCGAGACGGTGGCCAAGGCCCTCGCGACACGCGACCATACGCGTGTTCAGCCTGCAGGCGCGTATGCGGCCAACGCCTTGGGGCTTTCGGAGCAAGTGCCAGCCAAAGCGGTGTTCCTGACTGATGGCCCGACGCGGACCGTGAGGATCGGTTCGACCACGATCCAGTTGCGGCGGACAACCGCGCGGAATATGGCGGCAGCAGGACGATTGAGCGGTCTTTTAATTCAGGCATTGCGAGCCATGGGCAAAGAACATGTAACCAGGCAGCACCGGGAGCACTTGAAACGTACCCTCCCGGCCAAGCAACGCCGCGAACTGCTTGGCGACCTGCCCCTGGCACCAACGTGGATGCACCCGATCTTTCGTGAGCTTGCGGGAGAAAATCCATGAATCTCGGTTTCCTTGCGTTGCCAACCGAGGAACGCCGATTGTATGTCGAGCAGGCGGCAACGCGGCGAAGCCTGTCACCTATTATCATGGAGAAGGACTTTTGGGTTTGTTGGTTGCTGGGCGTCCGGTTCGAGTCGGAATTTGCGGACAGCTTGGTTTTCAAGGGCGGAACGTCTCTTTCGAAAGTGTTTGGCGTCATTGAACGATTTTCAGAGGACATAGATTTATCGCTGTCGCCCGAATTTCTTAAGCTCCCACCTGCGGGTATAAGCCGCAACCAGGCCGGCAAATGGATGAAGAAAGCTGAAGTGGCGTGCGGCAGCGCCGTGCAAAACCGGATTGGCCCGGCGCTGGAAGCGCTGGCCACCAAGGTGCTGGGAAAAGGCGCTGGCGCGTGGTTTGAATTCCAGATTGAGGCTCACACGCAGTCCCCGGTACTTCTTTTTCACTACCCTTCTTCACAGCCGCCGGGCTTCGAGTACCTGCGGCGTTCCGTCAAGTTAGAATTTGGCTCCCTTACCGACCAGCAACCGATCGGTCGTCACTTGGTAAGGCCTTGGATCGCGGATGTCTTTCCCGGTGCGTTCGCAGATTGGCGTTGCGAGGTAATAGCACTGGAAGTGGAGCGAAGTTTCTGGGAGAAGGCGACGATCCTGCACATGGAGTATTACCGGCCAGCGGAAAAACGCATACCAGACAGACTCTCGCGTCATTACGCCGATATGGCCGCACTTTCGCAACATCCGATTGCTGGTAAAGCTGCCGACCGAAACGACCTGCGTGCACGGGTGGTGAACTGGAAGAGTCAGTTCTTTGGCAGTGCCTGGGCAAATTACGATCGGGCGAAACCCGGAACATTCCACTTGGTTCCACCATCTGAAAGATTGCCCGCTCTGCGGCGCGACTACCAAGCAATGCGGGATATGTTCCTGGCCGAGCCGAAAGGTTTCGAAGAAATACTTGCGACGTTGGCGACAGTTGAAGAGCAAATTAACCGTACAGTTGAACAAGGGCCTCTCGGATGAATCCAAAAACCTGAAATATCTTCGGTTCATCGTCAATCTCGCCATGGCTTGGAAGTGAACCGCCAACTTCTTCATACCGCGTGTCTGGCCTTCGTTTACCGTTTTGATATAAAAATACCGCCTTACAGCACCAAAACTCTCAACGTGTGGCGAAGCCTTGCAAAGGCCATTTTTCGCAGTAAAATAGGGTAATTGCTGAGATTCATGAGATTTTCAGCAGCACGATTTTAACTGCCTTCGGAACCGAAGGTTGCAGGTTCGACTCCTGCCGGGCGCATTTTTGCCACGGGCAAAAATAGAGCAGGAGTTTGGAGACAGTAGCGAGTAGCGTAAATTCGGCTGGAGAAAAAAGAATTGCTACCGCCCGCGATGCCAACGCCTCCTGCGGTCTGCTCTCAACTCTCTTGGAAGACCGGGTTTATAGCGCGGACGCATCCCCCCCGCGTACCGCTATAAATTAGACCACCCATACTTGCCAATTCCAAAATCCGGTTATGATAAATAAGTGTGAATGCTGGTTTGTCCGGGGCGTGGCAGTCATGGTTGGTAAGTATGTGATTCTGATTGTGGCAACGCTGCTGCTGACGGGTTGCGGGTTTCTATCCCTGGGGCAACCTAACTTGGCCAGTGATGATCCCGCGCAGAAAATTCCTGCGATCAAATCGGCCGCTCACCATCATGAATCTTCCGCCATTCCTCTGCTGATAAAAGCGTTGTCCAGCCAGGATTCGGCTATCCGCTTTTATGCCATTTACGCGTTGCATAAAATCACCGGTCATGAATTTGGATATGTTTATTATGCCTCTGGGGCTCGCCGCCGCGTGGCCATTGCACGTTGGAAAAAATGGCTTGCCGCTCAACATTTAACGCACATTCACATGCCGGTTGCCAAGACCAAACCAGCGGCTCCCACTTCCGCAATACCGAGGGGGCCTTCATGATATTTATGAAAAAGCCGGTGCAAAAAGTCGCCCTTGGAACCGTTGAAGATCTCGGTGCAGGCCGCATTTTTTATCGCCTTAACGCGGGCATGACCTTTGATCTTATACCGCAATTACGGACGGAACTGCTGGAAGCAGTGGACCATTTCCAGCCAAAAAAAATGATTTTCGAACTCGAGCAGCTTAATCGCTTCGGTGGCGCAGGCCTCGCGATACTTGTGGAAATCCTCCGCCATCTTCCACCGGATGCCCAACTCTATCTGGCTCATCTGCATAAAGAAGTACGCGGTGTCATTGAAATTGGTCATCTTGATGATATGGTCATCATCATAGACGACATGCCCGCCGCGCAAGCCGCTGAACTTTTAGCGGGTTCATCCTGCCCGGTTCCCAAAGACTGTCCAGACTGTTTGCCACCGTCGCCCCACAATCTCGCGGCCCAAACCTCTGGAGGTGCTGATGCGAGCGGCGATTGAATTTGTTGGTGATTTTTTCTATTTACTTCTGGACACACTCCGTGCCATCATGCCGGCATTGTCTAACGGTCGCGGAAGAGTTCTGGCTTGGCGGAATATATGGATGCAGATGAATCGCATCGGCGTGGAAAGCATTCCCATTGTCTGCCTGGTGATGTTCTGTATCGGTGCGATATTGGCTATGCAGATCGCACCGGAACTCGCCAGGTTCGGCATTGTTCCGGTGACCGCCGACGTCGTAGCCCTGGCGACATTCCGTGAAATGGGGCCGCTGGTTTCCGCCGTCGTCATGACCGGTTTTGGCGGTGCGGCCATCGCCGCGGAAATTGGCACAATGGTGGTGGGGGAGGAAATTGAAGCCATGGAGGCAATGGCCATCGATCCCATCCGCTTTCTGGTCGTGCCGAGGGTGCTCGCCGGGATGGTAATGATGGTATGTCTGACCGTGCTGGGTGATCTGGCCGCGATGTTTGGCGGATTGGTGGCGTCCGCACTGCTGCTGCATCTTGGCGCTTTGCAGTACGTTCATCACGCCCTGGCGATTTTGAAAGTCGGAGATTTTCTTACCGGTTTGGTCAAGGCGGGCGTATTTGGCGTGCTGATCACCGCGATAGCCTGCTTCCTGGGATTAAAAGTCCGCGGTGGCGCGGAAGGTGTAGGCCTCAATACCAGCAAAACGGTGGTCTTCACCATTGTCGCGTTGATTGTGGTGGATTTAATTTTTACCTCCGTATTTTTTTATCTGGGCGTGTAATGTCGGAACCGTTGATTCAACTTCAGGGCATCTGCAAGAGCTTCGGCGACACGCGTATCTATCATGATCTGAATCTCGATATTTTCCCCGGTGAAACGCTGGTGATCATGGGCGGATCTGGTTCCGGAAAATCCACGCTTCTTCGCGTGCTGATGGGCCAGTTGAAAATAGATGCCGGAAACGTATTGATTCGCGGGCGGACGCTCGATGAAATGAATCGTGGCGAACTTGATTCCTGGCGAAAATCAGTTGGAGTGCTGTTTCAAAGCGGTGCACTGTTTAATTCCATGACCCTGCGGGAAAATCTGGCTCTGCCCGTGCGGGAACACACCGATCTCGATGATGAAACAATTGATCTCATGGTGCAAATTTATCTTCAACTCGTCGGCCTGCGGGAACATATTGATAAATTGCCCGCGGAACTTTCCGGCGGTATGAAAAAGCGCGGCGGCCTGGCCCGCGCGCTGATGATGCAGCCGCGCATTTTATTTTATGACGAGCCAACAGCTGGCCTGGACCCGGTAAGCACCGCCCAAATTGACGAACTGATCATGAATTTGAAAAACAAAATGGGGGCTACCAGCGTCGTGGTAACCCATGATATGCAATCAGCTTTTAAACTCGCTGATCGCCTGGCTTTGTTATTCGACGGAAAATTTGCCGCCGTTGGCTCCGTGGAAGAATTCCGCACCACCACCAACCCGCTGGTGCGGCAATTTGTGGATGGCCGATTGGAGGGGCCATTTGTCAATCCCTCCGATCAATGCAGTTACAAAGCTCAACTTCTGGGACGCAAGATAAACGAGGTGCCGCATGGCCAAAAAACAACGTGACGCCTTTCGTGCCGGCGTTTTTATGCTTTTAAGCATCATGCTGATTCTGGTGATGATCGTAGCCATTAAAGGTTTCGCCCGCGTATTTGAGCCTGTGCAGGTGCGGGCGGCCCGCTTCTCGTTGCGTGATGATCTCGGTGGATTGCAGGTGGGAGATAATTTGCGCGTCGCGGGTTTTACCGTTGGAGAAATTCAATCCATCAGCCTGATAACCAATGTAAAAAAGCCGTTTGTCCGCGTCACATTCACCATGCCCCAAAAATATACCCTGCGTACCGGTGCCCAGGTGGTGATCGGTGGCACCATCACCGGAACAAGCTGGTTGAATGTTGAAAGCCTCGGTTCCGGCACGCCGCTTCCACCCGATTATGTTTTAATTGGCCACCCCAGCGGAATCAGCCATGCCTTGGCAACCGTCGCGTCACTGGCCCCGCAAATCAAAGCCATGGTCACGCAAGTCCGCACCACAACCGTGCCGCTTATCAATGCAGATTTAACCAAGCTCGGCACCACCGAAGATTCCATCCATACCGCGGCCACCAGTGCCACCGGTGTGCTGAATTCGGTGCATGATGAAATTCCGCCGGTCGTGGCCAAATACAATCTTGCCGCGGATAAAACCGCCTATGCCATGGATCAGGCCGGTAAATTGCTGCATTCGGGGCGAAAAGGGGCTATTGTAAATATCAATGCCGCTACCGCTGAAATCAAAAAAGCCATCCCCGCCTTATTAACCAAGGCTCAATCTGATCTCAATGAGCTTCACTCCACACTCACCAACAGCACCGCCCTTACCGCGAAAGCTCGAACACTTCTCGCCGCCAATCAGGATCGGATCAACGGTATGATTCGCGCTTTGCACGGTGCTTCGGTAAATCTTAAAACTTTCGCGGTGGAAATTCGCCACAGTCCCTGGCGACTGCTTTACAAACCCAGTAAGAATGACATCAACAACGTTGAAATTTATGACGCCGTGCGCGAGTTTGATCAAGCCGCCCGGCACCTGCAGCACGCCGCTGACGTGCTGAAAGCAACCGCCGTAAATCCCGCAAGTCCCGCCGAACAGACGCGACTGCATCACCTGATGGATCAACTTAACACCACGTTCAGCCAATTCCAGCAGGTGGAAAATAAATTCTGGAA
>JAJZVR010000142.1 GCA_021847065.1 Planctomycetota bacterium | reverse complement strand
TGTTTTTCATGGGTTTCATAACCCTACTCCTTAACAAATTACTTGTCTCTTCTCCACGCCAGCCGCAATGGCCGACAAAAATGGAATCGAGAACTGACAAAACAACTCAGTTAGTCCATCAGGCCAACCCACCAAGAAAACCTCTTTCGAACTGCAACCTCCTTCTCCAAAAACGATTTAACTTGTCTCGTCTCCACGCTGACCAAATAGCCAGAAAACATGGAGTTGTAAACTTTTAAGAAATCAGAGATTGGCACCGGCACAACTTCATTTCCACCGTTCTTTGACAATGAACACTGACGTTAGAGATAAGTTTACACCGGATGGAAAACGCAGTGTTAGGCTAAAACGTGCAATGTTGTTGGCAAAAACGTGCAATCATACGCCCCTATACACTGCTGTTTGGATACGATTTTTTCGCCACATTCGTTATGCGCCCGCTGGCACTGCCGGCACGGGTGGCGTTTAAACCAGCAAGACGTTGCTGAACACCGCAGTGTTCGCCAATCCAACGTTATGCGATGTTACTGCCAAGCCAGCCAAGATGGTTGTGTTCATGCTTATCGTCTGGGAAGGACCAATCTGCAGCCATGTGCTGCCATCGGTACTGTAGAAGGCGGTGAAGACATTACCAGCTCGCGTCAGCTTCGTCCACACCAGGCCAGTAATACCGGCGATATCTACCTCGTTAGTGGTACCCGATGCGGTACCGCGCCATTGGAATGCAACGCCATTGCCGGGCGTGGCCACCACATCCGCAAACGCCGATCCGGCAGTATTATCATTACGGAACATGACGCCCGCTTTAGCCCACGGATCGGTATTGGTCTGGCTATCGACTTGGGCCACAATCGACCCGTCTCCGGTGAAGCTCTGGGAAGCAAAATTAAATTGATCGCTGCTGTTCCAGATATCGCTGCCGCTACCGGATACCGTCCAAGTGGTGCCGTTGTACTCGGTGCTTCCGGCAATAGCCGGACTGCCAATGTTCTGATCCGACCAAAGCGGGGATGCTGGTGCCAAGGCACTCGCCGGCATCATGGAGACATTGCTGAACACGGCGGTACTCGCCACAGTGTTACTAAGAGAAGTAACAGCTAGGCCAGCCAAAGCAGTACTGTTCATGCTGATTGTCTGTGCGGCACCAATCTGCACCCATGTACTGCCATCCGCGCTGTAATACGCGGTAAAAACATTTCCCGCCCGGGAAAGTCCCACCCACACTGGAGCGGTAATCCCGGTGATTTGAACATCGTTGGCTGCGGTCGATGCAGTGCTGCGCCATGTGAACACCACACCATTGCCTGGGGTGACCACCACATCGGCGAATGCCGATGTGGTGGTATTGTCATTGCGGAACATCACACCCGACTTGGCCCACGAGTTGGTATTGGTCTGGCTGTCAATCTGGGCGACGATCGATCCGTCACCAGTGTAATTTTGCGAATAGAAATTAAACTGATCACTGCTCCAGAAAATGTCGGCACCGCTGCCAGAAACGGTCCAATTTGTGCCATTAAAATAGACGCTGCCACTGACGCCCGGATCACCAATGTTCTGATCCGACCAAGGCGGCGAACCAGGCGGTATCAGCCCTACGTTGCTGAATACAGCGGTGCTGGCCACAGTGTTACTAAGAGAAGTAACTGCAAGTCCTCCCAGTACCGTGCTGTTCATGCTGATTGTCTGGGTGGTGCCAATCTGCGTCCAGGTACTGCCATTCGTACTATAATACGCAGTGAATGTATTACCTGCTCGCGTCAGTTCCACCCACGCAGGGGCGGCGATTCCCAAGATATGAACATCGCTGGCTGCACCCAGCGCGGTGCTGCGCCACTCGAACGCCACCCCATTACCAGGGGTGACCACCACATCGGCAAATGCCGATCCAGCGGTATTGTCATTGCGGAACATCACACCGGCCTTGGCCCATGAATTGGTATTGGTCTGGCTATCGACCTGGGCGACGACTGAACCATTTCCGCTAAAATTCTGCGATGCGAAGTTAAATTGATCGCTGCTGTAGAAAATGTCCGCACCGCTGCCTGATACGGTCCACGCTGCGTTGTTGAAATTGAACTGAGCGCTTCCAGCGACACCGGGGTTGCCAATGTCCTGGTCCGACCACCCTATAGGAAGAGAGGTAACGCCACTAGCCTCGGAGCTGGCCGGACTGGATCCGGCTGAATTTACCGCTTCAACCGTGTAATAGTAAGGCGCTCCGGCATTCAGGCCGCTATCGGTATAGCTGGTGGTAGTAACGAGACTGGAGTTAATGGGTGTTGCGCCCTCGCCGCCGGGGGTCGTGCCGCGGAAAATATTGTAGCCGGTTACCGGACCGGCGGACGCAGACCATGTTAATGTGATTTGGCTGCTGGAAATTACCGCGGCTGCAAGGTTGGCGGGAGCGGCGGGAATAAATTCGTCAGCACCTATATCCGGAGCTACAGGATCTCTTGGATTCCCAAAGGCGTCCGTCGGAACGGAGGACAAGGGCGTTCCATGGCCGATGGCCGGAGAATTGGAAAGCAATTTAAACCACTGGTCCGTCATAGCACCGGGATTGGTGGAACCGGTTTGCGCTAAGTAATTTTGCGCATTGCCTATCACGTCCGAAGGACTGCTCACAGCGGTGTCCCAGCCAGTCGGTGTTGTAAGCCAGTAATTGTTGCTGGCCACCGGCGTGTAGCCATTATCGAGCGGATATTGGGGATTTATGCTGCCGTCAAAAATATTGTCTCTTAGTTGTAGACCGGGCAGCGAACCACCGGATCCGTAGGCATATCCGCTTGGATTTATCACCGTGTTATCGTATATGGAAGTATTGGAAATCAGGTACGATCCGGATGAAGTGAAATAGGTAACGCCGAGTGCTGCAACATTGGTAGATGGGTTGCCGTACGTAAAATTATTATAGATGGTATTGTTGTCCGACTGCGTCGAAACAGTTCCACTGGGAGGCTTTTCCTGTGTAATATCGATGAGGCCCCAGTTGCTCATTGTGCTGGGAGCCTGCGAAAAATAGGAAAGGTTATCGCGAAGGACTCCGTTTGTGCTTTGGTCCAGCGCTATATTCAACGCGAAGTTGTTGTAGACCGTGTTACCTTCGATGGTCGTATCATTGACACCATAATAGCCATAAATGCCCTCCCCCCAATTATCATAAACCGTATTGTTCGCTATTGTATTTCCAGTCCACACGGTGCTATTACCGTTGTATGCGATTCCCATCACAGTAATACCGCTGCCCCAATCCCCATAACCGCCGGCGGAAACCTGGGCGGCTGCACTCAATGCGGTGCTGCGCCACTCGAATAACACACCGTTGCTGGGTGTAACCAACACGGCGGCAAACGCCGATCCGGGAGTATTGTCATTGCGGAACATCACACCCGACTTGGCCCATGAACTCGTATCGGTCTGGCTAGTGACATGGGCGCTGATCGACCCATTGCCGCTGAAGTTCTGCGACGCGAAGTTAAATTGATCACTACCGTACACGATGTCGCTGCCGCTACTGGACACAGTCCAAGTTGTGCCATTATAAGAGGCGCTGCCACTGGCACTGGGAGAGCCAATGTTCTGATCCGACCAAGCCGACGAATCCAGTGGCGTCGTAGTGACGTTGCCGAACACCGCAGTGCTGCTGGCCGAAGCGTTATTAGAGGTGACTGCCAGTCCGCTTAGAAGGGCGCTATTCATGTTGATTGTCTGAGACAAGCCAAGCTGCGTCCATGTACTACCGTCCGTACTGTAATACGCAGTGAATGTATTGCCTGATCGCGTCAGTTGCACCCATACTGGCGCATGAAGATTACCAAGGATACCATTGGTGTTAGCGAGATTAGTATCATAGACGGTATTCCCTTGTATGAGATTGTTGTTTCCTTGAATGCCCATGCCGCGACCCTGTATGTTGTGGATGACGTTATTCTCTATAACATCATTGTTGCAAGGGCCGTTTATGCTGTCCTTCATGGCAATTCCGGAACCCGACCCGGCACCTACAATAGGTGTTGCGCCATCTTCAATGTTAAATCCATTGAGCACAATGTAACTCGCGTTGATCGTTACAACTCCGCCAACTCCCCCCGTCGGCCCCTGATAATTAAGATCAATGGTGGGCGATTCACCGGGATAGGCTTGGTAGGTAATCGGATTTGCCGCCGTACCGGAATTGTCGATAACCATTTCCTGCATGTACGTTCCACCTTCCACGTACACCGTATCGCCGGGCTGGGCGTTTTGGGTAGCTGTCGTCAAGTTCCATGGCGAAGATAGGGTGCCGGTATTGGTGGAAAGTCCCGTCGTCGAGACAAAGTAGGCCGTCGGAGTCACAGAGGCGGAGAGATATAATCGCGGTTCAAGTATTTCGAACATACTCATGCGCGATTTGGGGGCTACCCGCCGACGCTTTGAGCCAACTTCTTGCGAGCTTCTGATTTTCAAGTCCAGAAACCTGGCAATGCGGACAAGACTACTTGTGACGACCGTGGAATACTTCGATACGCCCATGGAAATACCCCTTTTCTATCTATATATATCCTAAAATAGCTAAAATAAGCCCAAGAAGCTTCAATGCCATTAATAACCCCGACGAGCCGGGACAAAAATGGAGTTGAGAATAATTATGAATTCATGGACGGTTGACACCGACACCGCTTCATTTCCACTTTATCTGTCGTGAGTTCTCAACCTTTCAAGCGATAGTTTATACCGGATTCCAAACAAGGTGTTATGCTAAAACGTGCAATGTTGTTGGCTAAAACGCGCATTCTTGCACGCCCATAAATACGGCCGTTTGGACGGGTTGGCCACGGAGTTTTGTTCATCATCACGGAGGAATCAGGTATGCCGAGGAAGGACCACGGTGTTACCTTCCCGGCGCGCCAGGAACACAATGGCTCAACGACACGATGATTTGAGGTTTATTCGCGAACTTTCACGATGCCGCTGTTTACCTCATTCACCTTGTGGTCCTCTTCATGCTTTACCGCCGCATCGGTGCATTTGGATGTCTCAGAGTTAGCGATCCAATTGGAGAACTAATCTGGACGGGGCGCTGGAGCGTCCGCTGGGATCCACCGCGATTCCGCGGACGACCACCGGATTGCCTGGGGATAACTTTACGCTTATTTTCATGTGATATAGAGCAGACCGGATATTGGGAATTGATCCATTGAGTGTGTAATAAATTACCGTGCCTGGTACCGGATCGCGCATACGCACCAGGCCGATTGGTGAAGTAGTCTGAATTTCAAGTGCGTTGTGACTGTTATCGCGACGTACGGTGACTTTTCCGCCATTACCTGTGAATTGGAAGGATGGCTGTGGAATCCGAAAATTATAGCCATTGGCCCGCAACCACAGATATTGCCATTTCGTACGATCAACAAAACCTCCGTAATTCTGCTCTTTCAATGGGGTCCACCCGATTTCCGCCAAGGCCAGTTCCCGCGGCAACAGCATGTAAAACAGATGATGATTGCTGGAAATCATTTCCGTCCACAGACACCCCTCGATTCCTAAAAGACGTTTGCGCAATGAGCTTGGCACCTCCGAGGACGGATTAAATCCATAGGTGTCACGTAAGGTCGTTTCCCACTGCGTGGGGCGAGGTTCATATTTTCGGTCGCCCTGATACCAGTCGAAATATAACCGCGTCTGCTGGGCCACAACCACATCGTAGCCCAACCGGGCGTATTGGGAAGCAATCCCAGCGCTGTTCCACGTCCAGCATTCCACGACAGTTCCGTGCGGCAATGTTTGTATTGCGGCGGCATTCCAAATCACCGCTCGCCGGTTTTTAGTGATCAGAAAACGGGCCATCTTTTGAGCGAAATAATCATGTACCTGCTCCAGAGATTTCCAGTGCTTCCGCCGCATAAGCTTTTGTACAATTGGATTATTCGACCACGCCTTTAAATAAACTTCATCGCCGCCAATATGAACGAACTTCCCCGGGAATAATGAAACCAGTTCCCCAAAGACAGTGTCGAGAAACTTAAACGTCCTTGTGCTGGGGCACAGCGGCGTGCCCCAAGGCGGTATGGTTTTACTGTCCGCCAGCCAAGGATACGCGGCCATCGCCGCACCACAATGACCGGGAATGTCTATTTCCGGTATCACAGTAATTCCACGACGACGGGCGAATGCGACAATCTGTCTTATCTCGGCGTCGGAATAATAGCCTCCATATCGCGGTGCGTGCGGTGCGGCGGGCGGACACGCCAAGGCACCGCTTCCGGTTCGCCATGCTCCGATTTGGGTCAGCAAAGGATACTGCTGAATTTGAATCCGCCAGCCTTCATCGTCGGACAGATGCCAGTGAAACACGTTGAGCTTATAATGGGCCGCCACACGCAAAAACTTCTCAACAACGGGCACTGGAAAAAAATGCCGCGAACAATCCAGCATGATGCCACGCCAGCGGTACCGCGGCCAATCCGTGATGGAAACTTCATGAATGGCGTTGTCTGTTGGCTTGGCAGGATTAAATAACTGCTCGAAGGTTTGAAGGGCGTAAAACAGGCCTTGGCCGGCGTTGGCGGAAAGCGAGGCCCCGTTGCTGCCAACGCGAAGCCGGTAGCCTTCCCGGCCAAGCTGCGTATCTTTAGCCGCGGTGGAAAGCCGTATCTGAACCGGGCCGCTGGCAACAATTTGTGCATGAATGCCGCGCCGGGTTAGAAAGCGTTTCAGAAACCCAGCGACATTAGATTCTGATGGAGAAGGGGCGGCGATATGCACCGTCGCGGGAAGTCGCCATTTATTTTCGTAGGCTGTGACCAGCCGTGGCAGCGGAATCAGGCCGAGTTGGTCGACAGGAATAGTACCGCCATCCACTGCTGCGCGGATCATTCCGGGAGCCATGCTCAAGGCCAGCGTTATACCGACCGCAATGAAGTGAGACGGGCGCATAAGTAATTTCTCTAAATAAAATAGTTCGCGATGGTTTTTACGGACATCTCTTCATTGTTACGTTGGTCAATAAAATATTACCACGAAATCTCGATTGATGAGCCAACTCGCATGTGTAGCGGTCGCCCGAAGGTGATCACCGCTCGGCCATCGACCATAGTTTCGGTGGCGTCGATAGGTTTGTTGTCATAGGTAACGCGGAGGTTATCTGCAGGATGAACACCCTCCACCTCACTTAGCCCGATTGTAAATTCGGATAGAGCCAATTTACCAGCTTGAAGGAGGATGCGATGAATCCGTCGGCCACCGACGGTATTGGCAAAATATTCACCCCAGCCAGCGGCGGTACAAAACAGCGAGCGATGATTTTCCGGGGATATCCGGGGTGTAAAGCCCAGCGACCGGCGGATTGCATCCCAGCGGAAGCCTTGCATTCCCAGCAAGATCGTCCACACACTTAGCGCCCGGAAGTAGTGCTGGCCACACTCCGTATGATTCCACGGCGCACGGCGTTTAACATAACGGTCGTATACATCAGTAGTCACCGTTTCAGCCAAGTCGGCGCGTCCGACATAAGCCAACGATGATGCAAACATATATTCAACACCAGTCCATGGCCCGCTCCATTGTCCATCGCCTTCCGGCGTTCCGCCGTGGGGCCAGAATCCGTTGATGTAGGCAATGCCGTCATCGGGATTCACATACCACATGCCGGGGCGAGTCTTCTGGCGACAATAATGAAAGGCTTGCTCGTTATGTGATTTAACATGATCGTGCGGCAGCACGTTGCCCAGATCGCAGATGTCGGCAAACCATTGTCCTGCTGTGCCCGCCAGGAGAATCCCGGTGTTTTGAATTCCCGTCGTGATATCCCGCGCCATTTGGTAATATTGACCGTTCCACAATTCGGATTCAAAACTTTTTTTACCCTTTTCCAGCCATAGAGCGTAATTAGCCTCCGTTTTGGCGTCGCCCAGGACACGTGCCATGCGAATGCACGCCGTCAGCGCGGCGAGAAACATGCTGGAAACATACGAGGTTGTTCCATTCATGGGCCAGGCGTCAAAGGTACAGTCCGCCCCCTGATCGTCCGGAAGAAAATCTTTATCCTTATCTGTACGCTGGTCATAGGCCATGGCCTTGGTAATCACAGGCCACATTTCCCGCAGATAATGGTGATCGCCCGACCAGAGGTAGTCTCGGTAAACCATCAGAGTAAACGCGGGCATGAGGTCGAGCTTCCACCATGAATCCGGATACTTGAAATTGCCAGGAAAGGAGTGCGGCATTTCACCATCGGGTTTTTGGTGGCGGGCGGAAAGCCGCATGGACGCTTTTTGCAGATCTGGAAAAAGCACGGAAATCGGGGTGGAACCGTAAAAGGCTACATCCAGAGTCTGCATACCACAGCATACCATACCTTCCCATACGGCAAATGTGCCATCTTTAACCCACCAAGTCTCCTTATTAAAAGTAGTCAGTTGGGCATTGACGGCATCCTTGATTTTGGGCGGTAGACTCCCGGCGTAAAGCGCATTTGGAAAAGCCGCACTACGTGCAAAAAGCTCTTCATGCCGCCGGGCTATTTCTCGGGCCACTTCTGTGGAATTATTGAACCATCGGCTGTAGACGTGGCCTAGAAACTCAAGTTTATCAAAAATAGTGTACTGATTAGGGAAATTCCAGGTTAACACAAACGTTATTTTTCGTGTTTCACCGGGTGCCAGTTCAACAGCCGAGGCCAAGGCTGCGCTGCGCGGGTTTTCCGGAGATACAGTTTGCTCCACTAGCGTACCATGTTCGGAAAAGTTGTTCCAAAATGCGGTAGCATCCAGCCATTGCTTCGCTGCCATGGCGTCGGCAGAAAGTACCGCGAGCGTCATATCGCCATGGGATATGTCAGAGGAGGCTACACCATAACCAGGATTAAATGTGCCACGAGCCAAATGAGCCAGGAGGCCCGCGTAGAATATTGGCATCTGCGTCCATTTGGGAGGCCGCCATCCACCGTAGCCGTCAACGGGTACCCATCCACCGTTTACGGAAGTCGCCCATACGGCCGTGCGCCCGCGCCCGTAATCACCGGTTATCAATAAAGGTGCGCCATAGTGCCCTCTTAGGGGCACGTTGGCACCCGGCTTGACAGCCGCAACGCTATTGTAGCCGGCAAGTTGAACGGCCGCGTAACCCGCGGTAGCAGCGTAAGGACGCCTGTCCACTTGGACAGCATGATGGTTAATTCCTGATTGCTGCTGCGGCAAACCGATCATGCCATTATCGCACTCGGCCAGCCCCATCATATAGTCAGTTTTCTCTTCCAGGTGAATACGAGTTAACTCGTTGACAGTGTCAATCGAGTCGCGAAACTTTATAGGCAACGCCTCTTCAATGGGGGTACCATTCATGTGGCCCCATTGCGTGGCGCTGGCACCATAAAACGCATTCTGACCGCCTGTGACAAACAGGCCAACTCCCTGGTGCACCGCATCACGAATCATTTCCATATTGGCATGGCCCAGCGCTTCGCTGGCGTGCGGGATCTCCCCGAGCCACACCACGTCGTATTGTTTGACCAGCTCTGCAGCGGTGGATACTGGAAGTTTGATGGGGCCCTTGGTAACGTTGGTGCTGGTGTCCAACGTCAGATGAGGTGTATTTTCGAGCACCTCCTTTACCCGGGCCGGCATCGACTCCATCAAGACCAGCACCCGCACCGGTTTGCTTACTGTCGATGGCCGCGAATCTAGCCTCGGTGTCATGTGAATGGCGGTCATATCAGTACCGCGTACCAACTGATTTTGCGTTCCGGTCCAACCATTGTTCAGTGCCACGCCGTTGCGAATACTGCTAAGCAGTGTCGCGTGCACTGCAGTGTGCCCGGGATTGGTAAGCTCAAAAGTAAATATGGCACCGGGCAAGCCGGAATCGCGTGATTGATGAGGAATAAACGGCGACCACGCCGTGAGGGATACATTCACCGGCAGCGCGGGTTCATCGTATTTCAGCCGGGCAACGGGGAACCTTCCCTCGTATGCAATATTCGATACCGGCGTACCGGGATTCGAGGAATGGCGAATTGTTTCCAACCGCCGGGTTACGGCGGACTTGCCTGTTTCGTTGGCCCGAATGGCAAAAAATGTATCGGGTAGAACCAGTCGCTGGCCCCAGTTATTAAAAATCTGCCATTCGT
>JAJZVR010000141.1 GCA_021847065.1 Planctomycetota bacterium | reverse complement strand
CGTCCCAGCCTGATCGGGTATAATAAGTTCATAACGCGGATCAGGTAAAGGATTGATCACATGCGAACCTCACAATCCAAACGGATTTTTCTGGCGCTGGTGATATCCATCGGAACCATCAGCCTCGCGGGCTGCAACGCCTATTGGGCCGGCGGCTACTGGCGCGGCGGCGTAGTGACTGTTGAGCAGCCCGGCCCGTATGCCTATGAATATTATTTTGACCCGGGAATGCAGGCTTATTATTGTTATTATCCCAGTTATGGCTGGCGGTATTGCCCATCGCCCCCGCCGCCGAACGCTGTGTTCTGGCACGGACCGGCACCACAATATTTGCCGCAACCGGCTCCCGTTGTGGGATTCCATTATTATTTTGATCCGGATCGCCACGTTTACTATTACCGAGATCGCGATAACCGCTGGCATTATTTTCCAGGCCGTCCACCTCAACAGGCACATTTCTGGCATGGCCCGCGCCCTGGAATGCTGCCCCCTCCGCCGCGCGGGGTACCGGAGCATCGTCCTCCTGGCCGTGATCGCGGACGCCGTGGGCAAGATCAGCATTAATTTTTCTCATGAGGGTATCAGTGGCGGATTTCGCACCCATACTCGCTTGGATTGATGCCCAGCAACCGCGCATGGAGGCTCTGACTACGCAATGGGCGGCCATCAATTCCGGCAGCCATAATATCGTCGGACTTACCCGCATGGCCGATGTGCTTACCGATGCTTTCGCTATTTTGCGGCACCCGGTCCAGCGCATCGCGTTGCCACCGCAAAATGTTATTCAGTCAAATGGTGAATTTGCCGCGCGCCCGCTGGGGCCGGCGTTGTTCATTAAAGCCCATCCGCACCGGACCAAGCGGGTACTGCTGGGGATTCATTTTGATACCGTTTACCCGGCAGACAGTGAATTTCAAAAAGTGCAACGCGGTAATGGCCTTGAACTGTGCGGTCCCGGCGTGGCCGATGCCAAAGGGGGATTGGCAATCATGCTGATCGCGTTGCAGGCTCTGGAACAATCGGAATTGGCGGGCAGCCTCGGTTGGGATGTGCTGTTGAATCCGGATGAGGAAATTGGTTCGCCCGGTTCCGCTGCGCTTTTTTTGGCGGCAGCGCAGAGCAAGATTCTCGGTCTGCTCTTTGAACCAGCGTTGCCGGACGGCAGCCTGGTGGGGGCGCGGAAAGGATCGGGGAATTTTGTCTTTGTCGTAAGGGGTAAAGCGGCGCACGCCGGCCGGGATTTTCATTCTGGCCGCAGCAGCACCGTCGCTCTGGCGCAAATAATCGTGGCGTTGGACCAGCTCAATGGCCGCTGGCCCGGAGCCACCATCAACATCGGGCGTATGGCGGGGGGCGGCGCATTAAACATCGTGCCTGATCTCGCCATTGGCCGCGTGAATATCCGTTGTCAGTTGCCTGAACACCTGCCGGAAATGCGTCGGGAATTGCATGTGATAATCGAAGAAATCAATAAGAAGCCAGGCATTAATGTGCAACTGCACGGGGAATTTCATGCCCCGCCACGAATCTTTGATCCAGCACACGCGACGTGGTTCAATCGTCTGGCGCAATGCGGAACGCAGCTTGCAATACCCATTCGTTGGCAGGACAGTGGCGGAGCCTGTGATGGCAATCGCCTGTCGGCAGGCGGTTTGCCCACAATCGACACGCTCGGACCAGTCGGGGACGGCATACACAGCTCCGCTGAACGCATTGACCTCACTTCCCTTGCTGAACGGGCAAAACTCACGGCGTTGCTGCTGCTGAAAATCGCGCGGGGAGATTTTTGAGTTCGCCGGAGACGGCATAGGGATGGACCTGCCGCTAAAACAATTCAAAAATGGCGCGGGGTTCGCAAAATTAGAAAAAATTGTGTAATATTCCGCACGGGCAGGAGTGATACGATAAAGTAAGAAGGACTTCCCATGGCAGAATCAATTCAGTTTTCCCTTGACGGAAAAACGTATCAGTACCCTCTTGTCACCGGAACCGAGAATGAACGCGGCATCGACATCACACGCCTGCGCTCGGATACGGGACTTATCACGCTGGATCCCGGCTACGGCAATACCGGCTCGTGCCAAAGTGCGATAACCTATATTGACGGAGACAAGGGAATCCTGCGCTACCGCGGTATTCCCATTGAGGAATTCGCCAGTCATCCCAATTTCATTGAAGTCGCATGGCTGCTGATTTTTGGCCGCCTGCCGTCCGAGCCGGAACTATCACGCTTTCGCGGCCGGCTTACATCTAATGCGCACCTGCATGAAGCCATGAAGCACACGTTTGAAGGCTTCCCCATCACTGCTCCTCCCATGGCCATTACCTCCGCGATGATTAACACACTGGGATGTTTCCATCCGGAACTTTATTCCCTGGACGATGAAGTATTACTGGAAGAGGCGGCCGCGCGGCTTATCAGCAAAATCAGAACCATCGCCGCGTTTACCTACCGGCGCGTTAATGGTTTGCCATATATTTATGCCGATCCCAAGTTGCGCTATTGCGCCAATTTTCTGCACATGATGTTCTCCATGCCCTATGAACAGCACACCGTGGATCAGGAAATTGAAGATGCCCTGAATTTAATATTTATCCTCCATGCGGATCATGAACAAAACTGCTCCACCAGCACCGTGCGCATGGTGGGCAGCAGCAAAGCCAATTTGTTTGCCAGTTGTGCCGCGGGCGTGTGTGCCCTGTGGGGACCGTTGCATGGCGGTGCCAATGTGGAAGTTCTGGATATGCTGGAAAAAATTCACGCCGGCGGCATGACTGCGGAAAAATATATTGAGCTATCCAAAAAGAAAGACAATAACATCCGCCTGATGGGATTTGGCCATCGGGTTTATAAAAATTATGATCCCCGGGCCAAAATGCTTCAAAGCGTGTGCGAACGTGTGCTGAAAAAACTGGATGTAAAAGACCCGCTTCTGGACATTGCCCGGAAGCTCGAAGAACTGGCACTCAAGGATGAATATTTTGTCGCCCGCAAATTGTACCCCAATGTCGATTTTTACAGCGGCATGATCATGCGTGCCATGGGCATTCCAACGGATATGTTCACCGTACTCTTCGCCATCGGGCGCTTGCCGGGTTGGATCGCCCATTGGAAGGAACAGCACGACGATCCGGCATCTAAAATCGCCCGGCCCCGGCAGATTTACACCGGGCCGGTGAATCGCCATTATGTTCCGCTTGATCAGCGCTAAAACCTGATCCGGGTAATATTTTCATAGGCGTGTATCGCGTATGACCAGCATTGAATTACCCATGACCCACCGCATCATCGCTCCGCCGCGTTCACCGCTGCGAATGGCAATGAATCGCTTTTTGGCCAATCGCCTGGCGGTTTTGGGACTCATCGGCCTGAGTTTTTTTATTATTGCCTGTTATGGCACATTACCGTGGACGCTGCACACATTTAATCAGCAGAATCTGCCGCAAGCACTCGATCCACCGTCCTGGCAACATTGGATGGGCACTGACACGCTGGGACGTGATTTGTTAGCGCGTTTTTTACTCGGCGGGGCAATTTCACTGCTGATCGGCGTGTTTTCCGCAATTGTCGCCGTGGGCATTGGATTAACCGTTGGCTTGGTTTCCGGCTATGTGGGGGGGCGGCTTGATGCGCTGCTGATGCGCGGTGTGGATGTACTGTATGGATTGCCTTACATTTTGCTGGTGATTCTACTGCGGGTGGCACTGGTGGGGCGGATTTCACATTTTTTTACCGGCATCGGGTTGCCGCAGCCACAGGGTTTGGCGGGAATTGTGGTGCTGCTGGTTGGCATTGGCGGCGTAAGTTGGCTGACCATGGCCCGCGTCATTCGCAGCCAGACCATGAGCTTGGTTAATCAGCCTTATGTGGAAGCAGCGCGGGCCACGGGGGCCAAGCCAGCACGCATTCTGCTGCGGCATATTCTGCCCAATCTTATCGGATCGGTCGCGGTTTATGCGGCCTTGACGGTTCCCAGTGCGATTCTGGCGGAATCATTCTTGAGTTTTTTGGGTTTGGGCGTGCAGCCGCCGGTGCCGACATGGGGAAATCTCGCCGCTTCCGGGGTTCAAGCAATCAACCCGATCCACACGCAATGGTGGCTGATTACCTGGCCCTGTGTAGGTTTGACGCTGGCGCTGTTATGCTTAAATTTCCTCGGCGACGCCCTGCGCGATGCACTGGACGTGCGAACGCGATAGAATTCATGGCGTATGAATCATGCGACCGGCCCTTTCCGGCTGGCGCGGTGCAGGCAGGTGAATGAATGGACAATCGCTTTACGCTTAAAGATTTCATATTCGCTTTTTTTTTACTGCTGATTATCGGTGCGGCGGTCATGGCCATGGCCCAGTTTAATTACGTCAACCAACAGGTCATCGCCTTATCAAACCAGATTAAAACGCTCAATGAACAACAATTGGCTCAAACACAACTGCTGCAACAAATTGTCCAGCATGGTCTTCGAATCCAATCCGGTAATGGAAAAACCCCATCCGCATCGCAAAAAGATATTCGTGAAACCTTGCCCGATGGCACACGATATGTCTGCTATCCTCATCCGCCGCTGCTGCCGCACAACCCCTATTCCCGTACCAATTACGCACGGGGTGACTGGCTGGTGGAAAACCTTGGCGAACAGCCGCGCACATTGGCTCCTTTCGTGGCGCGTGATGAAGGGGCCGCCATCGTGCAAGGTTGGGTGCAGGAATCACTGCTTTCACGCGACCCCGTTACGCTCAAATGGGAACCTTGGCTGGCGCGCAGCTACCGCATTTCCCCCAATGGCCTGAAAATCACTTTTAAAATCCGCCGCCGGGCCTGTTTCAGCAATGGACAGCCTGTGACCGCCCAGGATGTGCTGTTCAGCTATAACACCATGATGAATCCCGGCGTGGATGATGCGCCGCAGCGCGTGTATCTAAATGATGTTAAATCCTGCCGCGCTATCGGCAAACGCACTGTTGTATTTACATTTAAGCAGCCATATTTCAAGTCACTGGAAGTTGTCGGCGGCATCAGCGTGCTGCCTGAGAGCGTCTATAAATTTAAAAAGGCCAGCGAATTTAATAAGCGTGGCCGACTGCTGGTCGGCAGCGGCCCATATATGTACGATAAATGGACGGGCGGAGAAATTGTCCTGGTGCGTAATCCAAGATATTGGGGGCCGCTGCCCACCTTTAACCGCATTATTTATCGCTTTATCCAAAATCCGCAGGCGGCTTTACAGGCATTTCTTGCCGGGCAAATTGATACTGATTCCCCACAACCGTCGCAGTGGATTAAATACATCAAGCAACCGGGATTTTCCAAAACCCACCACTGCTACAAATTCCTCACTCCGGCCGCGGGTTATGAATTTGTCTGTTGGAATCTCAAAAAGCCGGAATTTAAGGATCGCCTCACCCGTACCGCTTTGTGCATGCTGGTGGATCGCAATGCGATTATCAAAACCTTTTTGCATGGCCTGGCCCAGCCGATGACCGGTCCATTTAATCCTCTTTCCCCGCAGAATGATCCAAACATTAAACCGATCCCCTATGACCCGGCGAAGGCCAAGGTACTCTTGCGACGGGCCGGATGGAAAATGGGATCGGATGGCATACTGCAACGGGATGGCACACCCTTTAAATTTCAGATATTGCTGCCCTCGCGCAATCCACTGATTCAAAATATCTGCGTGTATATGAAGCAGCAATTTGCCAAAGCCGGCATTGATATGAACGTGCAGCCGCTGGAATTTTCGGTCATGATTGAAAAAATTGATAATCGCCAGTTTTCCGCCTTTTTTCTTGGCTGGAGCGGCGGCATTGAAAGCGATCCATATCAGATTTGGGATTCCGCCTGCTATGCGGATAAAGGCAGCAACGCCGGGGATTTTGATAATGCTCAAGCCGACAAGTTGATCTCCGAAGGCCGCCGTGAAATGAACACGGCGAAGCGCATGGCCATCTGGCATAAATTTCAGGCCATTGTGTACCGGCAGCAGCCGTATATGTTTTTATTCACCTCGAAAGCGCTGATGTTTATCAACCAGCGCTTCGACAATACCACCCCGGTTGGCAAGTTCGGGCCGCTGGAAGCGAATTGGTTTGTCCCTTTGAAACTCCAGAAGTACCAGTAATAATCGACGGTATTTGGATGACGCGGCAATGGCAACAAGATGGAATTGAGGCATGACCACATATATTATCCGCCGATTGCTGCTGATGATTCCAACGCTCTTGGGTATGACCTTCATGCTTTTTGCCGTTGTGCGTTTCGCCCCTGGCCTCACAACGGGGGGCGGGCAATTTTCCGCCGGGATTATGCAGTCTCGGCAGGCCCAGAAGCAGGAACAGGCAATCATGGAACGCCGCCTGCATCTGGTGGATAAAAATGGCCACCCCATTAGTTTGGTCATGCAATATATTCTCTGGCTTAAAAGCACCTGCGAAGGACACTTAGGTACATCCATTGTCTATCAGGAACCGGTGCTGACCCTCATTGAACAACGCCTGCCGGTAACGCTTACCATCAATGCCATTGCCATGGCTGTGATTTATCTGGTCTCCATCCCCGGAGGTTTGATAACGGCGTTGAATCAGGGGCGATTGATTGATCGGGGTTACGGCTTTCTTTCGCTGGCGCTATATTCACTTCCCGTGATTTGGCTGGGTTCAACCGTGCTGGGTTTTTTAGCCAATCCCCAATATTTTAACTGGTTCCCATCGGCGGGGCTGCATTCTACGAATACCGCCAACATGACATTTTTCCGATACATTGCCGATTATCTTTATCATATTGTCCTGCCGATTGTCTGCTCGGTCTACGGCGGATTCGCGTTTCTAAGCAAACAGATTCGCGGATCTATTCTGGAAAATCTGCAGCAGGATTATGTGCGCACCGCCCGGGCCAAGGGCCTGTCGGGAACCACGGTGCTGACGCGGCACGTATTTCGCAACAGTCTGTTGAATCTCATTACGCTTACCGGAATGTCGCTTCCGGGATTGCTCGGCGGATCTGTGATCATCGAGCAGATTTTTTCCATCAACGGCATGGGGCGATTGGCCTATACATCCACATTGGCGCGCGACTTGCCCGTCATTCAGGATTTGGCCCTGGTGGTGTCGGTATTGACGCTGTTATCCTATCTTGCTGTTGATATATGTTATCATCTTGCTGATCCGCGGGTGACGTATGGCTGATCTGACCATGCCGCCGATCGATCAGCCGTTGCTTTACGCTCCGCGGCCTTATTGGGGCTGGGTGGCGGCACGACTGTTTCGTCCGCTGCTGGTGCGGATGTGTACGGCGTATCTGGTAATGTTGGTGCTCATTGCGTTATTTGTGCCGCTGATTGCCAACGGTCAACCGTATACCTGTGTTATCCCCGCGACCGCCGGTCATGCCGCCGCACGCGACTATCCGCTGTTTCGCGACCTAAGCAGCATCGACTGGATACTGCTGGCAGTGGCGGCGGCACTGGCCGCGCAAGGTATTGTCATATTTGCATCGCGCCGGCTGGCACGCCCGCAACGCATGATGCGTCGCCGCATCAGCTTTGCCATCATTGCCGGTATCACAATTATTACCGGCTCGTTGATTGCCGCACTGCATCACAATCGCCTGGATGCCACCAATTACCGCAGCCTCGCCCGGCACGGCCTGATTACCCATGCGGTTTTTCCGCCCGTGCCTTGGGGCTATGCGGAAATGGAACCTTTGAGTAAAGGGCTAATTAACCAACTCCCGTCCCATCGCCACTGGCTGGGTACCGATGGCGATGGCCGCGATGAACTTTCACGTTTGCTCTGGGGTGCCCGCATTGCCATGGGGGTCGGCTTTGTCAGTCAGATTATTGCGCTGGTCATGGGAATCGTATTGGGCGCACTTACCGGCTACTTCGGGGGAGTATTTGATATCATCGGCATGCGACTGGTGGAAATGGTCGAATCCATACCCACTTTCTTTCTCATCCTTACTTTTGTCGCCATCTACGGACGCCACATTCTCGACATCATGGTCATTATCGGCGTCACCGGTTGGACCGGTTATGCCCGCCTGCTGCGCGCGGAATTTTTCCGTATTCGTAACTTGGATTATGTTCTGGCCGCACAGGGATCAGGCATGCCGCTGTGGCGGGTGCTTTTCAAACACATGCTGCCCAATGGTATTACACCCGTGCTGGTATCCGCGGGCTTTGGCATGGCCGGTGCTGTTACCATTGAAGCCACGTTGAGCTATCTGGGCGTGGGCGTGCAGCCACCGACAGCGTCCTGGGGTTCCATGCTTAATTCCGCCGGTAATCCGGCCACTGTCTTTCGCTGGTGGCAGGCACTGGGGCCGGGAATGTTGATTTTTATAACCGTTCTGGCGTTTAACCTCATTGCTGAATCCCTGCGTGACGCCATTGATCCCACCACCATGGGCCGGAGATAAACGCAATGATGCAACAATCTCTTCATTCTGCCGATCAGCCGCTGCTAAGCGTTCGCAATCTTATTACGCGCTTTGATACGCCCGCAGGCGTGTTTAATGCGGTAGATGGCATTTCGTTTTCCATTTATCCGGGGCAAACCCTCGCTTTAGTCGGTGAAAGCGGCTGCGGGAAAAGTGTTACCGCGCTATCGCTGATGCGACTGATTACTGAACCCGGTCGCATTGTCGGCGGCCAGGTCATCATGGAAAACCGGGATTTATTATCCATTACTGAATCCCAGATGCGGCGCGTGCGTGGCGGAAAAATTGCCATGATTTTTCAGGAACCCATGACCAGCCTCAACCCGGTATTTACCATCGGGTTTCAAATTGTGGAAGCCATCCAACTCCACCAGAAAGTCTCCAACAGTCAGGCTGCAGCCATTGCCGAAACCGCCTTGCGCCGCGTGGGCGTGGCCGACGCCGGTCGGCGTTTGCGCGATTATCCGCATCAGATGTCCGGCGGCATGAAGCAGCGCGTGATGATCGCCATGGCTTTGGCATGCAATCCATCGCTGCTGATTGCCGATGAACCCACAACGGCCCTGGATGTCACCATTCAGGCCCAGATACTTGAACTGCTGGGCGAAGTGCGGGCGGCCACGAATATGGCGGTTCTGCTGATCACGCATGATCTGGGAATTGTGGCGGAAAATGCCGACATCGTTGCCATTATGTATGCCGGACGAATTGTTGAATTCGCCACCGTTCACGAATTGTTTGGCAATCCGTTGCACCCCTATACCCGCGGCCTGCTGGCCTGTGTTCCCCGATTAAGCCATGAACATGAACGCCTGCCTGCCATTCCGGGAACGGTTCCCAGTCCGCTGGATTGGCCCGCAGGATGTCGCTTTGAGCCGCGTTGTACACACTGTCAGGGAGCGGCACGAGGTCGTTGCAAACAGGGAATGCCGCCGTTAAACGAGGTTTCCCCGGGGCATTGGGTGGCGACTTTTTCCGCCCCTGGTTTTGATGGTGCACCGGAAACGGAACCTGCGTTGGCGTTTCGTCGTTCGGAAAAGCCGCCGGTTATGATGGCATAGGAAAGCGAACCGTTAACGGTACGCCGATGAAAGTTATATGGAGCGCCGCATGGAATTAAATACGCTGACCGCACAACGCTTCGGCAATCCGACGGCAGAGACGCCCCTGCTGGAAGTCAGAGATTTATCGGTGGCGTTTCCTATCCGCAGCGGATTGCTGCAAACCATTACGGGGCGGATTCAGGCCGTAAATCATATCTCGTTACAGATCAAACAGGGGGAAACGTTGGGCCTCGTGGGGGAATCCGGATGCGGTAAAACCACGGCTGGCCGGGCGATTCTGCGTTTAATCCCCCACGGTGTCGCGATGATTTCCGGGCAGGTACTCTTTGAATCAACCGATATTTATGCCGCCCGGCCCGCGAAATTGCGCGCCATGCGTCGGCATATTCAAGTTATTTTTCAGGATCCCGTTGGGTCATTAAATCCGCGCATGACCGTCGGCGCGATGATTGGTGAACCACTGCTGGTACATCGGCTTGTACCCAAGCCGGAAATTCCCGCCCGCGTGGGCGAGCTTTTGCAGAAGGTCGGATTTTCCGGCGATGTTATTAACCGCTACCCGCATGAATTCTCCGGCGGCCAGCGCCAGCGCATCGGCATTGCCCGGG
>JAJZVR010000140.1 GCA_021847065.1 Planctomycetota bacterium | reverse complement strand
TCTTCAATGGAACACACCCGGGCCAAGCCTTTGCGGCCAAATTTGCCCGCATCAGCCAGCAGGATTTTTCTGGCGGCTTGTTTCATGGCGAGTTTCTCAATCTGCACCATGGCCAGATTGGTGTTGAAAATATCGACTTCATAAATGCCGGCCACAGAAAAAACCATGACATCCGCATGAATGTCAGCCAGGGCCTGCATGGTAATCGGCCCCACCATCACGCCGGAGCGCGGGTACATCGCTCCGCCCAGCACCAGAAGTTCCACCCCCTCATCATTAGCGAAATGATTGGCCACCGTCAGACTGTTGGTAACCACCTGCAACGGGCGGACTTCCAACTGCTGCACCGTGTAATGAATCGTGGAACCGCCGTCAAAGTAAACCGTCATGCCGGGTTCAATCATGGCGGCGGCGGCTTTTCCAATGGCGCGTTTGGCGTCCACCTGTTCCTGCATACGCTGATCCAGATCCAGCATCGCCGGAGAGCGGCCACGATATAAAACGCCGCCGCGCGTGGATTCCACCACGCCCTGCCCGCACAGGGCATCAACATCCCGCCGCACGGTGGAACTTGAAACGCCAAGTTCTTCCGCCAGTTGTTCCAGGGAGGCGCTTTGCCGCGTTCGCAGAATATCAAGCAGTTTTTTCTGGCGATCCACGATCAGCATTACGCAATTCCATTGAAACAATGGGCCTTAACACTTATTTAATTTTTCCCCAGGTTTCTTCCAGCGCTCGGGCGCTGGCCTGAATGCCGGCCATTTCCTTGGGCCACAATTCCGGTTCCAACGCCGTTTCCACACCGCCGCTACCCACCACCGTCGGCACACTCAGGCAGACTTTTTTAATTCCATACAGACCGGTAAGCTGGCTGCTGACCGGCAAAATCCGCTTGCGGTCCAAAGCGATGGAATGAATGACCTCGGCAATGCTGAGGCCCACCGCATAACCGGCCCCGCCTTTAAGTTTGATCACTTCCGCGCCGGAAGTCTGGGTTTGTTTGAAAATTTCCGCCTGCTGCGCAGGCGTGACCATTTTAATTAACGGCATTCCCGCCACCGTGGCCGTACTCCAGATCGGCGTCATGGTATCGCCATGTTCGCCGAGTATTACCGCATTCACCTGCGTAGCCGGCAGATTTTTGGCGGCCGCAATCAGTGATCGGAAGCGCGTGGTATCCAACACCGTGCCCAGGCCAATGACCTGTTTGGCCGGCCAGCCAAGATATTCAATATTCAAGCGCGTCAGCACATCCACCGGGTTGGAAACCACCAAAAATATGCACTCTTTTTTCACGCCCGCCCCCTTGAGCGAATCCAGGACGCTTTTATACAATGACACATTACGATTGATCAGGTCCAACCGTGATTCGTCGGGCTTGCGACGCAGGCCCGCAGTAATGCAGATAATATCGGAATTCGCCGCGCCCTTCATGTCCGTTGCATAAATGCTCTGATCGCCCACCAGCGATGCGCCATGCAGCAGGTCCAAGGCTTCACCCGAAGCCAGTTGCGCATTGGCATCCACCAGCGCTATTTCTCGCACAATGCCCGCACATTGCAATGCAAATGCGGCATTGGAACCCACGCGTCCACCACCACCGATGATTGTAACTTTCATAAAATGTCCTTTCGTTAAACGTTGGAAGAAGTTAGGAGTTAGAATAAATCGGAAGCGCTTCGCTTCTGGTTTGCTTCATAACCGAATTGCCCCGATCCATCCCGGCGCGCCGGGATAAACTCCAGTACGGCTATGTGCAGCAAGTCGTCGCCCATTCTATTCATTACTGCTTACGCATTGAAGCGGCAACGCCGCGTCTTCTAACTCCTAACTAACTTCTAGATTCCAGGTTCTAGGTTCTAGCTTCTAAGAATCACTGCAATCCCGCCATAATCTGATCCGTCATCTTCTGCACCAGATCTTCCAGCTTGTCTTCCGTAATCACCGGACCGGTGGATTCAATATGGCCGTCACTCTGGCAGGCACATACGCTTTGTGTCGGGGCATCAAAGCCGGCCAGGAACGGCTGATTATCCGCTCCGATGCACCCGGTGGGGGCGCACGCCAAGCGTTGATCCGGCATGCCGAATTTCTCTTTAACCTTCAGCAATTCCACCATTTCCTGCTGTGACAACTGATTAATTTTTCCAAGTTGGCGCGTCAAAAGCAGAATGCGGCAATACGCATCTAGAATTTCCAGTTTGTAATATGCCCCGACCAAAGTGGTGTCAAAGCACACCGATCCGTGGTTACCCATCATCACCGTATTGGTGTCTTTGTTGATTAACGCCACCACGGATTCACCGAGTTCTTTGTAGCTCGGGGTGGTGTATTTGGCCATGGGTACTTTGCCCAGAAACACTTCCGCCTCCGGGTGAATGCCTTCCGGAATGGGAATGTTGGCCATCGCAAATGCCGTGGCGTGCGGCGGGTGCGAGTGCACCACGGCTTTAACGTCTTTGCGGGCTTTATAAATTTGCAGGTGCAAAAGCACTTCGCTGGTGCGTTTCATCTTATTCTGCGTGTCCACCTGTTTGCCGTCCATATCCACAACCGTGATCTGATCCGGCGTCAGAAACCCTTTTGATATGCCCGTGGGCGTACACAGCACCCGATCATCGGCAATGCGGACACTGTGATTGCCCTCATTGCCCGCGCAGTATCCGCGCATCCAGATACGGTGGCCGATATCGCACATTTCCTGGCGGGCTTGAAACAGATTCTGCATAATGCACCTCAATAATTATGTATCATTCACAGCCGCCGCATTATCCGCAGGCGGCCAATTCCGTTAACTGACTTTCAACATCTTTGGGAGCTCTTCCACTGGATGTCAAAAACAGCCGCACCAGTTCATCCATGGATTTAAACCCATGGTGTGGATATTCCAGCACCAGCACATTGGCACCCAGAAGTTCAATACCTTCCTGCACCGCCTGCCGACACGTTCCGACAATGGCGCGTAAATTCGCACACCGATTGGCCAGACACACCGCCCGCGCCGCCGATGGTACAAACAGCACGGCCAGACGCGTCTGTCCACCGGCAAATTCTTTTGCTACCGCCCGTATAACTGCCGGCAATTGCTGACTTGCCGCCGTTCGTACATCCGCCACCGCTTTGCCGCGCAATTGTTCAATGGCCCGGGCCGCCGATGGGCAATGGCCCTGCATCCAGTAAATCCACGATGTGGTAGTGGCGGCCTTGGGCGCTGCGGAGATCGTCTGGATTTGCAGCCCCCGCTGCTTGACGAGGTCAACGGCCAGGGGCGAAAGTTTTGCCCCCGCCGCCAGATATATCGTTCCTTCCAACCCCGCCAGCCTCGATGCGGTAATTACCCCGGTCAGCACCGGACCGACGGCGGGCGTTTCGATACCGGTGGTGGGCGTGGCGCCAGTAGCGCTTCGCGCGGCTGCGGCATCTTCCACAAATCCGTTCGGTGCGGCATTGGCAGGCGGATTATCAACTGATCGCACTTGCGCCAATTCCGGGAACTTGGAATAATCACCGGTGCATATACCCATAGGCGCATGAACCGCAGCCGGTGCCGAGGCACTGTCGGCATTGCGGCTTAGCACTTCGAGCACCGCGTCGGTGATTTTTTTTATAAGTTCCGGACTGGCGTCCACAATTAACTCCTGATGCCTGCCGGCATTTACGTTCCGGCACCGCCGGAAGATTATTTACACCACATGCAGTGAACCGCTGATGGCCATCCGCCGGAAGCGCGTAAACGTCAGCGGATTGGTCACGCCCTCACCGGTGGGCGTGGCGACGGTGTAACTGGGGTAACCTTCGCCCTGGATGCCCAATGCCGCGGTGCTTGGCCCATTAACCGCAAATAATGTTGTGTTCATCACCCGCCCCATGCGCGTGATATTGGCCAAATTGTTGGAATGAATGATGGCCGTATGGCCGAAGCCATGTTCATATTTAACCGCCAGTTCCAGCGCATGGTCGAAATTTCTCGCCCGGACAAATGGCACAAACGGCATCATCTGCTCTTCGGGTACAAATGGATTTTTCTCATCGGTTTCACCGAACAGCAAATCCACATTCTCCGCACAGTGTGTTCCGGCGGCCTGCGCCAGCACGGAACAATTTTTACCCACCAGTTCCTTGTTGACCGCGTAATGGTCATCTTTCCAACTGAAGGCCTTTTTCGTGAGCTGTTCAATTTGCTCGTTGTTCAGCCGAACCGCCCCGGCCCGACTCATGGCGTCCATCATCTTGTCAAAGACGCTTTCCACCACAAACACTTCTTTTTCACCGATGCACAGCAGATTATTATCAAAACCCGCACCGGTAATAATCGAGCGGGCCGCACGATCAAGATCAGCGGTTTCATCCACAACCACCGGCGGATTGCCCGGTCCGCCCACCACCGCCCGCTTCTTCTGGGCCAACGCCGCCCGCGCCACCGCCGGCCCGCCGGTAATTACCAGCAATGCGATATCCGGATGTTCAAACAATACATTGGCCGATTCCAGCGTGGGTGGTTCAATCACGCAGATCAGATTATCAATACCAAACGTTTCCGCGATTTGCCGGTTGTATACGCGTACCGCTTCAGCGGCGCTGCGATGGCCGGAAGGATGGGCATTGGCCACCAGAGCGTTGCCCGCGGCGATCATATTAATGGCATTGGCGCTAAGTGTAGGTACCGAATGTGTTACCGGCGTTACCACACCAATCACGCCCCAGGGAGCCATTTCATCCAGTGATACGCCGTTATCCCCGCTGTGTGCCGCCGTGCGGATAAATTCCACTCCCGGCACCTTGGTCAACAGGTGGAGCTTGGCTATCTTATGATCCAGGCGACCGACTTTGGTTTCATCAAGCTCCATGCGGCCCCACGCGTCGGCATTCTGCACCGCAATTTTCTTGATAAGTTTGCAAATGCCGTCGCGGACTTCCATACCCGCTTTGGCCAGTTGCTTTTGCGCCCGCGAAGCCGCTTCTACCGCGTCACCGGCGGTTTTGAATATACCGTTGGTTCCGCCGGAGGTTTTTCCAGCGCCGGTGGCGCCCAGACGCTCTAGAACTTCACGAACCACTGATTCAACAAGTGCGGATTGATCCATAAATATTCAACTCCCGTAAACGGGATGTTCCTCTTATCATGACCAGGCGAAAGCCGGCGATAATTCAAGACGGACAACTGCCGATCTCAAATCTGAAATCTGAAATTTCCAATCTCGACGGTCGCATATCCGGTATCTGAAATCTCAAATCCCGGCTGCTTTCGCGTCAAACCTTCCCGGTCTCTTCATGCGGGCGGGCGATCACGGACGTTGCCGCGATCTGACCCAACTTGCTTCCGGCGGCGGCACCGGCTTCCACCGCGGCCTTCACGGCCGAGACATCACCGGTAAACGTAATGGCCACCAGACCATTACCCACGCGGTGCTGCCCTACATACTGCACATTGGCGGCCTTGAGTGCGGCATCCGCAGCTTCAATGGCGGCAATAAGACCCTTGGCTTCAATCATGCCGATTGCTTGTTGTGACATCGTTGGACTCCTAAAAAAATAACCATTATCCATTAACCGGCGCGACCAGCGGTCGCGGCTTTTTGTTCGTTTGTTTGCAATGCCCGCACGGTCTGCCGGGCCACAATGAGTTCTTCGTTCGTCGGCAGTACCCAAATCTGAACCTTGCCGCCGGCGGCATCCATTCGGTATTCACCTTTGGCCTGCCGATTTTTCTGTTCATCCAGGACAATCCCGGCGTATTGCATATCGGAAATAATCCGTTGCCGTATATTCACCGCGTTCTGCCCGATGCCGCCGGTAAATACAATCGCATCAGCACCGTTAAGCACCGCCAGATAGGCCCCGATATATTGCCGCACCGATTCCACAAAAATATCCAAAGCCAGTTGCGCCCGTTGGTTTCCCTGCGCTGCGGCCTGCTCCACGTCGCGGCAATCCGAACTTACCCCGCTGACTCCCAGCAATCCGCCTTCCTTGCCCAGCTTTTTCCAGATATCGTCCAGCTTCAGCCCGGCCTGCAGCAGCTTCAATAACGCAAAGGTGTCAAAATCCCCACAGCGTGATGCCTGCGGCAGGCCGCTTTGCGCGGTCATACCAAAACTGTTGGCCACACTTTCGCCATTGAGCGTGGCATTCACACTGCTGGACCCACCCAGATGTACGGAAATAATTTTTTTTGCCACAGGATTTAACTCCGCCATGCGCGTGGCGATGTAGCGGTGCGATGCGCCATGAAATCCATACCGGCGGATGCCCAGTTTTTCCGTCCACTCATAAGGAATCGCATACGCCTGCCGATGCAGTGGAATGCTCTGATGAAACGCCGTTTCAAACGCCGCCACCTGCGGAATCCCCGGCAGTCGCCGGGCAAACGCCCGCATCGCCGCGATATACGGTGGATTGTGAGCCGGTGCCACATCCGCAAACTGCTGCATCACATCCAGCACCTGCTCATCCACCTGCACCACTTCCAGCGGACCGCCGTGCACCGCCTTGAACCCGATGGCGTTGACGTCTTCCATTTTTTCAATCACGCCCGCCCGCACCAGTTCATGCAGATGCAGTTCAATGGCCGCCCCATGATCGGGCAATTGCGCGTTGCCGGTAAGTTTGGATTTGCCCGTGGGCGTAAACGTCCACACGCTTTCCGACAGGCCGATGCGATCCGCAGCGCCTTCCGCCAGGACGCGCTCGCGCGCGGCCATGTCAAAGAGCTTGTACTTAAAGCTCGTGGAACCAAGATTGGCAACTAGAACAATCATTCAAAATCCAATACAACAATTTCAGGGCGGCCAAAGTGTCGGGCATTCCATCGCCCCTTTAGCCGCGCGTCGTGCCACCGCTTTGCGCCCCGGCACCCCTCAAAATAGCCCCCGGCTCGCCGGGGGCGCATATCCGCGAATACACAAGGTCGCAAACGCGGCGCGCCGGTCCGCCGGGTGCGATCAGAAGTTTTCCATCAGACCTTCGGTTGGCCGGGCGATCACATGCGATGCGATCAGTTCACCGGTCTTTTGCGCTGCAGCCGAACCGGCTTCCACCGCCGCCTTGACCGAACCGACATCGCCTTTGACGATCACCGTCACATAAGCTCCGCCAATCTGAATGCTTTTCACCAGCGATACATTCGCCGCCTTGAGCATGGCATCTGTGGCTTCCACAATGCCGGTCTGACCCTTGGTTTCAATTAATCCCAGTGCATGTGCCATAATATTGGCTCCTATAAAAGTTTTGTCTTAACCTGTAACAATCCACCGGCAACGGTGCCTGGACCGGGTTTGCTCCGACGCCCCGGATTGGGACACGGGCACCCGGCCTGTTGCATCATTGCGGTGCGGTCACTTTTTTGCCGGAACGCCTGCCGCGGCCGCGGCCTTGCTCTTCGGCAATACATTGACCAGATCCTCATGCGGACGGGCAATAACGTGCACCGCCAGCACTTCGCCAATTTTTCCGGCCGCTTCCGCCGCCGCGTCCACCGCTGATTTCACCGCCCCTACATCCCCGGTGATGAACGTGGTCACGATGCCGGAACCGATTTTGTCCCAGCCGATCATTTGCACGCTGGCGGATTTCAACGCGGCATCGCTGGCTTCAATCAGCGCTACCAATCCGCGGGTTTCAATCATGCCTAATGCCTGTGCCATAACAACTCCTAAAAAATTCGACCTGTATTTCCACCGCCGGTCGTGTCAGCGGATTAATTCAATACGCGTGGCTGATTCCAGATCACACGCGTTTCCTTCATCAGTATCAATATGTACTTCCAGCCGCACCTTCGGATGCTCGCGCACGCGCAGGTTATCAAACACCACGCCGCATGGACCCTGGATGGCCAGTTTCATCATATCCCCGTCTTTTACCTTGTAGTGCGCCATATCCGCCGTATTCATGTGAACGTGCCGCATCGCCCGGATCACGCCGTTTTTCATATTCAGCGCGCCATACGGGCCAACCACTACCATGCCCGGCGTGTCTTTATGATCACCACTGGTTCGCAGCGGCAAATCAATGCCCATAAATATCCCATCAGTGTAGCTAAGTTCAATTTGCGTGTAATTGCGGATTGGCCCCAATATGCGAACGCTCGGAATCATACGGTTGCGCGGGCCGATGATATTGACCAGTTGTTCGCTGGCGAATTCGCCTTCCTGATACAGATCTTTAAGCTTGGTCAGCTTGGAACCCGGTCCAAACAACACATCCAGCGCCTCCTGAGAAACGTGCATGTGCCGCGCCGATACGTTCACCACCAGCGGATTGGGGCCGCCGTTGTGGCTCGAAGGTTTTATCACGCGCCCTTCACCGGCCAAACGCTGACGCAATGACTCGCGGACAAGATTTTCGACCGTTTTGCGATCCAAAACTGCGGAACCAGATTCAGCCATACCAATGCCTCCTGACGCCATCATCGGCAAGTTATGGAAGATTCTAAAACATTTTGGAACGTTTTGCAACTATAATGTCAAAAGATATTATTGTCACAAACACGAAAATATCAGTTATAAAACTTACCAGTTGAGCCAGTTGATTTAAAATCCGGAAAATATCCTCTCCGCAACTCTTTGCTCGTCAGTGGCTGCGGCCTTTTTTGAACCGCACGGGCCTTCATTTCCCGCTAACACCGGCAATGGGTATAATCAGAAAATCGACATGAGGTGTCACCGATGTGCAGCAGTTTTGACTATTCAATTTCCCGATTTCAACGCGTTTGTCTCTTTCATTCCATATTGGCGGCCTTGCTGGGGGTCTCGGTCATAGTTTTTGCAGCATCGGCAAGTCAGGCATTTACGGCTGATACCGCCACCTCCGGCGCGCAGCAGCCGCTGATCCTGCCCTTTCATATTGGTAAGCCGGTGAACACAAAAACCACCGGATCAGATATATTACCCCAGACTGGGGCATTAAGTCCTAAAGCGCAATTTGACATGATGGGCTGGCCTTGGCTCAATGCAAACAACAGTGCGGCGCAGCCCTCGCCGCAGCAGATTAATGCTGATCTAAACGCGGTGATTGCGGGCATGAGCACCAGCGCCCAGCGGCTTAAAACCGCCGATGCCGGTGCCCGAACGCAGGCCGTGCAGAAGAAAATTATCCGTCGACTCGATCAGCTCATTAAAATTGCGGAGCAATCGCAGGGAAAAAGTGGCGGCCAGCAGAAAAAAAAATCGCCGGAACAGCAGTCCATGTCCACGCAACAGGCCAGCGGATCCAATACCTCACCAATGACACCAAGCCAGTCGGCAAAAAACTCCTACATCCCCGGAGGCGGGGTCATGAATCCCGGCGATCTTAAATCATTTACCTCCAACAAGCGTCAGTGGGGCAATTTGCCCGCGCGGGAACGCAATATGATTCTCAATGCCCTGCGGCATCAAACCCTGCCGCAATACCAATCCCTGGTGCGGCAATATTATGAATCCCTGGCAAAGCTGAATCAGCCGAAGTGATCCGTGGCGAATCGTCCGAAGCTTGCGGCAAAAAAAAAAACGGCGATCCCGATTAAATAAATTCTTACCGCACGGCAGTTGCCTCCTGGGGAATTTGCCATTACTGTTTCCGGTCTTGAAACGATGGCTTTTATGCTTGCGGAGTTAAATGATGGATTTGCATATTGCGGTGTTGCCCGGTGATGGCATTGGTGCGGAAGTCGTGGATGCATCCATGCGCGTGCTGGATGTTGTGGCGAAGAAATTCAAACACACTGTTCATTCGGAATTTGCCGATGTCGGCTGGGCCGCCATTGATAAGCATGGCACAGCTTTGCCCGCATCCACCCGTGAAATCTGCCGACGTAATCAGGCTATTTTATTTGGCGCTGTGGGCCTGCCGGATAGAGATCAGACCCTGCCGCAAAAAGAACGGCCCGAACGCGTGGCGCTGCTGGAACTGCGCAAAGGTTTGTTCGCCAATTTACGCCACGTTTTATTGCCCCCGGGATTGGCCAGCCGCTGCCCGTTGAAAATGGAACTCATCAAGAATGGCATCGACATCATGATTATCCGCGAGTTGACCGGCGGGTTGTATTATGGCCAGCCGCAGGGCATCAGCGGTTCGGCTCCGGAACGCAAAGCGGTTGATACGCTGGCCTACAGCGAACATGAAATAACCCGCATTCTCAAAGTCGGTTTTGAAACCGCCCGCAAACG